>CAZBSV010000013.1:0-39063 GCA_964494795.1 uncultured Spirochaetales bacterium | reverse complement strand
GCGGTTCACGTCGTGATCGACGAGCCGAAAGGCGGTGATCCGGTTCACAACAGCGTCCACCAGGCGCCGATCCGAGGCAGCGCGTTCGCCGAGGGCAAGCGCGCCCTGGGTATCGACGTGATGATCGCGATCGACATCTCGGGTTCGACGAAAGCGGCGAGCGGTGCCGACGTCGACGGCGACGGTGAGGTCGGCTTCAACCCTCACACGGAGCAGGTTCCGTCTGGGCGCTATTCGCCCGACGTGTGGAGCACGGATCCCCACGACACGATTCTCGCTGCCGAGGTCGCCGCCGCCGCCGCGCTGGTCCAGAAACTCGATTCTACTCAAATGCGTGTCGGAGTCTTGAGTTTTGGAGGCGAAGTCAACCCAGTGACGCTTCGGCAGGCCGCCTACGGGCAACAGGACGCCTGGGTCGAGGTTGCGTTGACGAGCGATTTTCGCCAGGTGCGCGCCGCGCTACAGAACATCCTCGCGCGGGGGCCGCGCGGAGGCACCGACTTCGCCGCGGGGGTCCGATTGGCGGTGGCGGAGCTAGCGGGTCTGCACGGCGCGAGGAGCGTGCCGCGACCGGACGCCAAGAAGTTCTTGATGTTTCTCACCGATGGCGTGCCGTCATTTCCATTCGGGTCGTCTCGAGAGTCTGATCCGGGCGATATCGAGGCTGCGCTCGGTGCCGCTCGGGTGGCGAGCAAGGCGGGCATCACCATCAACGCCTACGCGCTCGGGCTGGGTGCGCTCGACAATCCCGTGGCTGCCACCGAAATGGCACTCATCACGCAGGGAACTTTTACCGCCGTCCGGAATCCGGGCGACGTGATCACCTATCTGCAGGGAGTGACATTTTCGAGTATCGAAGACGTGGTCTTCACGAATCTGACGACCAGCGAGATGTCTGAAGATGTCCGCTTGATGCCCGATGGGAGTTTTTCGGGCTACGTTCCGGTTCGCGAAGGCGTCAATCGAGTACGCGTGACGGCGCTGGTCACCGATGGCTCGGAAGGCTTTACCGAGTTCGATCTCGAATTCGGCGTGGCGGGCCTGGATGGCCGAGAGCTCACGCTGGAACTCGACGCGATTCGAAAACAGAATCGAGAGCTCCAGTTGCTCGTCGAGCGAGAAAAAATCCGCGAATTCCGGGATCGACAGCGCAAATCGATCGAGTTCGAAGTCGAAGATCACTGAGATCGTCTGCCGGGTCCGGCGCGAACAGGGACCTAGTCGGTGGCGAGCGCCGGGTCTGCCAATTCTCGTCGGTGGAGTTTTCCATTGCGGTAGATCGACGTCACGTCGATCGCGCCGTCCCCGTCCGAATCTTCTTCGCGCGTTGCGATGATCGATTTCCCCGACGATGTTTCGAATGTTTCGATGATGTCGATCTTTCCAGAATCGTTGCTGTCGCGCTCGATACGCGACGGCACTTCCGCGCCGTTGACGACCGTGTAGTGGGTCCAGGTATCGATCCGACCGTCTCCGCTGCGGTCCTCTTTGCTGCGGATTTTGTGGCGATCCTGGTAGGTGGCGATCAAGTCGGTGCGGCCATCGTCGTTGCGGTCGTGGGTCTCCTCGACGAGGGAGCCGTCCGAATAGGTGTAGAAGGCGTCGTTGGAGCCGTCGCCATTGCGATCAATGACGCGTTCGATCATGCGTCCAGCGCGATACCGCTCCCAGGTGTCGACGCGGCCGTCGTGGGTGGTGTCGAGGGTGCGCACGTCGAGCGATCCGCCCGTGTAGGTGTGCCAGGTGTCGATCCTGCCGTCGTAATCTCGATCGGCTTCTTGTCGGATCATCTCGCCGGTGACTTTGTCGACGTAGCGGATCTGCTCGGGCTTGCCGTCGCGGTCCGCGTCGAGGCTTCGCTTGATGACGATCAGCGCGGCGCTGTTACCCCAACTGCCCGCCGGCAGCTCGATCTCCTCCGAGTCGAAGATGGCGATCGGCAGATCGCGGTCGGCCGGTGCTTTCGGGGCGATCCGCGGGTCGGCGCGCTCCGAGAGATCCTCGTCGCGAGCGGCACTCCCGTCGGGTACGCGTTCGAGCTCCGCTGAATCCCTCGAGCGTTGCAGCCTTTGCTGGCGCTTGAGTTCCGCGTCGATTTCGCCCTGAACCCGCTGTAGTTCCTCCTGGCGCTCGACCTCGGCTTCGATTTCCCGATCGATTTGGCCGAGCGCCACGCCGGGCGCGGCCCAGATCACCAGCGCCGCCAGGGCCATCGAGCGCGCGATGCGCGAAGCCGACTGCAGGGTTTCACCTATTCGCTTCATCTTCACCTATTCGCTTCATCGAGTGGCTGCCTTCCTTCCGCGCCCCGCGCAGCTGGCTCTTTCGGTGCCGTCGGCGACGATATCGACGCCTGAAACGCTCGACGATATCGACGCCGGAGGCGCTCGACGATACCCTAGCTCGGCGCAGGCGCGTCAGCGTCCAGTCGGCATTCCCTCCGAGACCGCTGGTCGCGCCAGAACGGCTGAGATTCCCCCCGCCAAATGCCGATGAAGCTGCAATGGCTTCGATCGCCACAGGGGTGACTGCGTGGGTTTGACGCTGATTCGGAAAGGCGGCAATCGGCCGCGCAAGCGGGATCCAGTGGTCGCGCTGGTTCTCGCGGGCGGCGCCGTCTCGGGTGGTGCGTTCAAGGTCGGCGGCCTCAAGGCCCTGAACGACTTCCTCGTGGGTCGGAAGATCACCGAACTCGACATGTACGTCGGGCTGTCCGCGGGCGCGCTGCTATCGGCATCCCTGGCTGCCGGGATCACCCCCGATGAGATGATCAAGGTGCTCGACGGCACCAGCACGCGCTTCGAACAGCTGCGGCCAATCGACTTCTATAATCCGAACCTCCGCGAGTTTGCGATCCGGCCCGCGAGGTTCGCCTACGACGTGGCGACCTTCTTGCCGAGCATTGGACTCGATTTCGCGCGTGCGCTTCCTGACCTACCCGCGTCGGTTGGGCCAGCGGTGCGCAAGTTCGCGCGGCACCCGTCGTACACGCGGTTCGAGGCGGTGGTGCTGAGCGTGCTCGATCACGTCTCGCCAAGGCGCGAGCTACCTTCCTTGTTGAATCACCTTCCGAGCGGCTTCTTCGACAATTCGAGCATCGAGCGCTGGCTGCGGCGCAACCTGGATCGCATCCACATGCCAAACGAATTTCGAGCCTTCGCGCGCAAGCGGGGTCTTCAGCTCTATATCACCGCATGCGACCTCGACACCGCAGAGCGATCGATCTTTGGCGCGGATGAGAACGCGGAACTCACGATCTCTCAGGCCGTGCAGGCGTCTTCGGCGTTGCCGGTGTTCTACAAGCCGGCGCGACTCAACGGCGTGGATTACGTCGACGGTGGAGTCCGGCACACGGCCAACATCGACATTGCAATCGAGAAGGGCGCCGACCTGATCATCTGTTACAACCCGTTCCGCCCGTTCTTGAACCGCGTCGATGCGCCGGACGGGGGCGCTGCGTACTTCGCCGATGGTCGGTATCTGTCCGACCGGGGCTTCACGGTGATCCTCAATCAGGTCTTCCGGACCTTGCTCCACTCCCGGCTCAAGCTCGGCATCCAGCGCTATCTCGCAGACGACCGCTTCCAGGGCGACATCGTCCTGCTCGAACCCCGCGAGCGGGATGCGAATTTCTTCGCGATGAACCCGCTGGCGTTCTGGAAGCGCTCGCAGACCGTGCAACACGGCTTCGAATCCGTGCGGACCACGATTGAGCAGAACTTCGACGCGCTCAAGGCGGTGTTTGCCGACTACGGGCTGGTGATGGACCGGGCGGCCGCGCAGCGCCGGGCCGCCCAGGCTCGTTCCGTGTACGGCTGGCATACCGGGGAGGGCGCGGACGCGCGGGTCGAGGATCGGCCGCTCCGGCTTGTCAGGGCAAAGCGAGCCTGAAGCGTGCTCGGGTCTGTTCGAGAGCTCAGTTTTCGATAAAACAGCGTTTTATCGAGAAATCAGCGCGCTGGATCTGGTGAAAAACGAGCTTTCTGGTATAGTTACGCGCCCGTGCAGGTGCCTGGCACATCGGTGGCTCCCGCCAAAAGATCAGAAAGATCAGAAAGATCGGAAACACCGGAAGCATCGAATGTGCGCCCCGACCTTCTCCTCCGCTGTACCCCATCCGGAGGTTCCGGCGCTGTGCCCCATCCGGGGGTTCCGGAATTGCTTGGAGCCGAACGGTTCGATCACTCGGACCGTCTATTGAGGGCGTCTTTATTGGAGCGTCCGTTGGGGGTTCCGCGCTGCGGGCGCGAAAAAGGGGAACCGGGATGCGTCCGGGCGCCCCTTTCGCGTTCGAATCGAGGTAGCGGCCAACGATGACGCCACCACCCGGGACACGGGCGACTCGCACCGTGTGCCTCCGAAGATCGACAACACAGCCCCCTCACGAGGCGGACAGCAGCTCCCGACTCGACGAGGAAAACCCAGGTACGAGGAACAGTCTTTGAGACGAATCGGTAGCAACATCCGCAAGCAGAATCCCGACGCGCGCGCGAATCGCGTGATGAAGAACATCATCAAGTACGTCGACGATGAAACTCCGAGCAACGAGTATCCGAAGCGCATCATCTCTCCGACCCGGTCCGCAATTTGCTGCAACGACGACAACCGAGAGTTGGTGGGCAGCACTCGCGAGATCGACGGGTTCAATTTTTGCTACAAGATCTGCCGGGAGTGCGGACACGCGGTGAAGTTCTTCTGTCCCGCAACCGAATCGGCGAATCCGGCGGTCAAGGAATACCGTCAATGGAAGCGCTACATGGCTCAATGATCCCAACGGGATCGAAGAATTTGGCGGGGTGGTCACGAGGCTGTCCCGCCTTTTTTTGACTCTTGGCCGATAGGGTCCGACCGCCATGTCCGGTTCGAAGCGAGCCCGGCGAATTCGTTCGGAAGCGCAAGCCAGCGCGTACCTCGCCGGACTCATCAACGTCGAAAAAGAGCGCGACGCCCCGTATTCGCGATTCAGCCTCGAACCCATTCGGCGTTTGCTCGCGCGATTGGAGAATCCCCAGAACGAACTGTCGGTCGTCCATATCGCCGGCTCGAAGGGCAAGGGCTCGACGGCGCTGATGGTCGAATCCCTGCTCGGCGCCCTCGGCGAGCGCGTCGGAACGTTCACCTCACCCCATCTCGAGCGCTGGACCGAGCGTTTTCGGATCGAGGGGCGCGAAGTCGCTGGCGCTCTACTAGCCAACGCTGTCGACCGGGTTGCGCCGCACATCGACGCGTTGCGGGAAGAAGATCCCCGCCACGCGCCGAGTTTCTTCGATGCGCTCACGGCGGTCGCCCTGCTGCTCTTCTCCGAAGCGAAACTGGATCGATGCGTGTTCGAAGTCGGCCTTGGCGGGCGGCTCGATTCCACCAACGCGATCACCGCGGCGGTGACGTGCATCGCGAGCATCGAACTCGAACACACCCAACAGCTCGGGAATTCGCTGGCCGCGATCGCATCCGAAAAAGCCGGCATTCTGAAGCCCGGCGTCCCCGCCGTGATCGGCGACTTGCGTGACGAGGCCGCCGCGCGCGTCGAGGCGAGAGCGAAGGAGATCGGAGCGCCGCTCGCGCGGCTCGGGCGGGACTTCAACTTCGAGGTGCTCGAGCAGGATCTCGAGGGTCAGTCGGTCCGCCTGAGCGACGGATCGCTGCGGGTCGATGCGCGAATCTCCGTGTTGGGCACTCATCAAGCTCACAACGCCGCGCTCGCGCTGGCCTGCGTGGCTCGCACGCCCGGGATCGCGCAGGGTGCGCGCTTGATCGCGGCCGCGCAGCGCGGCTTCGCGGCCGCGGAGTTACCTGGGCGAATCGAGCTGCTCGGACGCTCTCCGTGGCTGGTGGTCGACTCCGCCCACACGGGAGCTTCCGCAGCGGCACTTGCCGCCGTGCTGCGTGGAATTCCGCGCCGGCGGTCCCATCTGGTGCTGTCGATCTCCGCCGGCAAGGACGTCGGCGCGATCTTGCGCGAGCTGTTGCCCGAGGCGGACGCGATCAGCGTGACTTGCGCGGAGCCGATTCGCTCGCTGTCGCCCGCGGAGGTTGCGGTTGCGATCCGCATCGCGGCTCCCGCGGCATCGATTCGACTGCTGCCGAATCCGTATCTTGCCATTCGCAGCGCTCGGGAAGAACTCGGCGCGCAGGATCTGCTGTGCGTTTCGGGTTCGATCTATCTGGCGGGAATCGCGCGCCAGGTTTTGCGGGACTGCGGGTCGACGCATCGGGTCGTGGTATCCAGCCGAAGCGAGGCGCGTCGGAGGGAACAAACGGATACGCCCGGACCGGCACGCCACACAAAGTGAGGCGGGAGGGGTTGCCAGTCCGGGCGCTAGGACAATCCGTTCGCCGTACGATCCATGGCTAGAGCAAGTCGCGTGCCATCCGATCCGCGGGATCCAGCATCTCGTAACTGCTTGAAAAGATGTGGTCTTTGACACACATCAGAACGAGAAGCGGCAGCTCGTGCGCAACCCCGGCCCCAAAAGTGACACAATTTGTGTACCGAATGTCCACCGAGCGGTTCGCGCGGTCCGCGAACGCGACTTGCCGCCCGTCCCGCCTTGCTAGTGTCCGGCTCGGAGTGGGTCGACGCGGGGGGGTTGCGACGCATGGCGACCAAGTCGGTCGTAGTGGTCGGTGCTGGGATCGCCGGAATGGGGGCCGCCTGGCGGCTGGCGCGGCGCGGATACCAGGTTTCGCTGTTCGACGCCGAGCGGCGAGCCGGCGGGCGCGCGCGGCCGACGCTGCGCGACGGGTTTACGATCGAGCGCTCGGGCGCGGTCGTCAGCGCCGCCGACCGGGCGCTGCTGCGCTGGATCGGCGAGCTCGATCTTCCGGAACTCCTGCCCCCGCGGCCCATCGTGAACACCCTCGCGCACCGCGATCGGGTCCAGGTCTTTGATTCTCGCAGCCTGCTGGGCGTTGCGCGCGTTCCAGGAATCCGATTCTACGAGGCGATCCGCCTGCTGCGGTTGCCGCGCCTCGACGCCCGCTACGGCGATCGGATCGATCCCGATCGGCCCGAGCGCGCAGCGAGCCTCGACGATCGGAGCCTCGCGGATTTCGGTCGGCTGTATTTCGGGAGCCGCGTCATGGAGAATTGGATGGGGCCGCTCGCTGCGCGCAGTTCGCTCGCCGACGAGCACGAGGCGAGCCGGGTGTTGTTTCTCCAGCAGTATCGAGAGGGCGCCGGCGAGCGGCTCGCGCTGCTGCGCTCATCGTCCCAGGAATTCATCGATCGAGCGGCATCGGCCGTCCCGTCGTATTTCGGCGTTCGTCTGACGAAGGTCGAAAGCCGCAATGGGGGCGGGATTCGGTTCCGCGTTCGAGATTCCGAGCGCGAACGCCTCGGCGAGGCGGACGCCATCGTGCTCGCGGTTCCCGCTCCCGAGGCGGCCGCGCTCGCGGGTTCGGAATTTTCGCTCGCGGAACGAGATGCGTTTGCGAAGGTTCGCTACGCGCCGGAGCTTTCGGTGGCGATCGCGCTGCGGCGACCGTTCCACGCCCATCCGCAGCAGATCCAATTTCCGCACGCCGCAGGTTGGCCACTCGAAACGGTCCTGTTCGAGCCGGGAATCGATGGCGGACGGGTGCCTGACGGGCGCGGACTGGCGCTGCTGCGCGCGACCGCCAAGTGGAGCGCGGCGTATTTCGACGCGCCGGACGAGACGGTCAGCAAGGAGTTGGTCGATGCGCTCGGACGCATCCTCCCGCGCATCCACGGTGCTGCGATCTTCACCGAGGTGTTGCGGGAGAAGCGAGCTGTGCCGCGATTCGATGTCGGTCGTTACCGGGAACTAGCGGAGTTTGCGCGCATCCAGGCCGATCGGCGCAGCGCCGGCAGGCGCCTCTACTTCGCGGGCGATTATCTGATGGGCCCCGGCTGGAACGCAGCGCTCCGATCGGGAAATCGCGCGGCGAGCGAAGTCGAGGAAGATCTCGGTCCGATCGTGCGAAGCGCTGCGGCCTGATCGCGTTTCACATCCCGCTCAACGGAAGTAGGCCAGCGTCACGCCATCGCCACCGTCTTGCTGCGCGGCGGTGCAGAAATGCGAGATGTACGGGCAGTCGCGGAGATATTCGCGAACCACCTTGCGCAGGGTGCCTGTTCCGCGTCCGTGGCTGATCGCAAGCGAAGGGCGGCCGGCCGACGCGGCGCGGTCGAGCGCGTACGCGAGGCGATCGAGTGCCTCATCGACCCGCAGGCCGTGCAGATCGCAGCGATCGGCGTCGACTCCGATCTCGTCCGATGCGTCGGTTCGTGGATTGCCGGGGCCCGCGCGCGTGACGCTGATCCGCGGCGGCTCGCGACGGGTCCGCTTCGGGCCCTCGGAGGGCTCGAGCGCTCCGACGCGCTCCATCGGAACCAACATTCTCGCGCTGCCAAGCCGCACGGTCACGCGACCGCGCTGGTCGGGTAACGCCGACAGCACTCCGTTTCCCCCGCCGAGGATCGCAACCGAGTCGCCGACGCAGGCCCGAGACCAGTCGATCGGGTTCAGTGCGCTCGCGACCGGCAACTCCAGTCCCGCGTCGCGCTGTGCGGCTTCGGCCGCGTCGGAGATCGCCTGCAACTTTCCGCGCGCCGCGGCTGCCTCGCGCGCGCCGCCGCGCTGCAGGTCCCGGATCGCCGCGGCGACCTGCTCGTGCGCCTCGCGGAACGACTTTTCGAGATCGCCTCTCATCTCGAGGAAGAGTTTGTCGCGTCTGGCTTGGAACTTCTCCAGTTTCTCGCGGTGCTCGTCTCGCACGGCTTCGGTTTCCAACCGCAGCTGCGCGATCTCGCGCTTTTCAGTTTCGAGCGCGGATCGACTCACGGAAAGTTCGGCCAGCATGCGATCGAGTTGCCGATCTTCGCGATCCAATAACTCGTTTGCGCGCGCGATCACGCGCGGATCGAGTCCCATCCGGGCTGCGATCGACGTCGCCGAGGACGCGCCCGGCAATCCCATCCGGAGTCGGTAGGTGGGCTCCAGGGTCTCAGGGTGAAACTCGACGCTCGCGTTTGCAAAGCGTTCATCGACCTCGGCCATCTCCTTGAGCAGGTTGTAGTGGGTGGTCGCAATCACGCGCACGCCGCGATCGGCAAGCGTCTCGAGCACTGCCTGTCCGAGCGCAGCTCCTTCGCCGGGGTCGGTCCCGACGCCGATCTCGTCGAGCGCGACGAGCGAGCGATCCGTCGCGCGGCGGGTGATTTCCGCGAGGTTCGCCATGTGGGCGGAGAACGTCGAGAGATTTTCGCTGAGATCCTGCTCGTCTCCGATGAGGGTGAGCACTTCGTCGAATAGGTCGACGCGAGCGCCCGCGGCGGCGGGCACGTGCATTCCGGCCCGGACGAAGAGCGCCGCGAGTGCGACCGCCTTCAGGGCAACCGTCTTGCCGCCCGCGTTGGGCCCCGAAAGGATCAGGGCCGTGAAGCCCGTACCGAGCTGTACGTCGCTCGGAACGATCTGGTCGCGTGACAGCAGAGGGTGTCGGAGCTGGGGAAGCTGCAAGATTCCCTCGTCTCCGACTTCGGGCGCGACGGCATCGAGTTCCTCGGCAAGGTCGGCCCGAGCGAACGCGAGGTCGATGATCTCGAGGGTTGCGACGTTCGCCGCGACTTCGTCGGCCGCGAGGCCCGCCGCACGCGAGAGCTTGCGCAGGATTCGCAGGGTCTCCTGCTCGATCGCAATTTCCGCCTGCTTGAGCTGATTGTTGAGCTCGACGAGCGGCTCGGGCTCGATGAATAGCGTCATCCCGGAATTCGACGCATCGTGCACGATGCCGCGGATCGCTCCCCGCGAATCCGCGCGCACGGGAAGTACGTAGCGGTCGTTTCGAATCGTGTAGTAGTTGTCGGAGAGGTGAGAGGTGGTATCGGGGTCGCGAAGGTAGAGACTCACCTTCGCTTGAATCTCGCCGGCGATGCGGCGCGAGTCTCGGCGCGCGTCAGCGAGGGTCGCCGATGCGCGGTCGCGAATTTCGCCAGAGGGTTCGAGGCTGTCTTCGATGTCGCGCTCCAATTCGCGGTGTTCAATCAAGACATCCGCGAGTTCTGCGAGCCGAGGCGTCGAATCGCGGCGATCGTCGAAGAAGCGCTTGGCGTCGCGTGCGATCCTGAGCGTCGAGGCGAGTTCCAGCAGTTCGCGCGCGGCGAGCACGCCGTCCTTGCGCGCGCGCGCGAGCGTCTTTTCGAGATCGAAGCTCCCGCCGATCGGCGCTGCCGCACCCGACGCGAGGACGCTTCGGGCCTCCGCGGTTTCGGCGAGACGCTCGAGAACCCCGTGACGCGTCGACTCGAACAGCGATCGGGGCGCTTCTGCGCCGTCCGCGGTCTCCGGCGCGCAGCGACGACGCGCCCCCGGGGTCCTCGCGCGCTCGCCGAGCATCGCGAGAACTCGTTTCCATTCGAGGCGTTCGAGGGTTTTTTGCGTGACAAAGAAGCTCATTCGCACACCCTCTGATTTTGCCGGAAGCATTCATGAACCGGCACCGCAGACCGAAACGATGGCGGATGGAGAGGAACCGGTCCACCGAGGCAGTACTGGAGGCTACGCGGGATCTCGATCGGCGCAGCACGGCCGAGATTCTCGCTGCCATTCACGCCGAAGACGCCAAAGCCGTCTTGGCAGTCGCCGAGGCGCTGCCCGACATCGAGAAGGCCGTCGATGTGCTCGCCTGCACGCTTGGCGGAGGCGGCCGCTGGTTCAACGTCGGCGCCGGAACGAGCGGGCGCATGGGCGCGCTGGATTCAGCGGAGCTTCCCCCCACATTTGGCATCGATCCGAGTCGGGTGCAGGCGATCGTGGCCGGCGGGGCGCGGGCCCTGACCCGGGCGGTGGAAGGTGCCGAGGACGACGTCTATGCGGGCCCCTGCGAACTGCGCCGGCGCAGTCTCGGGCCGGGCGATGCGCTGGTCGCGATCTCTGCAAGCGGACATACGCCTTTCGTGCTCAGTTGTCTCGAAGCAGCGCACGCTTGCGACGCGCGCAGGATTGCGATCACCTGCGATCGAAACTCGCCGCTCGCCGAGGCCGCCGAAATCGCGATCATCACGAATACAGGCGCGGAGGTGATCGCCGGCTCCACCCGAATGAAAGCCGGACTCGCCCAGAAGATGGTCCTCCATCTGCTCTCGACGACCGTCATGGTGCGGTTGGGTTACGTGGCCGGCAACCTCATGACGCACCTGGTTCCGGCTTCGCAGAAGTTGCGCGAGCGCGCGATCGGGATCCTCGAATCGACGACGCAGCTCAACGCGGAGCAGGCCGCGCGACTCCTCGATGAACACGGCGGAAGCGTCGCTGCGGCGCTGGCGAGCCTGGAAGCGCACAAGACCCGATAGCGCACTCAAACGAAACAATCGGCCGCACTTTCCGGATTCGACGCTCCGGGTTCTTGGTCAACCGAAGCTGGCTGGAGTTTCCTCTTCTTCTTGAAGAGCGGAGCGGATCCTGCGCGCGAGCTTGCTCATGCCAAACGGCTTTTGGATCAGATTCGCGTATCTCGGAAAATTCGCTTTGCTTTCGAGCGCGTCCGACGCATATCCGGACATCAGCAGGATCTTGATCGAGGGCTGCTGCCGGGCAATCTCGTCCGCGAGATCCGGCCCCGAGTATTTTCCCGGCAATATGACGTCCGACAAGAGCAGGTCGAACGGTCCGCGTTCGCCCAGGGTCGCCAAGGCTTCGGAGCCGTCGCCGGCGGATTCGACGCGGTAATGCTTTTCCGCGAGGAATGAGACGATCACCGCGCGGAGTGCGGAATCATCTTCCACCACGAGAACGGATTCTCCACGCCCGGCCGGTACTTCGCGGGCGTCGGCGTCTTCGATTGGATCGGGTGCCAGGTTCGTCTGCGGGATGTAGAGGCGCACCTCCGTGCCGTATCCCACTTCCGATTCGATCGAGACGTGTCCTCCGGACTGCTTGGCGAAACCGTAGACCATGCTGAGACCCAGTCCGCTTCCGGCGCTGGGATCCTTCGTCGTAAAGAACGGATCGAATGCTCTCGCCCGCACGGGGCCGGACATACCGGTGCCCGTGTCGCGCACCGCGATCGATACGCAATCGCCCGCGATGCCTTCTGGATGATCCGCGATGCCGCGCGCGGCCAGCGAGAAGTTCGACGCCTCGATCGTGATCAATCCGCCGTTGGGCATCGCGTCGCGCGCGTTGATCACCAGGTTCAAGATCGCGTTTTCGAGCTGCGCGGCGTCGATCATGCACGGCGCGACGTCCGCGCCCAGCTCGATGCGAAGCTGGATCCGCTCGCCGAGTGAACGCTCGAGCAGGCCGGTCATCGATCGGAGCAGGCGGTTGACCTCGATCGGCCGCGGGTCCAGCGATTGTTTGCGCGAAAATGCCAGCAGTCGCCCGGTCAGCGCGGCGCCTCGCTTGGCAGCCGCGGTGACTTCCTGCGTGTAGATCCGCTGCGAGCTCTTGGGTTCGAGTGTCTGTTCCAGAAGCTCTGCATTGCCGAGGATGACGGCGAGCAAGTTGTTGAAATCGTGGGCCACGCCACCGGTGAGCTGACCGATCGCCTCGAGCTTCTGGGAATGGCGGAGCTCGTCCTCGACGTGCCTTCGGGCGGTCACTTCCTTGGACAGCTCGCGGTTGGCGGCGAGCAGTTCGTCGTTCTTCTCGAGCAGGCTGCGCTCGCTTTGGTGAAGCAACGCCGCACCTGTTCTCGTCTCTTCGCGCAGTTGGATCTCGATTCGCTGGCTCCACCAGTCGCGCAGTGCAATCGCCGCGATGAACAGGAGCAGCGCGCCGGCGGCGTGCGGCGCGATGTCCACGGTCAGCTTCTCGGGGTGGGTCAGTGCGACGGCCATCAGTCCTGCGATCGCAAGCGGAGGAAGAAGTGTCTCCCACTGGCGCGCGACTTCATCGATTTCCCGCGCAGCGTGACTCAGATCGGGAACATCGCGCAGTTGGTCCTGCTCGAAGGCCGCCCAGTAACCCGAGGTAACCGCGAAAAAATAGCCGAGGTTCCCGTAGCTCGCTGATGAGTACTTGGCCGCTGCGAACTCGTATAGGCTGAGATAGTCGGAAACCGCGATCGCTGCGAGCGCTAGGAGTAGCGGCATCATGACCAGTTGTCTGCGCCCGCGCATGTAGAAACAGATGTTGAACAGGGCGAAGATGAATGCTGCCATTCCGATCGTCGCGTGGGAGAGCAGGGAGGGGCTCTCTGCGGTGATTCCCGATGCCTCGAGGAGATCGCTGAACAGGATTCGATTCGCGAGGAAGATCGCAGCGACGAGGATGCCGAGGTTTCCGAGCTCGACCCAGGCCGCCGCGCGGGTCGGATGGTTCGTTCGATAGAACCAGATTCCGATGATCAGAAGTGGTGGAGCGCTCAGGTACACAATGTCGGCAGGAGTGCCGATGGGATTTGGGATGCCGAGGACCAGCTCGTAGATCGACCAGCCTGTTTGTGCGAGCGCGAAGGAGATGTAGGCGGCGCTGACGAAAAACCACGTGGTTCTCTCCTGGCCCCCGAGTCGTCGAGAGGTCGCAAAGCACCTCAGCGCAGTGGCGAACCCGATCAGCGCCACGCTGATGTCCGACCAGGCAATCAGCCACGTCGCGCCGCGGTTGAAGATGAGCGGTGCCGTGGCGACGGCTACTGCCAGCCCGAGCACGCTCAGCGTGGCGAAGCGCGGATGCTTCCAGAAGGCTGCAGTCGGGTTTTCTTCAGCGATCAGCAAAGAGACCTCGCTTAGCACATCGAACTGCTCCTTTGAGTCAGCGCGGCAGATTATACACCATGTTGATACGCTGGGATCGACTACCGGCGGGTCGATTGCGCGGGAGAGCAGCCCAGCGCTCCCGGGCGATCAGTGCAGCCGATCGAGTGATTCGAACAGCAACCGTGATTAGGTAGCAACTTCTGGATATCGAGTCTCTATCCCAGCAGACGCTGGCAATCGGCGGGGACTGTGCGGACGTCCCGATGGCGATCGGTGAAGAGGAGCGATCAGCGGATGTAGTAATTGAGCGCGTTTGGACTGAAGCCGCGCGGGTCCGTCGTTTCTCCGAACAGCGGCGGGGAGAGTGCGTTGTCGAGTCCCGAGACGAGGTAACGCTGCACTTTGAGATCGTTGTAGACCTCTAGCGTGCTCCACAGCGCGGGCACTTCGTAGAAATTGACCGCGTGGGCTTCGGCGACCCGCCAGAGTTTCCCGTCCAGGTCGTAGAGATCGGCGACCGCGATCTGCCAGCTGTCTTCGTCGACGTAGAAGATGCGGCGCGAGTAGACGTGTTTCTCGCCGCTCTTGAGACGACCCTCGACGACCCACACCCGGTGCAGTTCGTAGCGCGTGAGGTCGGGGTTGATGTGGTGGGCGAGAAGGATTTCTTCCGGCGCCACGGCGTTGCTGTTCAGCCGGTAGGCGTTGTAGGGGATGTAGATTTCGCGCTTTCCGAGCAGCGTCCACTCGAAGCGGTCCGGCGGCCCGAGAAACAGTTCGACGTCGTCGATGGTTCGGAGGTTGTCGGTATTCGGCGAGGGGAAATCGTAAGCGACGAACGGCGCTCGAACGACACGCCGCAGGGATTGGCTGTAGGTCCAGACCTTCCGCGGATCGTCGGTCTGATTGATGGTCTCGATTACCAGGGATCCGTTCCCCGCGAGCAGCGCCGGCTCGATGACCTTGGATTTCACGGCGAACATGACGTTCGGATACTTGCGCTTGAACGGGGTGTCATGCCGGGATCCGTAGGGCAGGCCGATTTCCTGGGCGGAAAGCACGATTCGATAATTTCCATGTCGCGTCACCGCGGCCAGGCCGTTGTTGCGTTGCACGTAGACGCCGCGCCAGCGCAGGTTGTGGTTCCAGATGATCTCGACACCGCTCTTGGGGATCGGAAATGGCGAGCTGACTGTCGCATTCGCGACCCCGCCTTTACCCTGCATGATCACCCGAGCTCGCGTCGCATTGGAGGCGATTGCCTCGTAGACCCAGCTCGGATACGAGGCCGAGCGCCGCGTCGGATAGACGGGCATTCGCCAGGTCTCGGGGTGGGCGCGCAAGAGCGCCTTCTGTCCATCCGTCAGCTGGGCGGCGTGCTGCTCCCAGTTGCTGGCGCTGATCGTGAAGAGAGCTGAATCGGCCGCGAAAGGGTCGGGGTGCGAGTCGCCCGGCTTGTAGCCGGACGGCGGCGCCATGATGCCGCCGGTCCACTCGGGAATGTTGCCCGCTGCGTTGCCGGCGCGCTCGCCGCCAAGCGGTGTGAGTTCTGCGGACAGTCGCTGTGCTTCGTCGGCAGAAACCTCACCACGCGCGGCAAACGAAGTGAAGGTCGCAAGAACCATCAGGGGTAGCGAGATCCAGATTCCAGTCACGCGGCGAGGCCTCCTGCTCCTAGTAGTAGAAGATCAGGTTGAAGCGCATGAAGTCGCGGTCGGCGAGCTGGTTGGTCGGAGTGCCGTCGAAGAACGCGGTGTAGGAAAGCGATGCGGTCCATTGCTTGTTGTACTCGAAGCCGAGGCCCGCCGTGATGGATTTGCGTTTCTCGATGAACGCGGCTCCAGGGCCCGCGCTGGTGCCCTTGAAATCGTGGGTCCACACCACGAGAGGTCGCACGCCGATCCCGCCGAAGACGCTCTCGTAAGCCATGCTGCCGGTCAATCGGTAGCCCCAGGACTCGCTGTTCGCCGGATGGCTGTTCGGGAGATCACCAAAGCGCACCCATCCGATGTCGAACCCCAGTAATGTCTCTGTGGCTCCCAGGCGCGGCCCGAAGAGCTGAATCACGTCGAGCGAGACCTGCGTCTTGTCCGCTTTCACGAAGCCCTTGACGACCTCGTTCGCGCCATATCCGCCGAGCGGAGTTTGGCTGAAATCGTCGGTGAATTGGATCGGCGAGAGCGCGGCCACGAGCACCTGCTCCCGCGGAATCTGAACCTCCCAGCCAAACTGGTGGGATACCTCGCCGGAGATCAGCGTGCCGGTGCGCAAGGTCGCGGTGCTGAAGCTCGCACCCAGCATCTGGATGTCTTCGGGGTAGGTTGCGAAATAGCGGGTCTGGTTCGCGAGCCCGCCGACCGTGAGCGTTTCTTCGATGGCGCGCGCGTCAGCGAACGGGATTCCCGCGTCCAACGCGAGCGCGGCGGCTCGCAGGTCGACCGCCGCATCCGCGGTCTCGTCGATCGCGCGCTGGTTTGCCGTTCGCGCGCTGATGAGCGGCAGGCGGCCGTGATAATTGACGAAGTGAAGCGCGAGCTTCGCGCCGTTGAGGGCGGGCACGTACGACTGGACGGTGAATCCGAATTGACCCTGGCTGTCGGGTTCGTCTTGGCCCGCCGAGGGGATCCGCATGAAATCGCGGTCGAAGCCCAGGGTCCCCGGTGTCAAACCGAAAAATGCGTCGAGATCCGTTCCCCGGTCGGAAAACTGGCCGAATCCGTCGAACGCCTGGCCGGTTGCCCCGCCGCCGATCAGATCGTCGGCCGAAAAATACCAACCCACCGGTGCGGTCTGAACGGCCTCCCAGTCGTATTGATAGAAGGCTTCGATCGCGGTGGTCTCGGTGAGATTGGCTGCGAGCCACAGCATGCCCTGGCGGACGAAAGCGTCTCGCGACGTCGTCATCGGCTGCGAGATCGCGATGAGATCCAGCGGGTTGATGACGTCGACTCCGAAGCGGAGAAAGCCAGCCTCGCCCCAGTTCAACACCTGGTTGCCAACCCGCACCTGCACGGGGACGCCGACTACGTCGAGAGCCGCGCTGAGGTAATAGTCCTGGAAATCGGCGTCGCTGCCGACGAGATCGCTGGCCTCGGCGCTGAGTGCCGCGTGCTCGCGATTTCCGAGTTCGGTTTCAAAATCGTAGAAACCGTATCCGCGAACATACGCCCCAAAATTGCGCCACTTCAACGTGAGCTCGCCTGTTGCCCGGACGCCGTTGGAGACGATGCCCTTGTCGTAGTTCAGATTGCCGTCGTCGGTGTTGACGCTGAGCGCGTTTCCGCCATTTCCGACGCCGACGAAATCGAGATCGCGGCTCTCGGTGCGCGTCAATATCCCGTAGGCAAGAGTCACGCCGACGAGTCCATCGACTTCACCGAGGTGAAAGACGTCGGCCCGGGACCCGCTGGGCGACAGCACCACCGCTATCGCCAGGAGCGTCGTCAGGCGCGCGCGCGACCTCACCGCATTTGCCTCCCGATCGATCGAGTTGACGATGCGGGGATAGTAGTCGAGCCAATCTGGAAAAAGATCTGGTATTCGAAATTTGCGCTCGCCGATGACGATCTCGCTCGGGGTCTTCGCGCGCGGGCCGGCGACGCCCGCGGGTCCGAGTCGCACCGGGTGCTCCGCGCCGCGATTGCGGGTATCGTGAACGGCACCGAAAAGCCTGGCGTGCGGGATCCGAAGCGATCCGGGAGTGAAGCCATGAGTAACCTGCTCACTGAACTTCTCGCTGAGCGCGACTATCTGCTGGCCGACGGAGCAACCGGTACGAACTTGATGGGAATGGGGCTTCCCGCCGGCCAGGCTCCGGATCTCTGGAATCTCGATCGACCGGAGAACGTGACGCGACTCCATGCGAGCTTCATCGGCGTCGGCGCGGACATCATCTTGACCAATACCTTTGGCGCGAATCGCTGCCGCCTCAAGCTCGACAACGCGCAAGAGCAGACGCGCGAGATCAACGAAGCGGGGGCGCGCATTGCGCGCGCGGCCGCGAAGGCCGCAGGCCGTCCGGTCGTCGTCGCCGGTTCGATGGGGCCGACCGGGGAGATGCTCGAGCCCTATGGGACGCTGACCCGCGAAGAAGCCGAGGCGACGTTCACCGAACAGGCGCAGGCGCTCGCGGAGGGCGGAGCGGACGTGCTCTGGATCGAGACGATCTTCGCGTTCGGCGAACTCGAGGCCGCCGTCGCGGCGGCTTCGAGCACGGGTCTGCCCGTGACGTCGACGATGACCTTCGACACCGTGGGTCGAACCATGATGGGCGATACGCCCGAGAAGGCGAGAGAATTCATCCAGACGCTGAACCCCCAGCCGATCGCGTTCGGCGCCAACTGCGGCGCCGGGCCGTCGATGCTCGTCGACACCATCTGCAAATATCGACGCAGCGGATCGGACGCCGACGTGCTGATCGCGAAGGGCAACTGTGGCATTCCTCAGATGCGCGGCGGTGAGATCGTCTACAGCGGAAACGAGGAAATCATGGCCTGCTACGCGCGCCTGGTTCGAGATGCCGGTGCGCGCATCGTCGGCGGTTGCTGCGGCACCACGCCCACGCATCTGAAAGCGATCGCGGAGGCGCTCGTCGGCTACCAGCCGGGACCAATTCCCGACGTCGACGCGATCGAGTCGGCGCTCGGCCCGATCCGGGTGCCCGCTTCGGGCTCGCGTTGATGCGGGCGATGATCGGTGTCACGGATCGTGGCGTTTGGACCACTTGAGTCGCTTGATGTTGATCAGCAGCGCGCGACGCGCCATGCCCGGCGGGCATTGGATCGGGGGTACACCATGAAAGGACGCACCGGAGCGCACGAAACCAGAAAGCCGATTGCGCTCGAATCCTGCGGCGCCGATGAGTTTGAAGTTTTCGAATGGAATGCGGTCCGTCGGAGCCCAGCTGCGTGCGCGCTCGGGATCCAGCGGAGCATAGAATTCCGTCCCGCCACCGTACGCATCCTGCCAATCAGGATCCCGGAAGTAGAGCAATAGGCTGACGAGCTTTCGCGGTGCGTCGGTATGCGGAACGACGACTCCGCCTCTTGGGAGCAGGCTGATCTGAAAGGTCGTTCGAATCGGTTCCCGAAAGATGTAGTGAAGCGGATTGTTTGGAATCTTGCGCCCCGTACAGTCGAGCCACGGGCGGCGCGCCTCGATACCGCGCGCGTCGAGCAGCGCCGGTGCGAGCGCTTCTTGCGCGTCTGCGGTGAACGCGGGCGAGCTGAAGAAATCCACGAGCTGTCGCCACGCCGGGTGCGCGTCACAGAAGGCGTCGAATGGATCCGCCTCGACGGACGATCGGAAAGCCTTCTTCTTCGAGTCGTCTTTTTCGTAGGTCGAAACGTCGGGGAAGGTTTCTCGCAGGGACTGGTAGAAGTCTTCCGGCAGATAGTCGTCGATGTGGAAGAAACAGCAGGGGTGGGTTTGCAGCGCGCCCAGTCGTTTCGAGAGATATAGCTGGCGGGTATCGAACCGAGTCATTTCTCTTCTGCGTGCGCGCCTGCGTATTCGCCTGCGTCGAGGCCGTCGAGACGCTAGGCGATTGCGCAGGCGACGGGTTGGTCGGGATGGTATCCTACGCGCCCGAATGAGCGCAAAGAATCCATCCGCAGAGCGGCGGCAGCGAATCGCGGCGTTGGCTTACGACTACGCGTCGCAGCCCGTGGCGCGCCTTGCGCGTTGCAATCTCTGCGCTGGCGATCGATTCGCCACGCTCGTGCATCGGGACCGCTACGGCTACCCGGCGACCGCGGACGCCTGTCTTCGCTGCGGGCTCGTCTTCCTGAATCCGGTGATGACCGCGAGCGCTTATGCGGAATTCTACAGAGGCGTATATCGACCGCTGGTGAGCGCCTACCACGGCCGGCTGATCGACGCAGAATCGATCCAGAACGAACAGCGCGAGTACGCGTCGCTGCGCGCGGATTTCATCGAGCCGAGATTGCGGGCGCGAAGCTGCAAGACCCTGCTCGACGTTGGCGGGTCGACCGGCGCTGTCGCGCATGTGATGAAGCAGCGATTCGATCTTCTCGCCACGGTGATCGACCCCGCGCCGCTGGAGATCGAAGTCGCGCGCAAGCTGGGTCTCGAAACCGTGACGGGCTTCGTCGAGGATTACGATTCGGGCGGCGCGACATTCGATTTTGTCGTGCTGTGCCAGACCGTCGATCACCTGCTGGACGTGTCGCTGTCGCTATCGAAGATCCGCGATCTGATCTCGCCCTGGGGCCTGTTCTTCGTCGACATCGTGGACTTCCGGGCCGCCTACCGGCGCAACGGTTCGGTGGAGGAGGCGATCAAGATCGATCACCCCTATTACCTCACGGATGAGACGATGCGAGCGTATCTTGCGCGCAGCGGCTTCGACGTACTCGCGATCGACTACGCGGCGGATCACCTGCACGTCGGTTATCTCTGCGCGCCCGGAACGAAAGACCTCGGCGCGTTGCCGGATCCCGCGTGCGTTTCCGAGCAATGGCGCGAAATCCGCGCGATTCAGAATCCGCTTCCCTGAATCCAGACGCCTGCGCGCGAGCCAAGATCCGCTTCCCTGAATCCAGACGCCTGCGCGCGAGCCAAAATCCGCTGCGCCGAATCCTGGCATCTGCGCGCGACCCGCGAGCTGTGATCCCGGCTCCGCGGTGCTCGGCGTGCGACGTCTGACGCGCGGTTCCGCGCGCGCTCGCTGGCTGGATGGCGTTCAGGCGAGTCGGATCTCGAAGATGTCTTCGGCCCGCTGCTCGATTCGCACCGCGTCGAATCGATTCAACAATCTCGCGAGGCGCGCCGCGCGCGCGCGGAGTTCTTCGAGCGCAACGCCCGGGAAGCGGTGGCGCTGATAGTCCGCGCTGTTGCGATTGCCGGGGATCCACGCTCGGGTTTGTTTGACGAGCGCACGCGCCTCGGAGTGCAGCCACGCGG
Source organism: uncultured Spirochaetales bacterium (assembly GCA_964494795.1). Taxonomy (GTDB): domain Bacteria; phylum Myxococcota_A; class UBA9160; order UBA9160; family SMWR01; genus JACZVU01. The sequence goes on along the minus strand of CAZBSV010000013.1, from coordinate 18,473 downwards.
CTGCGAATCGCACGGGCTGCGGCCGGGCGAGCGCAACGCCCGGCGGGTAGAGGGCGGCAAGTACCTCGACGATGCGGTCGCACGCGAGCGGACCTTCGAGCGAAGCGAGGTGTCGGTGGGCGCGTTTTTCGCGATCTGCGCTATCGGGCAGGGGCTGGCCGTCGAGCACCGCATCGATCCGGGCATGGAGTTGATCGAGATCGAACGCGCGCACACTCAAGGCGTTCGGCAGGTCGCTGTCGAACCGCTCCGAAACCAGCGGTTGGTAGGCGATCGAGGCTACGCCCAGCGCGAACGCCTCCACTCCCGTCGTACAGCTGTTTTGGATCAACAACTTCGAGGCGAGCAGCCACGGGAGCACGTTTCCTTCGTTCAGCGCGTGCACGTTCGAATGCCGAGCCGCGATTCGATCCCAGACCGCAGTGCTTTCGACCGGATGTGGCCGCACGACGATGCTGAGCTTCGGGTGGGATTCCGCGAGGCTCGCGACCATCTTCCTGAAATCCTCGAAGAGCCGCTGTCGATGGGCGACGAGGCCACTGGCGATCTCGAGTTCTTCGGGCCGATGCGACCCTTCGGGCAGAGGCAAGACTCCGGACATCTTCTCGACGTAATGATTGACCAGGCCGAAGTTGGTGTTGACGAGCAGGAAGTCGCCGTAGCGACGCCGCAGGGCAGCCACGTCCGCAGCGAAGTAGCCGCGCAGTTCTGGCCGCATCATGTCGATGCGCGGGTTTCCGGTCGCGTGGATCGCGGCTGCGGGCCAGTCGGGGTAAGCGCGGACGACGTCCGCGTCGTCGGCCCCCCAAGCAAAGAAAACGCGGATCATCTCGAGCGCTTGTTTCGAGAGTCGTCGGCGGTACCAGAATTCGCGATTCGGGTTGCGAACGAGCGATTCCTCGTCCCACGCTGCGATTTCACATCCGAGATCGCGGTAGATGCGGAACATCCGCACGCTGGGGGCGCGAGCGCTCTTCGCGAGATAGACGCCCCGCGGGAGCGATGCCGCCTCTCGGTGAAGCGTGCCTCGCGAACCCAGGATTGAGGGGAAGCCGCGCTCGGCCGCGACGAGCGCGAGCAGGAGTTTCGCGTCGAGTTCGCGCACCTGGTTCTCGACCGGAATCAGCAGCGGCGGGCGTGCGTCGTGCAACGTCGGCTCCGGTGTCGGGGGAAGGCGAGTACTTCGGGCAGTGGCCCGACTCGGTCGTGCAGCATATCATCCCGCACCGCCTCAGTCAGCCGCCAAACGGGCCGCAGCGAGCAAGCGGCTGCAGGGCGCTCCTGATCGCAGCTTGGTGCCGCCGGGCCGCAAAGCGCATCGGGCACTTTTCTGCCACCATCCGCGGCAATCTGGCAGGGGGATGGGTAGGTTGAAGACGAAACACGGCCTCCCGGAAAAGGTAATTTTCTGCAAGCGCTGCGTGATGTCGAATCAGCGCCCCGCGAGTTCGCCGGAATTCAAGAAGCAGGGGTCGACGCCTACCCGCGTCTCGGGCTTCGACGACGAGGGCGTCTGCGACGCCTGCCGCTATGCGGAATTCAAGAAGACGCTCGACTGGGAAGATCGCGAGCGCCAGCTGATCGAACTCTGCGACCGGCATCGGCGCGACGATGGACGCTACGACGTGATCGTGCCCGGCAGCGGAGGCAAGGACAGCATCTTCGTGAGCCTCATCCTCAAGTACAAGTACGGCATGAATCCCCTCACGGTGACGTGGGCGCCTCACATCTACACCGACGTCGGATGGCGCAACATGCAGAATTGGATTCGCGCCGGATTCGACAATATCCTCGTCACGCCCAACGCCAAGGTGCACGCGCAGCTGACCCGACTCGCGTTCGAGAACCTCGTCAATCCATTCCAACCCTTCATCATCGGTCAGAAGAACGTCGCTCCCCGGGCTGCGATGCAATACGGCGTCGATCTCATCATGTACGGCGAGAATCAGGCGGAATGCCACGACTCATTCGATCAGAACATGAGCCCACTGATGGACCCGAAACACTTTACGCGCGAGAGCACGAGCGATCCGCTGTTCTTCGGCGGCACGCCCTATGCGGAACTTCCGAACGAGGGGATCTCTCACAAGGAGATGTACCCCTACATGCCGCTCCTGCGCGAGGACTTCGCGGCCACCGGCATCGAAGTGCACTACATGAGCTACTACCTCAGCTGGTCACCGCAGGCCAGCTATTACTACGTCAAGGAGAATGCCGACTTCGAGTCGAATCCCGACGGACGCAGCGAGGGAACTTACTCGAAGTATGCGAGTCTCGACGATCGAATGGACGGGCAGCACTACTACACGATGTACGTGAAATTCGGGCAGGGTCGGGCGATGAACGACGCCTGCCGCGACATTCGTGACCAGATCATCGCGCGCGACGAGGGTGTGGCGCTGTGTCGGCGCTACGACGGTGAATTTCCGAAGAAGCACTTCCCGGAGGTGCTCCGGTACATGGGCATCAGCGAGGACCGCTACTGGGAGGTGATCGACACCGCTCGATCGCCTCACCTCTGGCGACAGGAAGTGGGTGAGTGGGTGCTCGTTCACCAGACGATCTGAAGGCGCAGAAGAGATTTTCGAAAACGGCGTTCGAGCCGGCTTGGGAATGAACGATGGCCTCATCGAAATGGAAGAACTGGGAAGAGCTCTCGGCGCTCATCCGCGACAAGCGGGTGGTGTTCTGGGGCGCGTCGAACTGGGTTGAGCGGGCGCTCGAAAAGATCTCGATCTCGAGCGGCGTGATCGTCGACAACAATCCGAGCAATTACGGAATCGTCTACTGCGGATTCGACGTTCATCCGCCGAGCCATCTGCTCGGATTGCGCCGCGACGAGATCTACGTCGTCGTCTGCACGGTCAACTACGCGAGCGTCATCGAGGAACTCAATGAGATGGGATTCGTGATGGGCGACGAGTTCTGCTGCAACCCGCTCCTCAACGAGCGCAAGAGCAAGGACGATCTGCGGAATCTCGAGCGGAAGGTTCTCGTCAGTTCTCCCCAGCACGCGTTCAGCAATAGCCACGGCGGCGGCGTCTACGAATGCGACACCAAGAGCGGCGAATACCGAAAGGTCTTTACCGGAAAATGCCGCGGCATGACCTACCAGGGTGACGACCTGTTGGTGATCGACATGTTGCGCGGCCTCGTCGTGCTCGATCCGGAATTCCGCGAGAAGGGAGTCGTCGAGCTCCAGCCCAACTCCGAGCCGCACGGCGCCCACTACGATCCGAGCAGCGGCTGCGTGTTCATCGGTCAGCCGGGGCGGGACTCGGTCGCCGTATACTCGATGGAGGATCGCAAGCTCTTGCGCGAGTTCTTTTTTTCGCGCAAGTGGTCGCAGAACCAGAGGGACAACCATCACGTGAACGACTGCTGGGTTCACGGAGATTCACTCTACGTATCGATCTTCTCGTTCTCGGGATCCTGGCTGCAGGAGGTCTACGACGGCGGCATCCTCGAGCTGGACAAGGTCACAGGAGAGATTCTAGGACCCGTGGTGACCGGACTCTGGATGCCGCACAGCGTGAGTCGTTTCAATGGCAAGCTGTGTTATCTCGACTCGATGCGCGGCGAACTCTTCGACAACACATGGAACTGTCAGGGGCGATTTTCGTCCTTCGTGCGCGGCCTCGACCACGACGGGCGCTACTATTTCGTCGGCGCCACCGAGCACCGCTACCCCGAGAAGCTCAAGGGAATTTCGCTCAACATCAGCCTCGACACCGGTCTCTATGTCTTCGACCCCGAAACGAAGATGAGCCGTTTCCTCGAGCTGCGACAGGCCGAGACCGTGCACTCGCTGATCCTGCGCCGATTCGGCGACGAGCCGGTCAGCTGAAGTCCGAGACGGCGCGAGACGCTCAGGCGATGGATTTGCGGGAACTCTCGATCGCGGTCGTCGACTGCGCGCTCGGCAACCTCCAGAGCATCCGGAATGCCTTCGAGCACGTCGGCGTCGACGTTTTGGTGACGAGCGATCCCGGCCGCATCGAAGCCGCGCACGCGGTCGTGCTTCCCGGAGTCGGCGCTTTTGGCGATGCGATGCAGGTTCTCCGCGAGCACGACCTCGTGGACGTGTTGCGCGGCGTGGCGGCAGCCGGAAAACCCCTGATCGGGATCTGCCTCGGAATGCAGCTGCTGCTCTGCGAGAGCGAGGAATTCGGCCGCCACGAGGGCCTCGGAATCGTACCCGGACGGGTGCGACGCTTTCCTCCGCCGCATCGCTCAGCGGACGCCTTGTTCGACGCCGGTCAGAAGGTCCCGCAGGTCGGATGGAATTGCATCGCGCCGCCGACGTCGTCGACGGCTGACATCCACTGGAAGGACGGCCCGCTCAGCGGAATCGAACCAGGCGCCCACATGTACTTCATGCACTCCTACTTCGCGGAGCCCGAAGATCGCGGAGTCGTGTTGTGCAGCACCCGATATGCGGGGCTCGAGTACTGTTCAGCGCTGCGAACAGGCAATGTCGTCGCGTTTCAATTCCACCCGGAGCGCAGCGGCGAGCAGGGGCTGGTCATCTACCGGAACCTGCTGCGATGGATTCAGCGTCAGGCCGTGCGATCGACTCCCGCCTAGCAGCTCGAACCCGGAACGGGTTCGAGGTGCGCCGCAAGGGAAGCGAAGCTTCCCCCGCTAGCAGCTCGAACCCGGAACGGGTTCGAGGTGCGCCGCAAGGGAAGCGAAGCTTCCCCCGCTAGTAGCTCGAACCCGGAACGGGTTCGAGGTGCGCCGCAAGGGAAGCGAAGCTTCCCCCGCTAGGCGACGGGAGCGTCCCGCACGTCGATTTCGCGCGCGCGCAGGTGAGCCTTGAGGCCGGCGAGCGACGCACCTTCGATCCGCGTGCGCTTGTCCTTCTCGGCCGCGTGCCCGATTCCGACGTCGAGCGGCTCGCTCATCTCCACATCGCGCAAGGTTCCGTAATGCAGCAGACCCGCGACGCAAACGGCGTCGGCCTTGCCGTCCAAGACGGCCTGCGCGACGTGTTCCGCGCAGCCCGCGCCTCCGCACGCAATCACCGGGATGCTCACGGCCTGCGCGATCGAGCGCGTCAGCTCGAGATCGTAACCCTCGCCGGTTCCCTCGCGATCGATCGAGGTCACGAGGATCTCACCTGCGCCGAGTTCCTCGGCGGTTCGCGCCCATTCGAGCGCGTCCTTGCCGGTGGCCTCGCGGCCGCTATCGGTGAAGCACTCGTAGCGGTCGCCACGGCGCATGGCCTGGATCGAGATGACGATCGTCGACGAGCCGAATCGCCGGGCCGCCTCTCGGATGAATTCCGGTTCGCGGATCGCTTGCGTGTTGAGGGCGACCTTGTCGGCCCCGGCGCGCAGGACGGCCTGGATGTCCTCGACGCTGCGCAGCCCTCCGCCCACGCAGAGTGGAACGAAGGTCTCCGCCGAAGTGCTGCGCACGATGTCGAGCAGGCTGTTGCGACCGTAGAGCGAGGCGACGGCGTCGACGTAGAGCAGTTCGTCCGCTCCCTGCTCGTAATAGTGCCGCGCAAATTCGCCCGGTCTGCCGAGTGCGCGCAGGCCCTCGAGGTGGATGCCCTTGACGAGATTGGCGCCCTTGACGTCCAGGCGAACGATGACGCGAATGGCCATGGGCGCAATCTTCCGGGCCTAGTAGGCGAGTCTCTTCTCGATGCTGAGCGGCACCCGTGCGAGCAGATCGGCGATTCGCGCGCCCGAGTGGCCGTCGCCGTAGAGCGGATCGGCCTTGCAGTGCCCCTCTTTGGCGGCGCGCTGGATCGCTGCCAAGATCGCGCCCCGCTCGTAGGGAACGTCCAGCGTGTTCGCGCCCCGTTCGCGCCCCTGTTGGCGGCTGCCGATGTTGACCGTGGAGACGCCCATGTACGAGCACTCGCGAATACCGACGCTGGAATTGCCCACGATGCAGAGACTGCTGTTGAGCAGGCGCAGGAAATCCTCTGGCGGAAGGTTCTTGAAGAAGTGAATCCGCGGCAGGGCGTACTTTTCGCGAAAGGATCGGATGCCCTTGGAGGTGCCGTCCGATCCGGCATCGACGTTTGGCCAGAACCAGATTGCGGGGATCCCGCTGTCCACGACAGCATGGAGTGTCTCCGTTACGTGTCGTCGCGATTCGTCGTGCTCGGTCGTCACGGGGTGTTGCAACACCACGATATAGCCCTTCGAAAGATCGAGAGACTCTCCGACGCCGCCGTACTCGTCGAAGAGGTGATCGTGCGGAAGCGGGGGCGCGCTGAGCGCGCGCTTCACGACGTCGATCGACGGGCAGCCGGTCACGAATACCCGCTCCGGCTGCTCGCCCATTCGGATCACGCGCTCGGCGGCCTTTTCGGTCGAGACGAAGTGGAGGTCGGCGAGCTTGGTGATCGAATGCCGGACTTTCTCGTCGATCGAGCCGGTGACCTCACCGCCCTGGACGTGCACCAACGGAATGTTGAGATAGCTCGCGGAAACGGCAGTGGCGAGGGTCTCGAAGCGGTCGGCCACCGTGACCACGGCATCCGGTCGGAGGTCGTCGAAAACCGTCGCGAGCTCGGCGAGGCCGAAGCCCGTCGACTTGGCGGACGTGACCAGATTCTCGCCTTCCATGATCATGTAAACGCGCCGATCGATCTTGAAGCCCTCTTTCTCGATGACCCGGTATGCACTTCCGTAGCGATCGAGCAGCGCAGAGGCGGCCACCACCAGCTGCAACTCGAGTTCGGGGTGCTCGCGGACCGCTTCCAACACCGAGCGAATGCGCGAATAGCTTGGGCGCGCTGTGACGACCACGCAGATTTTCCGAGTCATTGTTGCACCTACTCCAGATCGTCTGGTGAGAGCAGGGTATCCCGATCAACCGCCCGGCGCAGGCGGCGCCCAATTAGGGTCGGGAGCTCGCCGGCGGGAATGCCCGATCCCGGCTTCTTGGTCGCGAGGTGTTCTTCGCGCAGCACGCTGCCCGCGGCAAGATCGTCGCGCGCAACCACGCTCTTCATGAAGATGCCGCGCAGCGAGGTCACCGATTCCGGCAGCGCGTCCTTGTCCGCCGGATGGGCGCGCATGCGTTCGATGAAGCGGATCCCATCCACGAGCTGGCGCATCTCGGCCGGCGTGATCGACGCGATCACGTCGGGACCGAACATTTCGCGGCTTAGCGTCAGGTGGACCTCGAGCACTTCGATCCCGAGGGTGGCGGCCGCGAGACCCGGGTAGATGGTCGCGGAGTGGTCCGACAGCCCGACCGAGCAGCCGTAGCGCTCCCGAAAGATCGGAATCAGATTGAGTCCCACGAGTTCCGGCGGGCACGGGTAGATGGAAGTGCACTGCATCACGGCCAGCGTGGAGCCCGACTTCTGGATCCTTTCTACCGCGGCGTCGATTTCGCGCATCGGACTCATGCCGGTCGAGAGCATCACCGGCAGGCCCGTCGCCGTCATGCCGTCGAGCAGTTCCGGGTTCGAGATCTCGCCGGACGCGACCTTCCAGGCATCGACACCGACGCGGGTCAATAGCTCCGCGGCTTCCAGCGAAAACGGAGAGCTCACGAACAGCAGATCCCGCTTGCGGGCGTGCGCGCGCAAGTTCGACCATTGCGTCTCGCTGAATTCCATGCGCTTCCAGTAGTCCATCCGGCTGGCGTCCTGGTCGCTGAAGGGCTTGCGCCACGGCTCGGCGAGGGTGCTCTCGGCGGCCGCGATGTGGGTCTGGAATTTGATCGCATCGGCGCCGGCGTCCGCGGCGGCATCGATGAACGCGTGCGCCATGCCGAGACTGCCGTCGTGGTTCTGCGCCACTTCGGCGATCACCGCACAGGCGCTGCCCGGGCGAGGGTCCGTGAGCCAGCTCATCGATCGCGCTCTTCGGTTCGCTGGGCGAGAAATTCCGCCCAATCCAGCTCGAGCGGTTCATCGATATTGGCGATGGGCTCGTCGATCACGACTCCGATGCAGTCGCGTTCCGCGATCTGTCCATCTAGCACGACCGTATCTCGTGTCGCCGCATAACAGATTCCGTTTCGGAAGTAGTAATTCGCGATCGCCTGTCGAGCCGTGTGGCGAGCGCCCTGATCGGTGCAAAACGCGAGGCATCCAGCGTCATCGAGTTTCACGATCTTTTCCGGCAGATAGTGGCCAGGTACGCGACTGACGGTAGCCGCCGCGCGATGCCCGCCCTCGACCAGCGCCCGAACGGTTCGCTCCACGTCCTCGGGGCGGCGCAGCGGTGTGGTGGGTTGCAGGAGCACCGAGATGTCGAATCGCGCGCCGTAGTGGGCTTCGCTCTCGAGCCAGGCATGCCGCCAGGCATCCACGGTCGGCGACAGGTCGCCCGCGAGTTCGGCGGGCCTGCGGAAGGGAACGTCGAGTCCGCATTTGCGCCCCTCTTCGGCGATCTTTTCGTCATCGGTGCTGAGCACGCTGCGATCGATCCAAGCCAGAGCTGCGGCGGTACGCGCGGAATGTTCGATCAAGGATCGTCCTTTCACCTTGCGCAGGTTCTTGTCGGGGATGCCCTTGCTGCCTCCCCTCGCCGGCACCACTGCTAGAACCGAAAGGTTATTCCAGGTCATCTCGTCTTGTGGGCCCGGCCTATCCGGAGGGCTTACATCCCGGAGGGCTTACATCCGGGCCGGGAATCGAGCGGCAAGGCTAACAGATCCGCCCGTGGGCTGGCGAACGAGCGGCGCCGCGCGCAGATCCGAGCCGCATCGGGGTGCTACGCTGCGCGCTCGCCATGGCTTGTGCCGTGGCTCCGAGCCGGGAGTTGGCATGCCGGGAAACCCTCGCAGCGCGGGCGAATCGCGTCTCGTCGCCCTGGCGTTCGTCGGGGGAGCCCTCACCGCGAGCGCAATCGCCTGCGCGCTGCTCGTTTTCCTCGGCAGCCGGATCGGTTTTCAGACCATCTGGGAGAAGACCGGCTTCTCGCTCACGAGCGCCGTTCTCGAGATTCCGGACGCGCTCGTCGACGAACTCGCGGCGATGCATGCGGTGATCGGCAACGCGGGCAACCCCACGCGCGCGAAGGAGCACGACACGATCGTCGTCCGACCCGACGAAGAATTCGGCTGGGTGTTGCGGCCGGGCGTATCGATCGATGGCTACCAGCTCCGCGCGCAGGACCGCCTCAACCTCGATCCGCCTGTTCTCTACATGAATGCGAAGTCGCCGATCTCCGACGCGCTACGCGATTACCTGGCGCTGAATGCCCGCGTTTCCTACCGCTACGACATCGATGCCGACGGCCATCGGCGCACGCTCCCAGAGCTGGACGCCGAAAAGAAGATCCTCATGGTGGGAGACAGCGGGCTCTTCGGTGTCGGGGTCGACGACGACGAGACGATCGCGTCGAGTCTGCAGGCGCTCGTTGGCGACTCGCATCGCGTCGTTAACGCGGGCGTCGGTGGTTATTCGGGCGAGCAGGCGACTTTGGTCGCGCGCGCGCTTTCGCAGCGAGATGACTACGACATCCTCGTCTACGTCGGGCACCACAACGATTTCTACGAGCCCGGCCACATCGCGAACCCCGCCGTGGCTCGCCGCATCGTCGGCGAATTGGAATCGCTGAGGGATCGGTTTCCGCGCGGAATTGTCGTCGCCCTGCTGAGCTACCTGGAATACACGGGAGCCGACCTGCTCCGCGCTCAGGGCTGGCAGCGGAATCGGGTCGAGGCCGCCGACCGGCTTCGCGCCGAGTTTCCCGTGATCTGCGCGAAGGCGGGTTTTCGATTCGTCGACTGGACGCAGGTCGCCGAAGAGATCCGGGAGCGCGAGGGGACGATCTTCGCGCCGTGGTCGCTCTACGTCGACCACGCGCACCTGTCCGCGCGCGGAAACCACCTCTTCGCGGAGCGCATCTACGCGGCGCTTTCGCTCGAGGCCTCGAATCCGTGACGGCCAGTTCGTGACAGCGAATGCGTGACGGCGAATGCGTGACGGCCCAGTTCGTGACAGCGAACGCGTGACAGCCCAGTTCGTGACAGCGAATGCGTGACAGCGAACGCGTGACGGCCCAGTTCGTGATGGCCAATGCGTGACGGCGAATGAGCGACGGCGGATACGCGTGCGGGCGTCAGTCGACGTAGACTTCTTCGGGTGCGACTTCGTCCCGATACATTCCCGCTTGCCAGAAGAAGCTGCGCGCGTCGTAGCAGAGATGGCACTTCGACGAGTACCCCTCTTTTCTTTCCGCGAATCCGGCTTGGATCGCCTCGTCGAGCAACGGGAGCGGGCCACGATCGACCAGCGTGTCGACGAGCGGGTGATTCCGACAGTCGAAATCCTGGTAGATTTTCGCGAGCGGCGTCTTCATCGTGTTTCCGATCGCGATACCCGCGCAGACGGAGGGGAAGACATTGCCGTGCGGATCGATGTGGATGCTTCCCTTCCAGAGAAGTTTCCGCCCGCAGCGCGCGTTTGCGAAAGTCTCCTTCGGGTGGTTGTCGACCAGATGAGACAGGGATTTCGCGGCCCGTCCGATCATTCTCATCGGCCGCTCGTCGAGGATGCCTTGGAAGATCCCGAACTTCTCGGCTTCCGTGAGAGCCGACATCTCGATCGCCTTGTCGAAACCGTCTCGAGGAGTGATGTGAACCCTGTGCTCGCCAAGGATCTCCTTGCCGATTCGCACGGTTCTCTTCACGCTGTCGATCGGGACGAATTCCTGGTGGAAGGGATCGCAGCTGATGAGCAGCGTATCGATTCCGAAATCCCTGATCTCGCTCAAGCGCGCCCTCGCGATTGCGTCGCTCTTGCACCAGAATCCGTTGGTCTCGAGCTTCCCAAGCGGAAGCATTCCAGTTTCCCTGGCCACGTTGAAACACGCGATCAGGTGCTTGTAGTCGAAGAAGGGTTCACCGCCCGCGAAGTGAAGTTCTCGTCCCGTGAATCCGAGTTTCTTGAATTCGAGAAGCAGCTCCCGCAGATGATCGACCGGCATTGTGGCGCGCTTGCGCGGTCCGCTGTTCTCGTAACAATGTGCGCAGGCAGCGTTGCAGCGGTAGGTCAACAAGATTCCCGCGGATTTCCATTTGGCGAGTTTCCGCGGTCGCAATTTGTGCATCAGGATCGTGTAGGACTCGGCGAGGGATTCGATCACGTCGCGATTCTCCAATGACAGGCGATCTGTGGCGCACCGATTCTCGAGCATTCAATCGCGCGACGAGCAGCGAAACCGTAGGTCTTCTGCGCGCGTTGGGCCAGCGCGTGCTGGGTCACTCTGCCACAGTGATGCGAGAACCCTCGCGCCCGAAATCGATCATTTTGCGAAATTCGCAGAAGCTGCGAGAACTCCGCGTGGACGCGCTTCTGCAGCCGCTTCTGCAACGGTCAGGTCACGGGTAAATGAGCCAGATTCCGGGCAATGACAGCGGCGGAAACTTCAGGCTGGTGGCAATCGCGTCGTTCTTTTCTTGCGTGATCGCTTTCTGCACTTTCGAGATCGCGAGCGTCGATTTCGGCTGGCACATCAAGGCCGGCGAATTGATCTGGGCGACAAAATCCATTCCGACCCGAGACGTTTTCTCCTATATCGCCGAGGGGAGGCCATGGGTCGACTCCCACTGGCTGTTCCAGTTGATCCTGTTTGGAGTTCACGCTGTGGCGGGGATTCCGGGACTGTATGTTTTTCGGATCCTCTTGCTCGTAGCGACATTCAGCTTGTTGATTTCGACGAGTTACCGCAGGGAATATCTTCCTGTCTCGCTCTTCGTCTGTATGTTGGCGCTCTTCGTATCCTATCCGCGATTCGAGATGCGTCCCGAACTGGTTTCACTGTGCTTTCTCGCCGCATTCTTCTACTGCATGGAAAATTTTTCGCATCGCACACGCTTTTGCATCGTCGCAATACCACTGTGCCAGATGGCGTGGACAAACATGCACGGTCTGGCGATCATCGGTCTCGCCTTCGTGGCGCTCTACGTCGTGGGAGATGCCGTCCAGTTCGTCTACGCGAGGGCAAAGCTCGGCTTATCGGATGCGAGGCCTGATGGTCGCGAGCTGAAATTGAAATTCGCGGCCTTGGGCCTGGCCACTCTCGGATACCTCGCGAACGCAAACGGAATCGCAGGAATCCTTTATCCATTCAAGATCTTCAGCGAGCTGCGGGGCGGGGTTTCTCACTTTCCGAAACTGGAAGAACTCGAATCGCCGTTTTCCGTCAATCCGGAGTTCGCGCTCGACCCGATCGCGATCTACAAGCTGTTGCTCGTGATCTCCGCGTTTTCCTGGTTCGGTCATTGCAAGCGCGTTCGCTTCGCGCACATCCTGGTCTACGGGGGGTTCCTCTATCTTTCCACGCTCGCGACTCGAAACACGAGTTTGTTCGCCGTCGTCGCGACGCCAATTTTGATTCGGAACCTGAGTGGGATTCTAGATCGCGTATCGACGATTCGACGCGCGCAGCTGGTGCCGAGGCGAACGGCCGCGGTGGCGAGCGCGGCGCTGATGATTCTCGTCGCGGCAAGCACCTGGGCCGCGACTTCGAGCAACCAGCTCTACGAGCGATTGCGTTTGACGCGCAGCTTTGGCATCGGATTGTCGGACCGATTCGCGGAGGAAGTCATCGATGAGTTGCTGGCCCTGGACGGGCGCTTCTTCAACAGCCCCGATCTGGGTGGCTACCTGATCTGGATGCTCTATCCGAAGAAACAGATCGCAGTCGACGGTCGCTGGGAGGTGTACGGAGACACGCTGCCCGAGGTGCAGCGCGCGTATTCGAACCCCGACGTCTTTGCGCGGCTGGTCGAGAAGTACGACATCACGGCCGTCGTGCTGAGTACGCGAACACCGGTGGCGATCAAGATGGCGAAGTGGATGAGAAAGCGTCGAGAGTGGCACCTCGCGGTGAGTTCGGAGAACGTCTTGCTGTTCGAGAGGGTCGATCGGATCGAACGCTAGTAGGTACCCCGGCGTGGCGCGCGAATCGCCGGACGCGCAGTGTCAGAAACTCAAGCCGAAGCCGGCCGTCACCTCGAGGCCTTCACCCGAGAATCCAAGGTCGACGCGGAACGGCGCGTCGCGCTCGAGGGTGAAGCGGAGGCCAATTCCGCCGCTGACCCTCACGCGCGAGCTGAACAGGTCCGGCCAATCGTCGGCGACGGAACCCGTGTCCCCGAACAGCGCGAAACCGACGCGCTCGACGCGAAGCGCTTGCGTGAACGGGATCGGAAATCCCCGCGTCAAAACCCAGAAACGATATTCGGCACTCGCGTGCCACATCGAGCGGTCGCGAAAGCGTCCGACCACGAAGCCCCGAAGGGTCCGCGAGCCGCCGAGCGTTGGGAGCGAGTAGAAGGGGAGGCTCCCCGCCGTCGTAGCGGTAATCAACTGAAACGCAAGGGTGTCGGTGGGAGGGTTTTCCTCTCGCGGGTCGCCACCCCCGTGAAGCAGGGGCGGAAGTGGAAAGATCTTGATCCCGTAGCCGCTAAAGGTCGTCCCGAGATCCCAGTCGGTTTGCACGAGCGCCGAGTCGATGTTCGCGCCCAGCGCGAAGCCCCGATACGGAAGGCGCTGGCTATCGCGTGTGTCGTAGCGGATTTCGAGTTCGAGCCAGCCGAGCGCATGATCGTCCGCGCGGAAGAAGGTTCCCGGGAAGATGTCCTCTGTATCGCTTTGGTCGTGGACTTCCCCCCGGCTGAGCGAGTGCCACTCGCCCTTGATCGATGCGCCCACGACGAGATTGTCGCCGGGGTCGGGAAGGGCGAGTTCGAAACCGAGGCTACCAAACGCGGTCAGGTCCGTGTAGCTCGTCTCGTCAGCGTCACGGGTTCCCGCGCCGAACCCGTAGAAGCGCCGCGTGAGGGATTTCTCGTAACCACCCCACGCCTTCAGGAAACTTCGCTCCTCCTGAAAGACCCCTCCACCGGGTGCTTCGCGGTGGTGGAGCCGCCGGCGCCACGACGCGCTGTATGCCTGCTGGCCCTCGACGGTGTGGGAAAGGAAGATTCCGGCGAATTCGCGTCGGCGCTGTTCGCGAAAATCCAGATCGGTGATCGCGATGCCCCCGCCAAAGCCGACGTCGCTGTCGTGGAAGAAGAAGGGGGCGATGAAACTCGAGACGAGGAAGCGCTGGAAAAGGTTTCCGGGCTTGAGGCGCCCCTCCGGGATGTAGCGCCAGCGATCGGGATTCGTCAGGTCGTCGGGCACCTCGACTCTTGGAATCCGCCCATCGGCTTCGATCCCCTGCCACGGATCGAACTCGCTGATGGTCGACTGCGCGGCCGCGGATCCGCAGACGCTGATCGCCGCGAACAAGCAGGCAAGGCATCGGATCGGGAAGTTCCGTCGGAGCCTCATGAAGAACTCCGAAACGCAGCGATGGGCGCATCCGCGCCGGCGGCGAGCGCGAGTGAGGCCAGCTGTAACCGCGCGCGAACCCCGTTCGACACCCCGTCACGGTAGCGCCGCTGTGTGCGACCTGGGAATCATCCGGCCGGCCACTGGACCCGCACGCAGGGCGAACGCCTAGGCGGATCGGGCGGCCGTGAATCGCCGTTCGCCGGCCGCTCGATGACCTGTCCAGCCAGCGTGCGGTGCGCTTATAATCAGCCCGGCATCCATCCAACTCGCACGGCGCTGAAGAGGAGGGCGCTCTTGTTCTCGAGACTCCGCGCGGCGTTTCTCGCCGCGATCGCGATTGCGCTCGCGGTCGGTTGGTGGGTCGCAGGCCCGCTCGCCTACAAGACGGCGATCGGCCTCAACGAGACGGCCTTTCTGGCGGGCGAACCGCTGCAGCGCCTCTTCAGCCGCTTCGCGCCCGATTTCGCGTGGGCGGGTGCTGGATTGACACTGTTCGCGATTTTGGCGCTCTGCGTCGGCGCCGGGGCATTCGCGCTCGTTCGGGCGGTGAGGCGAATCCAGGTCGCTGCCATCGATCCGAGCCGGCGGCGCTTCCTGACCGGCTTCGGTTTCGGGACGCTGGCCGCACTCGTTTCCACCGCGTTGGTGGCCGGAGTCGGCGTCGCGCGCGGATGGTTTGGCCTGGGTCGTGGCGGGCGCGGATGGCAGCCGGTGTTCGCGCAGATTTTCAGCAACGATGGTTTGGAGACGCATCCGGAGTGGAAGGACGCGTGGAAGGGCAGCCGCGTGCGCGCGCATCGGCGTCTCGGCCGCACCGGCTGGCAGGTGTCCGATATCGTGCTCGGCACGGCCGCGATCAGCGGCGACAAGGGCGAGCAGATCGGTCGACTCGCGATCGAGCGGGGCGTGAACTACTTCGACACCGCGCCCGACTACGCGGGCGCCGGCAGCGAAGCCGCGATGGGGCGCGCGATGCGCGGTCGGCGCGACCGCCTGTTCGTCGCCACCAAGTTCTGCACACCCACAGGCCACCTGCCGGCGGGCTCCTCTGTCGCCGACTACAAGGCTGCGATCGAGGGCAGCCTGAAGCGCCTCGACACGGATTACGTCGATCTCTGCCACGTCCATTCATGTGACAGCGTCGCGCAATTGATGGACGAGAACGCCCACGAAGCGTTCGATCGCCTCAAGCAGGAGGGGAAGGCGCGCTTCCTCGGATTTTCGACCCATACACCGAATCTCGTGGAGGTCGTCGAGACGGCCATCGAATCGGGGCGCTTCGACGTGATGATGGTCGCCTACCACCACGGGCTCTGGGCGCCGCTGCCGGGACTGATAGAGCGCGCGCGCCGCGAACAGGACATGGGCGTGGTGGCGATGAAGACGCTCAAGGGTGCCAAGCACCACGGCCTCGCGGGATTCCGCGAACACGCCGACGCGTACTCGCAGGCGGCTTTGCGCTGGGCGCTCTCCAATCCGGATGTCTCGTGTGCGGTGATCTCCTTCTACGAACTGCAGCACGTCGACGAGTACCTGGCTGCATCGGGTGGGCAGCTCGGACCGGACGATCTCGCGGTGCTGGAGCATTACGACCGGGAGATCTTCGGCAGCTATTGCGCGCCGCACTGTGGCGCCTGCCTCGAGCGCTGCCCCGAGAACCTCGCCATCCACGACGTGCTCCGCTACCGGATGTATTCCGAAGACTACGGCTGGCAGCGCGAGGGAGCACGGCTCTACGCGCAACTCGAGATAAACGCTTCTGTGTGTACTTCGTGCAGTGCGCCGTGCCTGGGAAGCTGTCCGGTTGGAGTTCCGATCGCCGAGCGCACGCGCGGAGCGCACCGACTGCTTTCCTGATGTCTCGGGGCGGGTTTACGCGGTCGTCGTCTTGGTCTTTCCGTCGAGCGTGGCTCGGACCGAGCGCGCGAGATCGGCCCTGCGAAACGGCTTGTTGAGCAGCCCGTGATTGGGCCACAGCGAGCCCTCTTTCGAGCGGACGTCCTCCGCGTAACCGGACATGAACAACACCTTGACGCCCGGCCGTCGTTCTTCGATCCGCTTCGCCAGCCGGGGGCCCGAAAGCTGCCCGGGCAGTACCACATCGGAAAGCAACAGGTCGAGCGGTTGCTCGCCGTTCAATGCCGCCAGGGCTTGTTCGCCATCGGCGACCGCAAGGACCGCATAACCCAATTCCTCCAGCAGCGTGACGACGAACCTGCGCAGGGCGGCTTCGTCCTCCACTACCAAAACGTGCTCGCCGCGTCCTTCGGGCAGAGCGGTGCTCTGATCTTCGACGAGTCTGGACGGCTGGGCGTTCGTCTTGGGGAGATACAACCGGACTACCGTTCCTTCACCGAGCCTGCTCTCGATCGAGATCTGACCACCCGACTGCTTTGCGAAGCCGTAGGCCATGCTCAGCCCGAGCCCCGTGCCCTTGCCGGCGCTCTTGGTCGTGAAGAACGGATCGAATACCCGCTCGATTGCCGCTCCGGGAATCCCGAGACCGGTGTCGCGGAAGGTGATCAATACGTACGACTCGATCGGCGAATTGGGATCGCGATCGGACTGTGATTTTCCGATCTCCGCATCGGAGGCTTCGATCGTCAGGCAGCCTCCATCGGGCATCGCGTCCCGCGCGTTGATCGCGAGATTGAGCAGAACGCTTTCGAGTTGCGCGCAATCGGCGACGCAGTACGACAATGACGAGTGCTCCTGAATCTCGATCCGAATCGTCTCGCCCAAGGTACGTTCGAGCAGGCTGCGCATGGTTTCGAGCAGGGCTCCGACATCGATTGGCGCGGGATTCAGCGCCTGCTTGCGGGATAGAGCGAGGAATCGCTGGGTCAGTGAGGCGCCGCGATTTGCCGCATCGATCGCCTCTTGCAGAAAGATCCGCTTCTTTGCGGGAGTCTCGTTGGGCTGATCCGCCATCTCGAGGTTTCCGAGAATCACCGCGAGAAGATTGTTGAAGTCGTGCGCGCTGCCTCCCGTGAGCTGGCCGAGCGCCTCCATCTTCTGCGATTGGCGCAGCTCCTCCTCGGCGCGGGATCGGTTCTTCATTTCGCTGAGCAATTCATCGTTGGCGATCAGCAACTGCGTTTCGCTCGCGATCGCCTGCGATCGCAGCTGACGCTCGAGCTGTTGCCCCCACCAGTTGCGCAGCGCGAGCGATGCGACGAAGAACGTCGAGGCTCCCGCAACATACGGAAGAAGACGGGAAGTCAGTCTCTCCCGGAACAAAAGCGCGATCACGAGCACTCCGGCTACTGCAACGGGTAAGAGCAGCGTTTCCCACAATCGGGCGCGTTCGTCGAGGTCATAGGGCAGCGAGTCCAGCTCGGCGTCGGCGGGAATCTGATTCCGCTCGAAGGCAGCCCAGATGAAGAAGCAGCATGCGATCAGATAAGCGAGATTGAGCGGGTGCGTCTTCGCGTAACTCGCATTCAAGACGATGTACCCAAAATAGTAATCGGCGATCGCGATCATGCCGACGCCGACCAGAACCAGGAACATCACGCGGCGGATGCGACCGGAGAGGCGAAGAGACGCGGCGATCAACCCGAAGAGGAACGCCGACAAGCCGAGAATGCAATAGCCGATCGAGATGAATGCCACCGCGAGCGGAACCGGAGATTCCAGGAATCCGTAGAACAAGAAGAGATAGGCGAGCAGGATTGCCGAGAACAGGGTTGCGAGGTTGCCGAGCTGTACGAGTGAGACTCCCTTCGATCGCGCTCCGTGCATGCAGTACCAGAAGCCGACGATGACCAGGATCGAAAACGAGAAATATCCGATGTAGGCCAGAGCTGGATATGGGTCCGGCACGACACCGAATAGATCGAAGATCGCCCAGATCGCCTCCCCAGATCCTTCGGCGAGGCACGCGGCGCTGAAACACATCCACACCCTGCGATCGCTCTCCGACGACCGCTTGGCGGTGCGGAAGAATTGAATCGCCGCGGTGTAAAAGAACAGCGGAAACAGTACCCAAACCCACCAGGGCTCGGGCCCGAAATCGGCGCCGAGATCGATGAGCCATTTGGACCCCGCGAGCGCCGCGCACAGGGTCGCCAACAACAGACCGCGCTGGACTCTCACGGAAGTGGGGCTGTGCCAGGCTGCACTGATGCCGTAACTCGCCATGCTCAATCCCACTTCAGGTGAATCGCGGGTGGATCGCGGGTGGATCGCGGGTGGA
>CAZBSV010000012.1:0-11230 GCA_964494795.1 uncultured Spirochaetales bacterium | reverse complement strand
GGCCGCCAGCACACGGACGCCGGCGCGAAGCTCGTCAGCCTGATGTCGAAGGATCTCTCGCTATCAGCGGCTTGAGCCGCGGAGAGCGCTTTCGACCGCCGAGGCGCCGGGGCAAACACGGCTACACAGCTTCACCGCTACGCAGCGTTGCCCTACAGGTCTCAGAGATCGGTTTCATCGAAATACTGGTAGACTCGCCCGCGGTCTCCATCACGGGAGGATCCAGCATGCTCGCGCGCCTCTACACAGCGTTTGCGTTTCTCGGGGCCATGTCGTTTTCCGCGGCGTTCTTCATGGGCTTTCGCCATGAGCCCGGCGCGCCCGCGGCGAACATCGGGTTCAACTTCCTGCTCTTCGCCGCCTTCATCGTCGTGCACATCGCGATGACGATGCCCGCGTTCAAGAAGCTGGTCTTTGGGCGCCCCGAAGGCACGCTGTTCGAACGCCAGATCTACGTGACGATTTCGATCGCAACGTGGGTGGGGCTGTACTGGCTGCATGAGCCGATCGGTCTGTTCGGCTTTGCGTCAGCTGCGTGGCTGCAGTTCGTCGGCTACTGCGGGATGGTTCTGTCCGTCGTGGCGTTCTTCGAGTACGCGAACTTCGAGGCGATCGGCGGCCTGCTCGGCAAGCCCGGCACGGTTCTGTCGCATAGCGTCGGCGTGGAAACGCCGATCATGCGGGATGGGTCCTACGCGAGCGTTCGGCATCCGATGTACCGTGCCGCGTTCTTCCTCACGTTTTCGTCGCTGCTCGTCCACCCGAACGCCGCGCAGCTGTTCTTCGCGATCCTGACGTCGGCGGGCTTCCTCGGCTTCATTCCGTTCGAAGAGCACCAACTCATCCAGGCGCGCGGCGACGCCTATCGCGACTACATGCGCGCGACACCGTTTCGCGTGTTCCGCGGCATCTGGTGAACCGCGCGGCGCTGCGCTGACATATCCGATCGACGTCGGCCAGCCCGACGCTTTGGGTCGACTTCGATCGGATCGACAAATCGCGTCACCACAGGGCGCCCTGGCAGTCAGATCGCCTTCAACTGCCGCGCGTGGTGGGCGAAGTGGTCTTCCATGAAGGTCGCGATGAAGTAGTAGCTGTGGTCGTAGCCCTGCTGGATTCGCAGCGTCAGCTTCGCGCCCGCAGCCGCACACGCTTTCTGGAACAGTTCCGGTTTGAGCTGAGATGCGAGGAAGCCGTCCGCGGATCCCTGGTCGATCAGGATCTCGGACCGCCAACCGCTCTTGGCGATCAGCTCGGTCGCGTCGTAGTCCGCCCACTTCGCGCGATCCGGTCCGAGATAGCCGCTGAAGGCTTTTTCACCCCACGGGCACTGGCTCGGCGCGACGATCGGCGCAAACGCCGACACCGATCGGTAGCGCTGCGGATTGCGCAGTGCGGCGACGAGCGCGCCGTGGCCGCCCATCGAATGGCCGAAGATTCCCTGGCGCGCGCCGTCGGCGGGAAAGTTCGCCGCGATCAGCGCGGGGAGTTCCTCGGTCACGTAGCTGTACATCCGGTAGTGGGTCGCCCACGGCTTTTCGGTGGCGTCGACGTAGAAACCAGCTCCGGAACCGAAGTCGTAGCTCTCGTGCTCGCCTGGGAAATCGAATCCTCTCGGGCTGGTGTCCGGTGCGACGAAGAGCATGCCCTCGCGCGCCGCGAAGCGCTGGGCGCCCGCCTTGACGCTGACGTTTTCCCAGCTGCAGCTGAGTCCTGATAGGTAGGTGAGGACGGGAACCGGGCCGTTCGCGGCCTGGGGCGGCGTGTAGACGGCGAGTTCCATCGGGCAACCCGTCACAGCTGAAGCGTGGCGATACACGCCTTGGATTCCGCCGAACGCGCGCGCTTGACTGATGGTTTCCAATCGCTCCTCCACTTGCCGCGGCCGCGAGAACTCTACGCTACCCGCGCAACCCGGCGCCATCGCCGATCCGCCGCGGATCGCAGTTCGTCTGCGCCGAAGATCGACGAGGATCGCTGCAAGCAGATGCTCGGATCCGCGCTCTGCAAGCCGTTCCTCAGATCCGCGCTCTGCAAGCCGCTCGTCTGTTCAGCGCCGCTTTGCGACGCGAGAGATCGGGCGCTTCCGGTTCGATCCGGGTATGTTTCGCGACGCGCCCGATGCCGGGTGCGACGGCGCGGGGGGGAGATTGGTGAAACAGCGAAAACCGCCCCGACTCGTGGCGCGACCGGAAACCGAAGTACTCACGCGCGGCTACGACCCGAGCCTCTCGGTCGGCTCTGCGCGTCCGGCAGTATTTCGCTCGTCGACCTACGTCTTTTCGAGCCCCGAATCCGCCGAGCGCGCGTTCGCGATCGCGCTCGGGAAGGCCCAACCGATCGAAGACGAGAACGTCGAGCTGATCTACGCGCGCCTCTCGCATCCGAATGCCGAAATACTCGAAGACCACCTCGTGCCGCTCGAGCCGGGTGCCACCAGCGCGGCTGTATTCAATACCGGGATGGCGGCCATCTCCACGCTGCTGCTGACGCTGTGCCGACCCGGGAGTTCCATCGTCTACACCGTGCCCGTGTATGGCGGCACGCACATGCTGCTCTACGAATTGCTCCAACCCTACGGCGTCCACCCCATCCCGGTACCCGCCGGAGATTCCGCGGCGCTCGCGAGCGCGATCGCCGCCGCCGAGAACCTGGCCGTCGTGTTCATCGAAACGCCCGCCAACCCGACCTTGACGATGACGGACATCGCGGCGGCCGTCGCAGCTGCGGGCCTGCGCGCGCAGCGCCCAGTAGTCGCCGTCGACAACACCTTCATGGGGCCGGTCTTCCAGCATCCGCTGAAGCTCGGCGCCGACGTCTGCGTCTA
This sequence comes from uncultured Spirochaetales bacterium, assembly GCA_964494795.1. Classification (GTDB taxonomy): domain Bacteria; phylum Myxococcota_A; class UBA9160; order UBA9160; family SMWR01; genus JACZVU01. Next base: position 8,403 of record CAZBSV010000012.1, on the reverse strand, counting down.
CTCGGCGACCAAATACCTCGCCGGTTTCAGCGACATGCTGGGCGGCGTGGTGACTTCGGCGGACGCCGACCTGGTGACGCATCTGCGCTCGGCGCGCGCGATGCTGGGAAACATCCTGCAGCCGGACGAGTCTTGGCTGCTAGACAGTCGGCTCGCGACGGTTTCGCTGCGGATGAACCGACAGAGCAAGAACGCCACGCGCATCGTAGAGCGCCTCGTCGGCCATCCGCAGGTATCGCGCATCCTCTATCCCTCGCTGATCGACGATCTCGAACAGAAGCGGATCTACGAAGCCCAATGTGATTGGCCCGGCGGAATCTTCTCGCTGGAACTGGGTGGCGACAAGCGCAAGGCTTACGATTTCCTGCGCCGGCTGCGGATCACCAAGAATGCGGTGAGCCTCGGCGCCATGGAATCACTCGCCTGCCATCCCGCAACGACCACGCACTCCGAGATGACTGCCGATCAGCTGGAAGCCGCGGGCATCACGCAGGGCCTCGTGCGCGTCTCGGTCGGGATCGAGAACTGGCGCGATTTGATCCAGGAGTACACGGCCGCGCTCGACGATCTCTAGCGTTCCTACGCGTGGGGCCGCTTCAGATCTCGAACTGGCCCGCTTTAGCGCTCGAACTGGACCGCTTTAGAGTTCCGAACTGGGTCGCTTCAGAGCTCGCCGCCGCTTCAGAGCTCGTACTGGACCGCCGCGCGGTCGCATAGAATCGGGCGGATGCGCTCGGCGATCAATTTCTGGTGTTCGCGATGGGCGGCGTAGGTCTGGAAATCGGACCGGCTGTCGAAGTCCGCGACGATCGCGAATTCGAAATTCCCCGCGACGATCGCTGCGTCGTCGCCAAACTGATAATTGCGGATTTCGGGAATCGCGCTCGGTAGCGCGGCGAGGCCCTCGCGAACGGCCTGTTTCTGGGCCGCCGACGCTTCGGTCTTCCATCGGATCAAAACCACATGTCTGAGCACGCTCGAATCTCCCTCGATCGAATCACTGGATCCGCGCAAATCCTATCACCCCGCGGGCGGGCCCTGCTTGCCCCGCGCCGAGGCCGAATTTGCGCATCCGAGAGCGGGCTTTGCTGCAGCGCTGCCTGGAGGCGATCAGCGGAGCGGGCGCCGCTGCGGGGTCAGCTGGCAGCGATCAACTAGCGCGGTGGTTGTTCCGATCAGAGCGGTTGAAGAAAAGCGCTATGCGCGGCGTCCAAAACCCGAAGGTTGATCTCGAACTAGGAGGTTCGACATGACGGCTACCCACCAGCGCACACGGCTCGCCGCAATCGCAGTCTTGGCGACGTTCTTCCTGTTCGGTTGCTACAGCGTCGCTCCGCCTGTATACGCCCCGGCTTCGGGCGATTATTACGAATACGGGGACGACGCGGCGCCCTCGGGTTCCGTCGGCTTCGCGGTCGTCACCTACGCGCCGCCGCCTCCGCGCTTTGACGGCTTCATCTGGTACTACGGGAGTCACCCGCATTCGGCCGACTATGCGCACGCTCGATTCTGCCCTCTCAGCGGTGCCCATCGCCACGCCTACACGCCCTATTGGAATCACCACTACGCGTTTCACGACGGTTACTATTTCTGGGTGGGAGATCCGACTCCGTTTGGGCTTCACGGTTCTTTTTACGCCTATCAGGGACACCACCGGCACCCCCACTATTTTGGCGATTACTGTCGGATCAGCGGTCGCCACCATCACGTCTACGCGCCTCCGACCCGGCACTCCTATCTACTACACAATGGAACGTACTACTACACGGGCTCCTACGACCGCGATTACTACACGCAGCGTGACCAATACGACGCTCGCGGCCTGAGGAAGGATCGCCTCGCGGGCGGCTACCGCAACCACGAGCACGCCCGGCAACGCGACGACGCCCGAGAGCGCGAGCACACCCGGGAAAGCGACGGCACCCGAGATCACGAGCGCGCCCAGGAAAGCGACGACGCCCGAGATCGCGAGCGGACGCTTCAGGGCGAAAGCGCCGGCGAGCAGGCTCCCGCGCAACCGAAGAGCGATGGCATCCGGAAGGAGCGGGTGAAGCGATCGAGCGCCACGAGCGCGCGCGAAGGTAGTCGTGAAGATCCGACCCTCGAGCGTCCTCGCGCCGATTCTGCGGAAGAGCAGCGAACCGATCGCGTGAAGCTGACGGAGCCGCAGCGGGCGTCACGCGCTCGAACCGCGCGAGAGCCCGGGCTCGATCGCTCCGCGGAGCGAGAGCTTTCCGATCGCGACGCGCCGGATCGACGGCGCGCGCGCGACGACGCCGATCGGGCTGCCCGCGAGTCCGGCGGGCGCGCGGTCCAGCGCGCCGCGGAAGCGGATTCCCACAGCGGCAACGCGCGCGAACGCCGGGCGCAGCGGCTTGCGCGCGAGCGCGAGGCTGCGGCGCAAAACGCCGCGGATGCCGCTGCCGCAAACGGGGCAAACGAGTAGATCGCGCTCGAGAGGGCAGCCGCTTGCCACGGGATCTATGCTTGCCGCCCGATGACGGGTTCGATTCCAGAGCGGCTCATGCTGCGCGTCGAAGATTTCGCGACTCGCGGCGCGCTCGACGCGCTCTGCGCTTCGGTTCGCGCGGCGGGCGGCCGCGCGCGCCTCGTCGGCGGTTGCGTGCGCGACGCTTTGCTGGGCGCGTCCGCGACCGATCTGGACGTAGAGATCTACGGGATCGAGTCCGCGTCACTCGTCGAGCTCCTGTCTTCGCGTTTCGGAGTCGATCTCGTCGGAGAGTCCTTTGGCGTGATCCGGCTGCGCGATTTTCCGATCGACGTGTCGCTTCCACGCAGCGAATCGAAGCGCGGCCTCGGCCATCGGGGTTTCGAGATCCACTCGGATCCACAGATGGATCCGCGTGACGCGGCGTCGCGCCGCGACTTCACCATCAACGCAATCGCGTTCGATCCGGAAACTGGAGAGATCTTCGATCCCTTCGACGGCGTATCCGACTTGCGAAACCGCGTGCTGCGCCACACGAGCGACAAATTCGCCGAAGATCCGCTGCGCGTGCTGCGCGGCATGCAATTCGCGGCGCGTTTCGAGCTGCAGCCCGCACCCGAGACGCTCGAACTCTGCCGGAGCATCGATCCCGAGGGACTGGCGCCGGAGCGGATCTTTGGTGAGTGGAAGAAATGGATCCTCCGCGGCACGCGTCCATCGCTCGGCCTGACTTTTCTGCGCGACTGCGGCTGGATCCGGCATTTTCCCGAACTCGAGGCGTTGATCGGCTGCGAACAAGATCCGACCCCGCATCCGGAGGGAGATGTCTGGATCCACACCCTGCATTGTATGGACGCGTTTGCGCGCGAGCGGATCGGGATCGAACGCGAGGATCTGATCGTGGGGCTCGGAGTGCTCTGCCACGACTTCGGCAAGCCGGCGACGACTCTTCGGGAAGAAGGCGGTCGCGTCAGCGCGAAGAATCACGATTCGATCGGTGTCGATTTCACGCGTCGCTTTCTCGGCCGGATGACCGGCGAGGAGCCGCTGATCGAACAGGTCGTCCCACTCGTCGCCTGCCACCTGGCTCCAGTGCAGCTGTTTGCCGCGAACGCGGGCGAGGCTGCGATCCGGCGCCTGGCGCGTAGGGTCGGCCGCATCGACCGGCTGGTGCGGGTTTCGCGCGCCGACCAGCGCGGCCGGCCGCCGCTCGTCGTCGATCGCTTCGAGGCCGGAGAGTGGCTGCTGGAACGCGCACGCGCGCTGCGCGTCGACAGCGGATCCCCGATACCCCTTTTGATGGGGCGCCACTTGATCGAACTCGGACTCGCGCCGGGTCCCGAATTCGGACAGCTGCTCGAGGCGTGTTTCGAGCGTCAGCTCGACGGAGAATTCGACACGCTCGATCGAGGCATCGATTGCGCGCGAGCGCTCATCGCCGCCGCTGCGCGCACTCCGGCGAAATCGCGCGGAAGCTCAGGATAGCCAGCGTCCGAGCGGCGAGCGGTAGAGGAAGTGGATCAAGCGCTGCAAGCGCGCTTCGCTCTTGAACGAGTAGGGGTAGAGTCCGGCGGTGGCCCTTCCGCCGAATCGATCGATCACGATCGGTTTCGCATGGGTGAAGCTGCGCAGCGCGTTTGGCCCGTGAATCTGACCCACTCCACTGCTCTTCAGGCCGCCGAACGGCGCCTCGAGCACCCCGTACGTCATCGCCATGTCGTTGATGCAGACACTCCCGCTGTCGATTCGCCGCGCGAGTTCGATGCCGGATCGGTTGTCTCGGGTCCAGATGTTCGCCCCCAATCCGTAGTGGGTCTGGTTGGCGAGCCGGACGGCCTCGTCGAGATCCGACACGCGCATGATGGGGAGCACGGGGCCAAAGGTTTCTTCCTGCATGACGAGCATGTCGTGGTTGACGTCCGCGAGCACCGTCGGCTCGAAGAACAAGCCGTCGAGGTCCGGGTTGCGCCGGCCTCCCGCGAGTAGCCGCGCACCCTTGGCGATCGCATCTGCCACGTGCTGCTCGATGATTTCGAGCTGACGGTCCCAGAAGACCGCGCCGATGTCGAACTCGCCGCGATTTCCCTGGCGCAGCCGGGAAACCCGCTCGAGAACCTTCTGTGTGAACTCGTCCGCAATTTCATCGACGACGTATACGCGCTCGGTTCCGCAGCAGACGTGCCCGTTGTTCAGGAAGGCTCCCACGATTGCGCCACCCGCAGCGTTGTCGAGGTTGGCGTCTGCGCAGACGATCATCGGATCCTTGCCGCCGAGTTCCAGCGTGCAGGGAATCAGTTGGCGAGCACACGCTTGCGCGACGGATCGGCCCGTCTTGATGCTGCCGGTAAAGGAGATCATGTCGACGCCGGCCTCGACCAGCGCCGCTCCCGTTTCTGCGTCGCCCGTCAGGACCGTGAGCAGGCCGTTGGGCAAAGCGACGGACTCGAGCAGATCTCCCACGAGTTTGCCCGAGAACGGCGTGACCTCGGAGGGTTTGAGCAGAACCGCGTTTCCCGCGAGCAGCGCCTGGATGGTCGGACTGAGCGACAGAATGAACGGTCCGTTCCACGGGCTGATGACTCCGACTACGCCCAGCGGGCGGTATTCGATCCGGAGTTTCTTCATGAAGCGCATGAATCCGTGCAGCGGGCGCTTCTCGACGCGCAGCATCTCGGCCGCGTGTTTCGCGTAGTAGGTCAGAACGTCACACGCCGAGAATAAATCCATCATCAGGACTTCGGTCCGGGGCTTGCCGGACTCGCGAAGGATGACGTCGACGAACTCGTCCTGTCGTTCGAGCAGCGTGCGCAGGGCGCGCGTGAGGTAGCGCGCGCGCTCGTCGACCGAGCGCGCCGCCCAGTCTGGCTGGGCCTTGCGGGCCTCCTCGAGTGCAGCGGCGACGTCGTGGGCGTTTTGAACTTCGATTTGCCCGATGTCGCTTCCGTTCGCCGGATGCGTGAGCTGCAGGCGCCGTCTTCTACCGGGAGGCGTTTCGATTGCCGTGACGATGGCCACTATGCGTTCTCCGACGAGATCTGCAGGGGCTCTGCGTTCTCCGACGAGATCTGCAGGGACTCTGCGTTCTCCGACGAGATCTGCAGGGACTCTGCGTTCTCCGACGGGATCGGCTGCGACTCTGCGTTCTTCGGCGAGACCTGCTGCGACTCCCGCGGAGCTTGGCTCATCGCGCCGGTTGATTCCACTCGAGCGCCTGTGCGATCGCGTGGTAGATGTAGTTCTGCTCTTGCACGCCGTGAAACAGCCGAGAGCCCGGTCCGCGCGCGTAGACGGGGACATCCTCGCCCGAGTGGGTTTCGATCTCGAGGGGCACGCTCGACTCCTGCAGATAATCGGGATCGGTGGTGTCGACTTGCGTCAGATCGGCCCTTCCCCGGGTCACCCCGCTGAAAACGTGTGGGGTGTGGGGGTGGAACTTCGGGCCTTCGCTCTGCTCGTCGCTCTTCCCGATGTAACCGGGGCCATTTTGATAACCGAGCGTCGTATATGGCAACCCTTCCGCGTCGAGCGCGGGTTCATCCGTCGGCCGACCTCGATCGTCGTTTTCGACCGTGAGCCCGAGGATGTCGTTTCCACGGGTGGGATAGCCAGCGATCGTGAACACATGGCTGTGGTCTGCGGTGACAATAATCAGTGTGTCATCGGCGCTCGTTCTCTCCGCGGCTACGCCGATTGCGCGCGCGAATTCAACCGCATCGGTGAGCGCCCGGTAGGCGTTTCCATTGTGGTGCGCGTGGTCGATTCGACCGCCCTCGACCATCAGGAAATAGCCGCGCGGATTGCGTTCGAGGATCTCGAGCGCCGCGAGCATCATTTCCGTCAACGAAGGCTCACACGGAAGGTTGTCGGAGCGATCGGCTTCGAAGCGGAGGTGCTCGGGTGCAAACAGACCGAGCAGATGCGACGCCTCGGCGGTTTCGGCCCTCGCGAGTTCCGCACAGGTTCGGACGAAGACCGAGCCGGGGCTACGCGCCAGCCACTCCTGCGTGAGGTCGCGGCCGTCGCTTCGCGTGACGATCTGCGGATCGAGTCCCGGCCAGAGCGCAGAAGTCGCCGCTCCGCCGGGTCGGAAGAACTGTTCGCCACCACCTAGGACGACTTCGAGACCGTCGCCGTGGGAAAACTCGATCAGTTGGCGCGCGATGTCGGGGAAGTCCGCGGCGCGCGCCTCCGGCGGCAGCAGCGCATCACCTTCCCAATCGCGATCGGGCGAATGCGCGTAGAGGGCCGCGGGCGTCGCGTGTGTCACCGTGGTGGTCGTGACGAGCCCCGTCGAGAGTCCCCGATCTTCGGCGGTTTCGACGACGGTCGCGAGTCGATGCCCCTCGACGCCTGCGAAATCGCCGCGGTCGACCGAGGCATCGACCGAAACGACGCCCGCGCGGGTCTTCTCGCCCGTGACGATGGCCGTCATGGTTCCCGCGGAATCCGGGGTCTGCTGGTTGGTGTTGTAGGTCTTGATCAGCGCGACGTCGGGGAAGCGGTCGAAGCTGAGTTGGTTTTCCTCTCCGCTCTCGCCCCGGAGTTGGCCCTCGAGAATGCGGGCCGCGGTCACGGTGCTGATTCCCATCCCGTCGCCGAGAAACAGGATCACATTCTTCGCGCGATCGGATCTCGCTTCCGGCCGTCGCGGCTCCGCGAGCGCGGGCTCGCCGAATTCGCGGCCTGCGCCCGCACACGCGAACTGAAGGTGGAGTGCCCCGGTCGCGGCCGCGGCTGCAGCGACGATCGAGATGGCGTGCCGAAGCGTGATCAAGGGCAATCTCCCCTCGCGCTTTGCGCGATCCGACGCGGGAACATTCTAGCTGGCCCTCACGCTCTGCCGCGCCGCCCGCAGAGCCCGAGTTCGACGAGCTCGGCTCGCGCGCGCCCCGACCAGCTATCGTTGGCGCGCGGATTGGCGGGACTCGGGTGCAGGATCCTCCCGATGCGGATTTCGCGATCGGAAAGCGCCTCGCGGGCGCGCTGCTCGGCAAAGCTGCCGATTCCGATCACCCACTCGGCGTCGAAGATTTCCACGAGCCGCCTCAGGTAGTCGTCACAGCTGGCGAACAGCGGCTCTCGCTCGCCCGCCGGCAGCTTGTCTGGCGTTCGGTTGCGCCCGCTCGATTCGATGAACACCAGCGGGCAGTAGTTCGCGATGAAGCGGTTCTGGAAGAATCGCGCGGGCGTCGCGTATTGCTGCGCGATGGCACCCCAGAGCCGGGAACCGCTGACTTCGCGGCGCGGGCAATCGAAGCCCTGGATTGGCCGCTTCGGATGCTCGATCGGCGGGTGCCCGACGGACTCTGCGATCCCGAGGAAATCCCGCACGCACGCGACGTCACCGAACGGGACTCCGGTCTGGGCCATGCCGAAAGGGCCCGGATTCATTCCCAGGAAGATCACCCGCTTGGGGTCGTCCCCATACGCCCGGAGGTAGGCGTTGTGCGCGCGCCGCGCGTATTCGAGCGGGTTGTAGACGTGGCTGACGGGGTCGGCGAAATGCAGCTCCGCGAGCCGCTCGCAGAGCTTTCGAGTCGTTGCCCGGACCTTCGCAGCAATTGCTCCCCGCATGCCGCGCGCTCCCCGCTAGCCGTTTCGCGATCCGCATTCGGCGCGCCGGATGCGTGCGATCCGGCCTCGCAGCCCGAATCCGCCTCACAGCCCGTATCCGGCCTCGCAGCCCGAATCCGCCTCGCTGCCCGTATCCGACTGGGCGCCGACGCTGCGGCGGAAAAGCCACTCGGCTGTCGCCTTACCGGTACGGGGTTTAACGATCCCGTTGGCTGCGTGGCAAGCGATTCTAGCCAGAGGTCGACGCCGAATTTCGGGTCGGACTCGATCCGGGGGGCTCCGCTCGCGTGATCGGCGCGATTCCGGGGCCCGACCGGCGCGATTCCGGGGCCCGATCGGCGCGATTCCGGGGCCCGACCGGCGCGATTCCGGGGCCCGAC
>CAZBSV010000011.1:0-16562 GCA_964494795.1 uncultured Spirochaetales bacterium | reverse complement strand
TCGCGGTGCGCGGCGCCTTGGATTCCGCGGCACAGAGCGGTGAATCCCAGTGGGTGGCCCTGCAGGTGGAGGTCGCACCGGACGACCTGCTCGCAAGCTTCGATTTTTTCGAAGCGCGCGAGCGCTTCTACTGGGAGCGGCCCGCGCAGGCGCGCTCGATCGCGACCTTCGGCTGTGCGATTGCGATCGAGACCGAGGGCGAAACTCGCTTCGCCGAATGCTCGATGCGCGCCGAACGCGTTTTTTCGCGCCTGCATCTCGCCGGAAATCCCGCGCCTGCCGCAGCGGGCCCGTTTCTCGTCGGCGGCTTTTCCTTCGCGAACGCGGCATCGACGCAAGCGCGTTGGCGCGGCTTCGCTCGCAGTCGCCTCGTGTTGCCCGAGGTCGCGATTTCATGCGCAGACGGGCGCAGTTGGTGCAGCGTCGTTCGTTCGGTCGGACCTGGAGATGACCCGGGGAAAATCGCGGAAGACCTGCACGCGCGCCTGGAGCCTGTCCGACGCTCCCAGGGTCATCGCAACCGGATCGACGCGTCGACGGCGCCGATCGCCGAGGCAGAGGCTCCCGCCGACTATCGCGCAACCGCGGACCGAAGCCACGGCGAATACCGCGGCCTGGTGGAGGCGGCCTTGCGCGAGATCGAGATTGGCGGATTCGAGAAAGTGGTTCTGGCGCGCTCGATCGCACTGCGCCAGCAGCAGGACTACGACCCGTGCGCGTTGCTCGAGCGGTTGCGCGGCGACCAGCCGACCTGCGCGATCTTTGCGGTCGCAAACCCGGACGGCGTTTTCGTCGGCGCCACCCCTGAGTGTCTCGTGCGGATCAGCGACGGGAAGGTCGAGACCGCATCCGTGGCGGGCTCGGCGCCGCGCGGGCGAAGCCCCGAGGAGGATCGCGCGTTCGGCCGTCGACTGCGGGAGAGCAAGAAGGAACAGGCCGAGCACGCGGTCGTGGTGCGCGCTCTGTGCGATGCGCTGTCGCCGTATTGCGACGAACTCGAAGTCCGCGAGTCTCCGCGCTTGATGCGCCTTCAGGACATCCAGCACCTCGAAACGCCGATTGCCGGCCGACTGCGGGCCCGCACGACGATCCTCGAGTTGCTTGGATCGCTGCACCCCACGCCCGCGATCGCGGGCGCGCCGCGCGAGGCCGCGCTCGATTGGCTCGCTCGCCACGAAAAGCTCGATCGCGGCTGGTATGGCGGTCCGATTGGCTTCGCGGATTCTGACGGCGGTGGCGAGTTCTACGCCGCGTTGCGCTCCGCGGTCCTGCGCGGAAACGAAGCGCATCTGTTCGCCGGTGCGGGCGTCGTCGGCGGATCAGATCCCGAGGCCGAACTGCGTGAAACCCGTCTCAAACTGCGGGCGATGCTCGGCCCGCTGCTGGAGGTCTGAGTTGCGCGCCGATACCGAGCCTCGCGTCGACACCGAGCCTCGCGTCGACACCGAGCAGGCCGGGAATTCCGCACATGTGTTTGCGGCGGAATTGATCGACGCAATCGCGCGCGCGGGTGTGGCGGAAATCTGCATCTGCCCTGGCTCGCGCTCGACGGCCCTCGCTCTCGCCGCAGCGCGGCACACAGGGCTGCGTGCGTGGTCGCAGATCGACGAGCGCAGCGCGGGTTTTTTTGCGCTCGGCATTGCGAAGGCGACCGCTAGGCCCGTTGCGCTGATCTGCACCTCGGGGACCGCGGCCGCGAATTTCTATCCCGCGGTCGTCGAGGCCTTCCACGCCCACGTGCCGCTGATCGTGCTGACCGCCGACCGACCGCCCGAGCTGCGCGACTGGGGTGCCGGGCAGACGATCGATCAGCTGCGTCTCTACGGGACGCACGTGCGTTGGTTCGCGGAGTTGGCGCTGCCCGACGCGAATCCGCGCATGCTGCGGTACGCGCGCGCGATGGGCGGCCGCGCGGTCGCCGAAGCGCTCGGCACCGCGCGAGGACCGGTTCATCTCAACCTGCCGTTTCGCGATCCGCTGGAGCCGGCCTCGGCCGCGGCAGAATCCGAGGTCGGCGCGAATGGGCGGAAGCACGCGCGCAGCACGCGCGTGTGTCGCGGGACTCAGAGTCCTGCGCCCGAGGATGTCGAACGCCTCGTCGCGCTCGCGCGCTCGCGCGAATGCGGTGTGATCAGCTGCGGGCCGATGGACGCGGAGCCGCCGCTCTGCGCGGCGCTCGCGCAGTTGGCATCGGCTCTGGGCTGGCCGATCCTCGCGGACCCGAGCTCTCAATTGCGATCGGGCGCGCACGTCGATGGGGCGCCGGTCCTCGCGAACTCGGATCTGTTCTTGCGAGATGACAGGCTTTCCCGCGCGCTCATACCCGAGGTCGTGTTGCGGTTCGGCGCGACTCCCGTCAGTAAATCGCAACGGCTCTGGATCGAGCGTCACGAGCCCGAGCACTTGATCCTCGTCGACCCAGAGCGCGCCTGGAGCGACCCGAGTCATCTGGCCTCGGAGATGCTGCAGCTCGATCCCCTGGCTTTTTGTGACGCAATGATTTCGCGTGTGGGTTCAGCGAAGCGCAGTTCGCGCTGGCGCGAGCTTCTGCTCGACGCGGAGCGCTGCACGGCGGATCTGGTCGAGAGTCTGGTCTTCGAGCAGGATGATCTCTTCGAGCCTCGCGCGATTCGCGAACTCGCGCAGGCCTTGCCCGACGGCGCGATCCTCTACGTGTCGAACAGCATGCCCGTGCGCGATCTCGACGCGTTCTTGCCGGTGTCGAGTCGAGCGCTGCGGGTGCTCGCGAATCGCGGCGCGAGCGGCATCGATGGCATGCTGTCGAGCGCGCTCGGAGCCGCGGCCGCGCAGCCGCAGCCGGTGGTGCTGCTCACGGGCGACCTCGCACTGCTCCACGACATCGGCGCGCTTCAGGCCGCGCAGCGACACGCGTTGAATCTCAGTGTGGTCGTGTTCGACAACGACGGCGGCGGCATCTTCTCCTATCTCCCGATCGCCAATCGCGTGGATCCCGAGATCTTCGAAACACACTTCCGCACGCCGCACGGCGCGGATCTCGGTGCCGTGGTCCGCGGCTTTGGCGCCGAGTTCACGCGTGTGAGCTGCTGGGAGCACTTCCGCGCAGCGTTCAAATCCGCGCTCGCGTCGCCCGGCGTCTCGGTCGTCGAGATTCCCGTCGACCGCGACCAGAGCGTCGCCCACCACCGCGAGATCGATCGGCGGATCGGCGCTGCGCTGGCGCGAGAATTGCGCATCCCATGACTGCGACTCGATGCCATCGGATCGACGCAGCCGGCGTTCAGCTCCAGGTCGATGAGGCGGGGAAGGGTACCCCGGTCGTCCTGCTTCATGGCTTTACGGGTTCGGCGCGCGCGATGGCGTTTCTCGCGCAGGGACTGTGCGATTCGCATCGCACGCTTACCCCGGACCTCGTCGGACACGGGCGCAGCCAAGTTCCGAAGCAGCTCGACGCCTACTCGATGTCGGCCTGTGTGGAGCAACTCGCGTCGAGCTTGGATCAATTGGGCGTGCGCGACGCGCATCTGATTGGATATTCGATGGGCGGGCGCCTCGCGCTGGCGTTTGGTGTCACGTACCCGGCGCGCGTGACCTCCGCTCTGCTGGTGGGTGCGAGCGCAGGCATCCGCGATCCCGAGCAGCGCGCGGAGCGGAGACGTTCCGACGAGGCGCTCGCGGAGCGCATCGAACGCGATGGCGTCGAGTCTTTTGTCGAAAGCTGGATCTCGCAATCAGCGCTGGTCAGTGAGCGGAGGCTCGGCGCGCTGGGAGTTTCCGCGGCTCGAGAGTTGCGGCTTGCGAACTCCGCGCACGGGCTCGCGTCGAGCTTGCGCGGAATGGGCACGGGCGCGCAGCCGTCGTTGCATGCCGAGTTGCCGCGCATCGCCGCGCCGATCTGCCTGGCCGTGGGCGACGAGGATTCGAAATTCCAGGCGATCGCCGCGGAGATCTGCCTGGAGCTTCCCAACGCGCGAGTCGAGATCGTGCCGCGGGCTGGACACGCCGCCCACAGCGACAATCCCGCCGCGTTTCTGGAGTTGGCGCGCCGGTTTCTCGCCAAGGCCGAAGGGCGGGAAGCCTTGGCGCCAGCTCCAACCCACGCAGCACCCGAAGCCAAATGAGGGTCACATGAGCGCGACGAGCTGGAAGACGCTGAAGAGTTACACCGACATACGTTTCGAGAAAACAGAAGATGGAATCGCGAAGATCACGATCGCGCGGCCGGAGGTGCGAAACGCGTTTCGGCCTGAGACCGTGATGGAGTTGATCGACGCGTTTTCGCGCGCGCGCGAAGACCGGAGCGTCGGAGTCGTGCTTCTGACGGGTGAGGGCCCGGACGCTTTCTGCTCCGGTGGAGATCAGCGGGTGCGCGGATCCGCGGGTTACGTCGGAGACGATGGCGTGCCGCGGCTGAATGTATTGGATTTGCAGCGAATCATCCGCTCGCTGCCGAAGCCCGTGATCGCGCTCGTGGCGGGCTACGCGATCGGCGGCGGCCAGGTGCTGCATCTGATTTGCGATCTCACGATTGCGGCGGAGAATGCGCGCTTCGGACAGACGGGGCCGCGCGTCGGAAGTTTCGACGGCGGCTTTGGCGCCTCGTACCTGGCTCGGATCGTGGGACAGAAGAAGGCGCGCGAAATCTGGTTCTTGTGCCGGCAGTACGACGCCCAACAGGCGCTCGACATGGGGTTGGTGAACGAGGTCGTTCCGCTCGAAGCGCTCGAGCAGACGGGGGTGAGCTGGGCGCGCGAAATTCTGCGCAACAGCCCGATCGCGATCCGCTGCTTGAAGGCGGCGCTGAACGCGGATTGCGATGGGCAGGTCGGACTTCAGGAACTCGCGGGCAACGCGACCCTGCTCTTCTACATGAGTGAAGAGGGACAGGAGGGGCGCGACGCGTATCTCGAAAAGCGGCCGCCCGACTTCTCGCGATTTCCGTGGCTTCCGTAGCTTTCGTGCCCCGAGCGCTTCGAAGCTGGCAGCCCTGGCTGCTCGCCGCCCGGGCGCGAACGCTTCCGGTGGCCGCCGCGCCGGTCGCCGTCGCAACGGCGCTCGCGGTCGCGGATGGACGCGGACGCGCCTGGCCCGCGTGCGCGGCGCTATTGGGTGCGCTCTTGATCCAGCTCGGCGCGAATTTCGCGAACGACGTCTTCGATTTCGAGCGCGGTGCCGACAGCCCCGGCCGGATCGGGCCGCCGCGCGCCGCGCAGCTCGGCTTGCTCACGCCGCGCGAGCTGAAGTTCGGCATCGCCGTGGCTTTCGGCTGCGCGACTCTGGTCGGCGCGTATCTGGTCGCGGTCGGCGGTTGGCCGATCGCGGGCATCGGCTTGCTGTCGATTGCCGCGGGGTTGGCGTATACGGGTGGTCCGTTCGCGTTTGGCTATCACGGCTTCGGCGATGTCGCGGTATTCCTGTTCTTCGGAATCGCCGCCGTTTGCGGCACCTACTACGTGCAGGCGCTCGCGTTGCCGCCGATCGCACTCGCGGCGGCGCTCCCGGTTGGCGCCTTTGCGACGGCAGTCCTCGTCGTGAACAACCTGCGCGATCTCGACACCGATCGCGCCGCGGGCAAGCGCACGCTCGCGGTTCGCTTCGGCGCCAAGGCGGCCCGCTGGGAGTACGCGGGATTGCTCGCCTTTGCGTACGCGATGCTCGCGGTTCTCGGGCTGGCCCGTACATCGTGGGAAGCCGCGATCTTTCCGCTGGCGACCTTCCCGCTCGCGGTGCGACTGATCCGCACGGTTTTCGCCTCGAGCGATGGCCCGACCCTCAACGCTGCACTCGCTCGCACCGCGGCGCTCGAAGTTGTGTTTGCGCTGCTACTGGCTGTCGGATTGCTGGTATGAAGATCGCGCGCGCGAGACTGTGGCGGGTGCGCTTTCGATTGCGCTCGCCCGTGGCTACCGCGCGCGGATGGATCGATGTGCGCGAGGGCGCGCTGCTCGCGCTCGAGACGGATTCCGCGCTGCTGGGCCACGGCGAGGCGCTGCCGCTAGCGGGATTCGGCGCGGAATCTCCCGAGCGGAGCTTCGAGACGCTGTCCGGATTGGCGCGGGTGCTGCTCGGGCGCGAGGTCGAAGACTTCGACGCGCTGCTCGATCTGGTCGAGGAGCTGGCGCCAGAAGCGCCGGCGGCGCGCGCCGCCGTCGATTTCGCACTCTTCGACCTCGCCGCGCAAGCCGAGTCGACGAGCGTCGCTGCGCTGCTCGCGCGACCCAGCGCGCCGCGCTCGCATACCGCGGTAAGCGCACTTTTGTCTGGAGAAGCGCCTGAGGCGATCGCTCGCGCAGCGTCCGCCGCGGTTGGCGAAGGTTTTCGTACCGTCAAGATCAAGCTCGGCGCGCAAGAACTCGATCGCGACGAGGCTCGCGTTGCCGCGGTGCGCGAGGCGGTCGGATCCGAGACGCGGATTCGACTCGATGCGAATGGAGGCTGGAAGGAGCGCGAGGCCGAGCAGGCGATCGCGCGCCTTGCGCGATATCGGATCGAACTGCTCGAACAACCCGTCGAAGCGCGCGAACTGGCTGCGCTTGCTCGCCTGTCTGCGAACTCGCCGATCTTGCTTGCGGCCGACGAGGCGCTCGGAGCGGGCTTCGCGATCGAAGAGATCTTCGAACGCGACGCGGCGCGCGTTCTCGTGCTCAAACCCGGTGCGCTCGGCGGCTTGCGGGCCTGTTGGAAAATTGCCGCGCGCGCGAGAGAGAGAGGCTGGGGGAGCGTCGTGACATCGGGATTCGATTCCGCGTTGGGGCTCGCAGCGGCGCTCCAGCTCGCAGTCGCGCTTCCGGACTCGCCGTTCGCTGCGGGTCTCGCGACCGGCGCGATGTTCGAGCGCGATCTGGCGCCGCCGCCGCTGCCGGTGCGGGGCGAGCTCCGACTCCCCGATGCCCCTGGGATTGGCGTCGTTCCGGAACGCGCGCGCCTCGCGCTCTGCGCGCTCGGCAGCGCGCTGGAGATTCGAGCGTGATCTCGAATCGGGTGCGGCTCTCGCAGCGCGCGCGCATCTCGGGCGCTTGTCCCGCTCTGTGCGCTGAAGGCCGCAGCTTCGATTACGCGGAGCTCGCAGACCGCGTGAGCCAAACGGAAAGTGGACTCGAGAGATTGGGAGTGGGTGTCGGCGACGTGGTCGCGGTCCTGCTCGAAAACGGACTCGCGTTTGCGGAGATTCTTCACGCGGTCGCCGAAAGGGGCGCCGTGCTGCTGCCCTTGAACGTCCGCTTGACGCCGCGCGAACTCGCGTTTCAGTTGGAGGAGAGCGCAGCGCGACTGCTTGTCTGCGCAGCGGGACCACTGGCGGATCTCGCGCGCGAGAGCGCGCAGCGCGTTGGCGCGCGGAGATGGATCGATTGCGTCGAGCTGGATCCGGGCGGAGCGCCCGCGCTTGCGGGCGAGATTTCGGCTCGCGCGCAAGCGCGCGTCGATGGCGCGCGGATCGATCCCGCGCAGACGTTCGCTCTGGTCTACAGCTCGGGAACCAGTGGCTCGCCCAAGGGAGCGCTGCTCTCGCACCGCAGTCTGTTCTGGAGCGCGATCGGGTCGGGTATGCGGCTCGGGGTCGTGTCGGCGGACCGCTGGCTCGTCTGCATGCCGCTATTTCACGTCGGCGGTTTCTCGATTCTGCTGCGCTGCGCGCTGTTTGGAAGCGCGGCGATCGTACACGAGCGCTTCGATGCGGAGCGCGTCAACCGCGCGCTCGATGAGGATGGAGTCACGCTCGTGTCGCTGGTTCCGACCATGTTGGAACGCGTGCTCGCGGTGCGCGGGGATCGCCGGGCGCCGCCCGGACTGCGCGGCGTGCTGCTCGGCGGAGGGCCCGCGCGGCACGGACTCATCCAGCGCGCGAGATCCCAGGGTTTTCCGGTCGCCGCCAGCTACGGCTTGACGGAAGCCGCGTCTCAGGTGGCCACGCAGCTGCCGACGCTCGAGGCTTCGCAGGGCGCGATCGGACTGCGTCCGATTTTCGGGACGCAGATCGAGACGGTCGATGAGGATGGGAAGCCCGTTCGCGAGCAGGCGGGAGAGATTCTCGTGCGCGGCTCTACGCTGATGAACGGCTACTCGAATCGCCCTGAAGCAAGCGCGAAGGCCCTGCGCGACGGATGGCTGCATACCGGGGATATCGGCGTGATCGACGCCAGCGGCGCGCTCGAGGTGCTCGATCGGCGCTGCGATCTGATCATCTCCGGTGGCGAGAACATCTACCCATCGGAAGTCGAGCGCGCCTTGCTCGAACATCCGTCGATCGCGGAAGCAGCTGTTGCAGGGCGCGCGGACGCGGAATACGGCCAGCGCCCGATCGCGTGGCTCGTCGCGACTCCCGGCAAGCGGCTCGACGTTGCAGAACTCTGCGGCTTTTTTGCGAATCGCCTCGCGGGTTACAAGATTCCGGTGGCCTTCACGGTCGTCGACGAGCTCCCGCGCAACTCCGCGGGCAAGCTCATGCGAGAGCGAATCGCATGAGCGAGGAGAGTTCGATGTTCGAAGGTGGATGCCTGTGCGGTGCGCTGCGTTTCAAGGCGATGGCTCGACCGATCGACACCGGATACTGTCATTGCACGCTTTGCCAGCGTTCGACCGGAGCCGTGGTTCTCGCCTGGGCGTCGTTTCCGGTCGAAGCGTTTTCGTACACGAAGGGATGCGCGGCGAGATACGACTCGTCGAGCTGGGGGCATCGGGAATTCTGCGATCGCTGCGGGACCCAGATCTGCTATCGACAGAACGATGCGCCGAAGACCAAACACAGTCTCGTGTGTCCTGTCTGAGCAGCCGCCAGGCGTGCTTCAGCGAGCGACGATTCGAACGAGCGTCCCGTGTACGCTCGAGCTCGCACCCATGTCGGCGTGTTCTCCCGAGTTGAGGGCGTTTACGTTGCTCGTTCCGGCCGCGAGCTTCGGCCAGCGGCCCTTGTGGGCCAACGCGACGCCTCTCGCGACGATGTCGGAATAGCGGACGAGAAGCTCGATCTGCCCTGCGGCGCTCGAGACGAGCGCGGGCTCGCCGTCCTTGAGCGCGAACTGCTTGGCGTCTTCGGGGTTCAGGTAGATGCAGGCGGGTCCGAGCTTTCGGATCACGTTCGCGTCGTTTGCGTAGCTGTCGTTCATCAACCACTCGCTGGCGGGTGAGAGCAGGCGAAGTTGGCCGTCGGGTGGGCGCGCATCGGCGTGGGGTTGCGGAACGCGCGGGTGCCCGTTGGCTTCGGCTGCCGCGGAAGCGATTTCAATGCGGCCCGAGGGCGTCGGGAATTTTCCATCCGCGAAGCGAATCACGGGATCGGGGAACGGATCGATGCTGCCTCGGCGTGCGAGTTCGTCGAAGCCGAAGTCGAAGCCGGTTCGAGAGAGTACGACGTCGAGAATCTCGCGGTCGCGCTCGTAGAGCTCCGGCTCCGGATAATCCATGGCGCGCGCGAGCCTGCGGAAGATCTCGGCGTTCGGCAACGCTTCGCCCGGCGGCTCTTCGACTTTGACTTGTGCGGAAATGTAGAGGTGGAAGTAGGGGATCACGAGATCGTCGAATTCGAGGAAACTCGCGGCCGGCAACACGATATCCGCGTAGTCGGCGGTGTCGGTCTGGAACAGGTCGACGACGACGGTGAACAGGTCCTCGCGAGCGAGCGCCTCGCGCAGCTGCCTTTGACGCGGGCCCGAAGCCGCCACGTTCATGTTCCAGCAGAAAAACGCGCGCGCGCGCGCGGGATCCGCGAGCGCGTCCGCGAGGTCCATGTGGCTGATCGTCGGGGTCTCCACGCGCTTCAGATGACTCGCGCCCACGTAGTCGGAGTCGATGTTGCGCGGGCCGGGCCCGTTGAGGTAGCAAATCCCCGCACCGGGCTTGCCGATATTTCCGGTGATCGCGGGCAGAACCGCGCACGCGCGCATCACGTTTCCGCCGCGCGGCTGGCGCTGGAGCCCCTGGCCGAGCCAGAGCAGTGACGGGCCCGCGGCGTAGAGGCGCGCCACTTCTTCGAGGGCTGCCGCGGGAACTCCGGTCGATGCTTCGGTTCGCGCCGGCGTCGCGCTCTCGATCAGCGGCTCGATCTCCTCCCAACCGAGCGTGTTGGACGCGATGAACGATGTGTCGATCAGGCCCTCGCGGCGGATCACGTGCATCATTCCGAATGCGAGGGCCGCGTCGCTGCCCGGTCGCGGCTGCAGGTGAATGTCCGCCTGCTCGGCGGTGGCATGGCGCACCGGATCGATCGAGATGACCGTCGCCGAATTCTCCCGCAACCAATGCGAATGGGCGTGTGGAGCCGAGGCGGACGGGTTCGCGCCCCATACGATCACGCAGCGGCTGTCCGCGATCGTCTTCGGGTCGAAGCCATCGACCGAGGTTCCGTACACGTAGTTCAGGGCCACGTGCCCCGCGTTGTTGCAGATCGTATCCGGCGCGACTTCGGTAGCGCCGAGGCGCCGAAAGAAGCGCAGCGGGAATTCGCTCGCCAGCAGAGAACACGTACCCGTGTAGTGGGCGTGGAGGATCGACGCCGGACCCGTGTCTCGGACGGCCTGGTGGAGGTGTGTCGCGATTTCCGCGAGCGCATCGCTCCAGGAAATGGGTTCGAAGCGGGTAGCCGGATTGGAACTGCCGTTGGGTTTGGGGCCGCGGCGGCGCAGCGGGAGCTGAAGTCGCGCGTCGGGATCGCGCCACGCTCCGTTGTAGGCGAGCGCGCATTTCTGGCACAGCTTGCCGCGGCTGATCGGATGATCCGGGTCGCCGAGCACGCGGGTCACGCGGCCCGCCGTTCGTTCGACCACGATCCCGCAGCCGTCGTAGCAATCTCGCGGGCAGGAAGTCCGGATCCGCTCGTTCATCGCGCGGCCAGGGTAGCGCGCTCGGCGTTCACCCGGCTGCGCGGCCTGCGCCCGAGATGGCCGTTTTTGTCGCGATCGAGCCGCCGGATCGGCAGCCGGACCTTGACCGGGATTCGCGGTTGTCCGTATCCTAGGCGGGCTGGCTGCCTTGTCCCCGCGGGGCGAAGTCTTGTTGGGGATGCCTCCGAAATCCCTTGGCCGAGAAGATTGCGCCGATGAGTGGATCCCCTCCAGGTGGCGACGGTGAACCGAACCCCGATATCGGTGGTGGTCGCGGATAAGAGTTCCCTGGTTCGCGCCGGACTGCAGGGTCTACTCAACGAGGACGAGCGTTTCGAGCTGGTGGACATCGCTGAAAACGGCGAGCAATTCCTTGCGCTGGTCGATCAAAAACCATTCCAGGTCGGCATCGTCGGATGGGTGATGCCCGGAGTCGGCGGCCGCGGTGTGCTCGATCGCCTGCGCGATCGACCGAGCGCGCCGCGCGTCGTGATCTACACGGGAGACCCAAGCAGCGACGTTCCGCGCCAGGTGATGCGACTCGGCGGAGCCGGATTTTGTTCGAAGAGCGAACCGCCCGCACAACTGCTCGATACGGTCGCCCGCGTGGCTACCGGGCAGATGATCTTTCCGTTCGTCGACGTGCGCGGGCTCCACGCTTGTCGGCTCTCGGTGCTGACACCGCGAGAGCGCGAGCTGCTGGCGGCACTCAGCGAGGGCAGCAGCAATGCGCAACTCGCCGCCCGTTTCGAGATCTCGGTCCAGACCGTGAAGTTCCATCTCAAGAACGTGTATGAGAAGCTCGGGATCGGTAACCGCGCGCAAGCGGTCGCCCTCTTCGTCTCCGAGAACGGCTGATACCGGCCCGCAGCGGCGACGCCTAATACCTGCCTGCACGGAGAGCGGCTAAGGCCTGCTCGCTCCGGCAACGGCTAAGACCGGCCCGCCCCTGGCAACGGCAATGACGGCCTGCCTCCGATAACAGCGAGTACCTACCCGATCGGGTAGATTTCGGCCTATCCAAATGATTTCGTGGATCGACCCGGATGGGCGTTCTCCCGCGGCGCCAAATTCGCGTAGGGTATTGGCCCAAGTAGGGCCTCCGGCAGATACACGACCCCAAAACCACGCGGTGGAAACCGATGCGCGCAGACCAGACCCCTCAGATCCTCGCCGCACTGCGCAACGCGACGGAGTCCTCCGCTCGCGCGGCCTCGGATCAGATCGGCCGCGGACTCGCGGAGAGCGTGGACGGAGCGGCTGCGCGCGCGATGGCGGAAGCGCTCGCCGGACTTCCGTTTACGGCTCGCATCGCGGTCGGGCAGGGTCGGGAGCAGGAAGTTCCGAATCTCTACGACGGTCAGATCGTCGGAGCCGGTTCGCGGGATCCCGCGTTTGATCTCGCCGTCGATCCCGGCGAGGGGACCACCTACCTGGCCGATGGGCTCACGAATGCGATGACGCTGCTCGCGCTCGCGCCCTTGGGTGCGATGCGCTTCCCGGTGCCGGCGCTCTACATGGAGAAATTCGCGGCGCCCGCCGCCGCGAAAGGTCGGATCGACCCCGCGTGGCCGATCGCCGAGAAACTCGTGGCCCTCGGCAAGCTGCTCGGGAAGGAAGTCGAGGAGCTGACGATCTTCGTGCTCGAGAAGCCGCGACACCGCGCGCTGATCGATCAGATCCGAGAGTTGGGTGCAGCTGTGACCTCGTTCCCGGCCGGCGACGTTGCAGGGGCGCTGCTGTCTGCACTGCCCAATTCCGG
Source organism: uncultured Spirochaetales bacterium (assembly GCA_964494795.1). Lineage (GTDB taxonomy): Bacteria > Myxococcota_A > UBA9160 > UBA9160 > SMWR01 > JACZVU01. The sequence continues at coordinate 4,004 of CAZBSV010000011.1, read as the reverse complement.
CGTCGACGCGTTGATGGGTACCGGCGGTGTTCGCGAGGGAATTCTCTCGGCCTGCGCCGCGCAAGCTCTCGGGGCGGAGTTCCAGGCGCGAATCGATCCGCAACTCCAGAGCGAGCAGATCGCCGTCAAACAGGCCGGCCTCGACCTCAAGCGTTGGATACCCGCGAACGAACTCGTGACGTCGACGGAAACCTATTTCTGCGCGACGGGGATCACGACGGGCCTGCTGCTCGAAGGAGTCGAGCGCATCGAGGGTCGCGATCGCATGCAGACGCTGATGATCGCGGGTTGCACGGGGGAAAGTCAGCTTCAAACCACCTGGCGGCGGGTTGCCCCCGATGCCTGAGAATCGCACAGGGCTCAGCGTTCCCGATTCGACGCGATTGGATCGACCGGTTCTGCTCGGAGTCATCGGTGATTCTGCGGCGGGCAAGACGACCCTGGCGACCGGGATCGCGCGCATCCTCGGTGAGAACCAGGTCCTGATCATCTGTTCCGACGACTACCACAGCTATTCTCGTTCCGAACGCATGGACAGGCGCATCACGGCACTGCACCCGGACAGCAACCACATCGACATCCTCGAGCAACATCTGCAGCTGTTGCGGCGCAATCAACCGATCCTCAAGCCGACCTACAACCACGAACTGGGAACCCTCGAACCCGCCGAATATCTGATGCCGCGGCCCTACATCATCGTCGAGGGCCTGCTGGGCTATCACACCCGTGCGATTCGCGACTGCTTCGACGTGAAGGTGTTCGTGGAGCCCGACGAAGAACTTCGAATCAAGTGGAAGATCTGGCGCGACTGCAACCTCCGTGGATATACGATCGAAGAAGTTCGGGACGAGTTGGAGCGCCGGCAAAAGGACAGCCAGCGCTTCATCCAGCCGCAACGGACGTTTTCGGACATCGTGGTCAACTTCTATCCGCCGAAGAGCGACGATTCCGAAACGGGCGCTCACCTCGATGTCCACCATCTGCTGCGGCCGACGTTGCCTCACCCCGATCTCAGTCCGCTGATCGAGGCTGGCGCGAGAAATGGCCTGAGTCTCGAACTCTGTCGCGACCGCGATGGCAAGCCGGTCGACGTGCTCGGAATCTCGGGAAGCATCTCGGACGAATCCGCCGAGAGCCTCGAGAACCTGCTCTGGGAAATGCTCCCGGAGGTCGTGCACCTGCGAAACAACCACGTCGGTGAGTTCACGGACATCAACGGCAAGCCCGGCATCAGTCATCCGCTCGTCTTGACCCAGCTCTTGATCGCGTACCACATGGTCAAGGCGGCGCACGGCGTGCATGCGGTGTGAAGGAAGATCAATGCAGCTGAATGGGATCCAGATCGTGCCCAATGCGAGACGGAAAACTCCGATACGAGGAAACCCAAGGCGCCAAAACCAAAGGCGGCAAAACCCAAGACGCGACAATCCGAAGGAGGAGACGAGATGAGCCACACCATCGTAAGCCAGTGCACGGCGCGCCTGAACCGCTCGGAGCAGGCGGTACCCGGAAGCAACCCCTCGTTCATGGAGAAGGCAGCCAAGGGCTCGGCGGACGTGGTCTTCCTGGATCTCGAGGACGCGGTTGCGCCCGACGAGAAAGAGCAGGCGCGCAAGTTCGTCATCGAAGCGCTCCACGAACTCGACTGGAGCGGAAAGACGGTCTCGGTGCGGATCAACGGCCTCGATACCCAATACATGTATCGCGACGTCGTCGACGTGATGGAACAGGCGGGCGACAAGCTGGACCTCATCATGATTCCCAAGGTCGGCAACGCGTCCGACGTCTACATGGTGGACGCCTTGGTGAACCAGATCGAGATCGCGAAGGGTTACAAGAAGAGAATCGGGTTCGAAATGATCATCGAAACCGCGCTCGGAATGCAGAACGTTCACGAGATCGCGAGTGCGAGCACGAGGAACGAATCGCTGCACTTCGGAGTGGCCGACTACGCGGCCTCGACACAGGCGCGCACGATCGTCATCGGTGGGCCGAATCCGAACTACTCGGTCCTCACCGATCCGGATTCGAACGGCAAGCGTGAGATTCACTGGGGCGACATGTGGCACTACGCGGTCGCGCGCATGGTGGTCGCCGCGCGTGCCAATGGTCTGCGCGCGGTAGACGGGCCCTTCGGGAACATCAAGGATGAGGCCGGATTTGCCGCTCAGGCGTGGCGCTCTGCGGTGCTCGGTTGTGAGGGGAAATGGGCGATTCATCCGTCGCAGGTCGATATCGTGAACCAGATCTTCAGCCCGAGCGAAGACGAAGTGGCGCGCGCAAGGCGCGTGCTCGTCGCCATGGAAGCGGCCAAGAACGAGGGCCGCGGCGCAGTGACGCTCGATGGCCGGCTGATCGATCTCGCTTCGATCCGTCAGGCCGAAGTGCTCGTTCGAAAGGCCGAGGTCGTCAGCTCGAAGGGATAGCCGGTAATCTCAAACCCCGTTCGGGCGCACTGCGCACATCAGGCGGGAAACGAAGACGGAGTCACATCATGGATCAAGGTCGGCATTTTCTGTTCATTCCAGGTCCCACCCATGTGCCCGAGCGCGTATTGCGAGCCCTCTCGCGCTCGATGGTCGATCACCGCGGCGCGAACTTTCCGAAGTTCAGCCGACCGCTGTTCGCGGACTTGAAGAAGCTCTTCAAGACCGATGACGGAGAGGTGTTCATCTTCCCGTCGAGCGGAACTGGCGCCTGGGAGGCCACGCTGCTCAACACACTCGCGCCCGGAGATCGGGTGCTCGCCTCTCGATTTGGGACGTTCAGCCATCTCTGGATCGACATGTGCGAACGCCTCGGCCTGAAGGTGGATGCACTCGAAGTCGAGTGGGGTCAGGGTGCGCCGCTGGAGCGCTACCGCGCGGTCCTGGAGCGCGACGAGCAGCACGAAATTCGCGCCGTGCTGGTCTGCCACAACGAAACCGCGACGGGCGTCACGAGCGATCTCGCCGGCGTGCGGGCCGTGCTCGACGATCTCGACCACCCGGCGCTCCTCTTTGCCGACGGAGTGAGCTCGATCGGGAGCATCGACTTCCGCATGGACGAATGGGGCGTCGATTGCGCGGTGACCGGTTCTCAGAAAGGCCTGATGCTGCCCGCCGGATTGGGAATCGTGGGTGTGAGTCGGAAGGCGCTCGACGCTCGCAAGCGTGCGGGGCTGCGGCGCTGCTACTTCGATTTCGAAGACATGCGCACCACGAACGCCGACGGTTGGTTCCCCTACACGCCGGCCCTCGGGCTGCTCTACGGATTGCGCGAATCACTGGACATGCTCTTCGAAGAAGGGCTGGAGAATGTCTTTGCGCGCCACCACCGACTGGCCGAAGGTGTTCGCGCGGCGGTTCGCGGTTGGGGGCTCAAGCTGTGCGCAAAGAGCCGCGAGTGGGAATCCGACACCGTGAGCGCAATCTTCGTTCCCGAGGGCTGCGACGCGAAGGCGGTGATCCACAACGCGTATCACACCTACAATCTGTCGCTCGGGGCGGGTCTGATGCAGCTCGCCGGCAAAGTGTTTCGGATCGGCCACCTGGGAGATCTCAACGATCTCATGTGTCTGGGTGCGATCGCGGGTGTCGAGATGGCGATGCGGGACGCTGGAATTCCGATCGAGCTCGGTAGCGGAGTCGCCGCCGCACAGGAGAGCTATCGAAAGGCCGCAGCCGCTGCATCCAAGTAGAATCGGGATCGATTGCAGCTCGGCCCGGTTCGAGAGCAGATCGATCTGAGCGAGCTGCGACTCGATCTGGAGTCAGGCGCAAATTCGCCAGAACAGCGCCGTCGCCGCGAACAGACCCGCGGCGACGGCGAGCGGCCTTTGCCAGGGTCGACGCCCACCGGGCAGTTTCGCACGCGCGGCGTCCGCGGGGTCACGCGAACGAGGCTCGAACCGGTGCGGATCGGGAAGCTCGATCGGGCCATCGATTCCGATCGCGACCGCGGGTGCTTGATCGGCCTCGAGCAATTCGGCCACCTGGACGGTCACGTTGTCGGATCCGCCGTTG
>CAZBSV010000010.1:0-21220 GCA_964494795.1 uncultured Spirochaetales bacterium | reverse complement strand
ACTGCGCGGCGATCGCCATCGAGGCCGGAGTAAGCCGCACCTCCGGCTTGAAGCTGATCCACTTCGCGGGCATCCCGGCTAGTTCATTCCCATGCAGTCGAGCGTGTAGGTCGCCGCGGTCGCGTTCCCGTGATTCACCAGCATTCGGAACGAGCGCGGGATTGCTGACTGCTTCAGCGAGTACGTTCCACCAGTTGCGGCGCTCGGGTAGTAGGCGATGTAGTTCGTCGAGACGCCGGTGATGCCGCCGGCAGACGGCGAATCGACCGCGATGTTCGTCCAGGTGCCGACGGAATTGCGCGCCTGCATGTTCAGATCGAGCAGCAGCACGGCACCCGCCGTCACCTGGAGAACGCAGAGCAGTCCCTTGAAATCCGGGGGGATACTCAGCTCCGCGCTGTTCTGGTCCGCGGTCCCTCCGGCGACCGTCATCACGCGATCCGGCTCCGTGGTTCCATAGCTCGCGGCGCCAGCAGGGGCAGCAAGCAGCATCGCCAGGATCAGTGCGAGAATCGTCTTCATGGGTTCTCCCTCTGCGCGACTATCGCGCGCCGTAGTTCACGGGCTTGAGGCTCAGGCCGCACAGCTTCTGGCCTGCGATCTCTGCCGGCAGGCAGGTCTCGTCTTTGTCGTTCGCCACCGAGTAGATGGATCGGAAGTCGATCAGATAGGGCGGCTCTGCGATAGCAGCCTTCCAGCATTTCCCGGTGCTCGCGCATCGGTAGCTCGCCGTGTCAGTGCCCCAGTCCGTGCCGTCCGCGCCATCGCCAGAGTTCGCACTGTTGCGGCCGAAGATCGCCTGCGCGTTCCAGCTCGCGTCGATGGCCGACATGGCCGCCACGAATGTCGCCCGCGTCGCGTATGCAGCCGCGCCATCGAACCACTCGTTAGCGTCGCCTCCGCCAGCATCCTCGTCGTCGTACACACCTCGAAGATCGAGCGTGGTGAATCGAACCGAAGAGGTCGCGTTCTGAGTGGCGACCCAGTAGTCCACGTTGTCCGCCAGAAGCTCCTGGCCTGTGACCGTGACGGGAGCCCCCAGCGCGTCTAGGTAGAGCGCCTGTCCGCGACCTGCGAACGTGACCTCGTGCATGGTCACGTCGATGGGCTGGTCCGAGGTGTCGTTGTCTATCGCGAGGTGTTGTCCAGTGTTGGCAGCGAACCGCGACTGGAACAGCACTCTGGCGAGCTGAATCCGACCGCGGAACGATCCGCTTATGTCGTACAGGATGCCTCCGTACCAGACCGTCGTGCCGCCCATGAGGTGGCTGTTCACTACAACGATGTCGCCTCCGGTGGCCGCTATCGAGCGAGCCCAGTTCGAGCCTCCTGCGCTCTGCGACGTGAAGGGGCCGCCGTTGAGCACGACCAGCTTGTTACTGTTCGTTGGTGCGATGCACCCGCCAGCGCCGCCAGCTTCATCGACGCGGCTCTCGCTCTGGCGTGAGTTGATGACATACAGCACCCCGCTGGGGCCGTGTGTCGTGTAGCAGTTGTTGTTCGCGATCGTGTCGGTTCGATTCTCGGATCCGTTCCTCACGTCGATAGCGCGCGTGTTCAGAGCTATGACGTGAGGGTTGCCACCGGGAGACGTTGACCAGCAGTCGTTCGCGATGTTCTGGCAGACCGCGTTCTGAATCAGAACGAAGCCACCGTAGGCCACCTCATCGTTGACGAGGAACAGGCCGCCTGGTCCGTTCTGCGAGTTGGTGGTGTGGAAGCGGTTGCCATCTATCACGAACGGTGAATCCGCGAACTCGCTGTCGAATACGATGCAGACCTTGTCTTTGTTGTCACACCCTGGATTGATCCCTGGGAAGCTCGCAGGAGCGTAGTTGACAGAGTTCGTTCCAGAGCCCGTGTCTGTCAGGTCGAGCACGGACGCGCACGTCGTGGAGTTGCCGATCTGGAAGTCGTTAGCAGCCACTGCGCAGGCGTAGTAAGCGGTGCCAGCCGTGAACGTCCCAGAGCCTAGCGACGGCAGCGCGGCCGTTGTGTTGAAGTAGAGCGGACCTTGCCCGTTCACGAAGCCATGAGCCGTGAGGTTCGCACGATCGGTTGCGCCTGCGGTGAAGGTCACCGTCTGGATTCCAACGGGGTCGATCGTGTTCGTCACGCTGGTCACGGTGACGCTGCGCGTAGGGTTGGCAGCGGTGATGATGTTCGTGGCGATCGGGTCCGTGCTGCCGGCGCTGGTCCGAGCGAGCACCAGGATGTTATTGACCGGATCCCAGTCGAGAACTGTTCCCGTTCCCGAGCCGCCGTTCCACGTTCCCGAGACTGCCTCACCGGGGTAGTACGTCTCGCCTAGCGCGATCGTTGTCGCATCCATCGCGAGCGTGAGCGGCGAGAAGATCAGCCCCTTCCCCTTCACCGTGCATCGCGTGTAAGAAATGCACGCGAGCTTCATCTTCTCGAAGCTGCGATAAGGGAGCGTGTAGGTGCCGTTGCCGGTCGAGTCGTTCCCGGTGTACGGGTCGAACCAGAGGCGCGTGCGGATCTGCGACTGATCGAGAGCGACAGCTTCCGTCAGCGCCTGGATGTAGAGCAGCGTCTGGTCGTTGCCGATGAAGTCGGATCCGATCCCGTGCCAAGGCTCGACCGAGTGGGCCGGCTGCACCGCTGCGATCAGCAGCGCCACGAGCGCGAGTAGTTGCTTCGTCATGTAGGCACCTCGACCGCGATGATGTTGACTTGCCTGGTGACGAAACTGCGGTCCAGCTCGATCACCCGAAACGATACGGGGCCAAGATCCCAGGGAAGGCTAGCTTGAAATGTGTCGCCTAGCTCCAAAGCCCAGGCATTTCCCCCGAGGCCGTACCACGGGACGCCAGCCCAGAGTACGGTGCGAGCGCCAGCGATCCGCGCGCGCTCGCTCGCGTAGTAGCCGACCGTCTGCCGCGAGCCGAACAGGTACTCGCCGACGGACCCGATGCGGCTCCCGGGCAGGCCGGGGAAAAACCACGTCTCAGAATGCAGCGGACCATACTGAGCCTCGGCTGCTTCGAGCGTCGCCGCGGTCGGGATCAGCGTGTCGCAGCGTTGCGGTGAGACTACGATCGCCTCGACATACTGCGCCTCGCCAGAGTCGTCGATGCGCACGTCGAGGTCGATCAGCGCGATGAAGCGCGTGGCGAGATCCTCCAGCCCGCGCTCGGCCTCGATGCGAGTCTCAAAGTCATCAGCGAGCGTAACCGTCGGCGCCGGCCAGAGGAAGGCAGATGTCGCCATGAGCGGCTTCCATTTCGTCCCGGTTGACGCCTCGATCGGGATCACGTTCGATCGACAGTGATAGCCGAGTGCGGCGAGCCCGCGGCCCCAGTCGCCATCGGTCAGCCCGCGCATATCGACGCTAATACGCGAGTCCGCTAGGTTCGCGTCGGAAAGCGAGCCGTCGTATAGCTGTCCTCCGGCATCGGAGTCTGAAACCCAGTGCCGCAGTACGTCGCGGCCCTGGTATATCGGCTCGCCGACTGCCGTTGCGATGTACGGGTTCTGCGTGTCGTCGCGTCCGTAGAGGCCGTCGAACCACGTCTGAAGATTCAGTCCGCCGTCCCACGGATAGATACCGTGGATCGCGTTTCCGGTCGCGAAGTCCATAGCGCAGCGGAACTCCGTGATCGCAGCGATGCTTCCGGGCGCTCCGACGGGGACGCGCGCGACGCCGCGCCACTTCCGCCAGTCTCGCTCGCGCAGAATCTCGGTGCGCTCGACCGGCAAGTCGTAGCCGTTGCCCGCGCCGATCCCGCCTGTTGCCGCGAATCTGATCGCGTGGTAGCGGCGGCGGTCGACCTGGCGCCCGCGCAGCGAGAACTCGTATTGCGACGAGTCGGCAGTGAAGTCGGCAGACGAAACGCCCGTCAGATCCGCGTAGCACGACGAGACGAAGGTGCGGACGTTGTCGACCTGCACCGTCGCGGCGTTCACTCCGCTGGAGTTATTCCAGGCGAAGGAAATCTGATTCCACGCGGCCGGGTTGAACGTGCCGAACGAATACAACGCCGCCGCGGTGTAGTCGATGAAGATCGTTTGCCAGGCGTCATTTGGGACCGTGAAGGCCCAGACGTCGATGTCGGTGCCGCTGCTCCCGAGGCCGATCGTCACATAGTCTGTCGCGCTTAGCAGGTGCGCGTAGATATCGACCGCGACGATCAGACGAACTGCCACCGTGAGATCGACAGGAGTGAAGGCAGGGGAGACGATACCCGTGAATGCGGTCGAAGGCGCCGTGCCCTTGACGCTGCCGGTCCCCTGCGTCTTGACGGCGGTATCTACCGCAGGCGAAGCGCTGCCGGTCCAGCCCGTGGCCGTGTCGCAGGCATCGCGAATGGTGGTATGCGACTCGTTTACCGTCAGCCTAAGCGACGACGCACCCTCGACCTTTATCGTCGTGTCGAGCGCCGCCGAGCAGTTAGTCGCACTCCAGCTACCGGAGTCGAAGGCGTGCAGCGGAGCCGCCCCGCGAGGCGGTGGACTCGTGATGCCTGCCATTCTCACGAATAGCTCTAGGTTGTAGCCTATCCCCGCAGCTTCGATCGCGGCCGGGATTGCCGGAGGCGTAGGGGTAACAACGTAGGTCACATCCCGCGTGACTTCGTACACGCGAGCCTGCGGGAATGTCTCCCTTCTCAGCTGCCAGCCGTTGCTATCCGCGGCATACACGAATGAGTGAATACCAGTCGAGCTTGATGGGATATTGAATAGCCAGCCAAACCCATCGAGCCCGATGTCGATCCCAGCAAGTGACGCCGTTCCGCCAACGTCGACCTTGATAGTTTGAGTAGTGATACGACCTGCCGGCGCGGCGAATCCTACAGCAGTCTGATACGGGGGGCTGAACTCAGGAGCCGGCACGGAGTACGTCCCGGCATTGCTGTCCCTCCACTCTCCAGGTCCGCTAGTCGGAACCTGCGTGATGGTATTCAGAGTCGGCCCCGTAGCTTCAGCCTGCACCGTTACACGCGACGCAGCGAACAGATCCTCGAACAGCGCAGTTAGTTGGGTGTCGGTAAACGAGAACGTGCTCACATCGAAGCCAGGGACTGCCGACCGATTGATCTGGGTATATGTCGGAACGAGCCACCACGGAACGCGGACTACATCTCCGTTGAACGGATTGCGAGCCCACACCGAATGGAATCCGGTCCACGCCGGAGCGCCCATCACGGCCCACACGTTGTTAGCCTGCACCTCTACTACAGACTCTCCGCCGTTGTGTGGATATGCGACCGTCCCAGAGATTCCGCGGACCACGCTATTCAGGACGTTCCCGCCGCAGCCCGTGTAGCCGATCTGTTCCTTTCCGATCTGGATCTTGGTCTGCGAGGTAGTGTTAGGGAAGCGGGAAGCATCGCTTATCTCGATGAATGTCTGCGTCTCGGTCAGTGGACTAATCAGCGTGGAGTTGGCACCGATGTCGATCGGGACGGCAGCATACACGGCGTCGCCGTAGCCGAATGGTAGGCGACGCCCCAAGAATTCCGGCGGAGTGCCGATCGGGTCGAGAGCGTGCGGCCACGAGATCATCCGCGGGCGCTCATTGACGCACTTGAGGACGATGCGCTCCTCGTCGATCGGGCCGAGCCGGTCGACCTGGCCGCGAAAGCGCACGACGTGCTCGGAGCCCGCGAAGCTCGTGAGGTCGAGCGGCGCGGCCGGCTCCGGCCACGAGTCGATGAGGATCTCCGACACCTCGATGCCGGCACCGATCAGCCGCCGCGTGCGCGACGGGCCGCGTAGCGTCTCGATCAGGCGCCCGGCGCCGCTCTCGGATAGTCCGCCAGGATAGAAGTCATTCGAGAGCGTGATGTCGAGGCTGCGCTGCCATAGTTGGTCTTGATCCAGCGCCGGCAGGTGGCGCATACTCGACCCGAGATCCGAGACGCTGACTAGCGCGGGGATGTAATCCCGCACCGTGCCGGTGTCGCCGTGGTCGTAGCGTAGCCCGCGCTCAGCGAAGTAATACTCAGCGTCCACGGCACCGTAGCGCTTATCCGCCCAGAGCGTGACCTTCACGACCGTGAGAGCATTCGCTATCGCGCGCTTGGCGCGTGTCGACTGCCCGGCCTCGATAGTCTGCACGAGTTATGCCGCCCACTCAGCGATCGAGAACGTGAGCTGGTAATGCGGGTATGTGTATACCTCTGGCACCTTCGAGTCGAGGACCATCCTGTATGAGTCGACTAGCGACACCCACAGCGTCGGCTCGTGGTCGAATGGAGGATCGAACAGGAACGGCCTTGTGATTCCGACCACGCCGAGCAGCGTCAGGAAGTACACCAGCTCTGTCGTTGTCACCCGCCGGAATGTAAACTCGAATACTCTCCGCCTCGGCCCGAACTGCGCCGCCGGCCGCGCCCCCGTGCGCTTCTCGAAGATCTGCACGGGGTAGGAGTAGTCGTCAGTCCAGCCGGCATCTGGGCCTCTGTTCGGAGTGCGAATGTGTCCGAGGACCAGCTCGCCGATCGCCCACTTTGTCCCGCTGGTCTGGAACGTCAAGCGCACATAGCGCTGTGTCGACGACGTGAGCGAATAGGCGAGCGCAGTCGTAGTCACGACAGCCGTAGCGGCGAGCATCGTAGTAGGCGATCCCATGCCGACGCTCGCGCTCGATTCGAGCCGGATGGTGCAGCCGTTCAGGTTGTGGCCAACCGGGATATACAGACGGTCGATCTCGTTTAGCCCCGCGGCGCCGCGGTCGATCTGGATGTATTGATTAGCGCTAGTCGCTCCGAGCCGGCAGAGCGAGCCGCCGCGGTCGTCGATCAGAAAGTCTTTGCTCGTCTCGAAGCTGGTCCCGGTCGAGATCGCAGCGCTGCCGGCGTCGCGCGCGGCGTGGAGGTGGCTGAACTGGATGTTTCGCCAGGCCATTAGAAAAGAATCCTGCCATCAGATCGCAGCGAAGGAGCGCGCCTGATCGCCGCGAATGTGCCGCCACTCTGACCGCTAGGACGCGGAGAGCTAGTGTCTCGAAACGACCCGCCTAGCGTTGAAAAGCTCACAGTCCTAGGGTTGTCCGCTGTTCCCCCAGCGTTGCTTAGCCCCGTTTGCCGGAATACGCCGCCCAGGGTAGAGAAAGAGCTAAGGGCGGTGTTCACTCTTCCGACCTGTAACGCGGTAACCTGGGCTTGATCTCCGATACGCTGAAGCCCTGCGCGTAGGCTAGCGGTTCCTGAGGTTGCATCGACTAGCTCATTGGTAAGGCCCTCGACCGACGCCGTTGCCGGGGCGAATGCTTGCTCGGCTGCCGGAGCGATCGCGGGGAGCCCGCGCGCGAGGCGCTCTATCTGGGCTCGCAGCTCCTCCATCCGCGCGGTGTTTAGCTCGATCAGCCGCGCGTTCGCGGGGAAGGTGTCTTGACCAGAGAGCCGCAGCGAGTCGATCGCCGTGCCCATCTTGAGAATCTCCGCCTCGATCTCAGCCGCCGAGATTTCCCCTATCGACTGCGCCAATATCTCCGACGCTCCTACAGCCTGAGCTTCTGCGGAAGCGAGCTTGACGAATGCCGCGTTCAGCTTACCCACCGAGATGACTGCTTTTTCGTGCGTCGCAGCCGTATCCTCTACGACCTTGCGATGTTTGAAATATTTTGAAGTTGCTTCATCTACGCTGATCCCGAGCTTTTTGGCCGTGTCGGCCACCTCGCTCATCTTGATCTCTTCGCGCTTGAATGAACCAGCTGCGGCATCTACTAGCGTCGCGAGCCTGCCAAAAAAGCTATTGAGCGGCTGCGATTCTGTGACGGTTTTCCCCATCTCCTCCAGAAGATTTCCAAAGCTATTCGATAGCCTGTCGGTCGCTCCGGCGTAGCTATTCACTGCTGCTTGCGACGCTCCGCCGTATTGCTCTGACAGACCCTTCTGGACAGACGCGAGACGCTCCGCAGATCCGGCAGTACCCTCTACGACGACACCATACGCCTTGAGCGCGTTGCGCTCCGTGCCGACGGTACGCGATACCGCTTGTGCTGCTTGCGCTAGGTCGATACCCTTCGCCTCCGCGAGATCGAGTGTGACCCGCGTAAGCGCTTCGATCTCGCTCCGCTCGCTTGTGAACGTTGCGAGGATCGCCTGAGCATTCGTAATCGCGTCGTCCTCGAAACGCGACATCGATTGGAGCGCTGTAGCTTGATCGCCTAGCTTTCGAGCAAGATCAGCAGATCCATCGCCGAGCCTGGATAGCGCTGCGCCTAGCCTGCGAGTCGCTTCCTCTGCTGCGGACGCCTCCGATACCGCAGCACCGAGCGCTTTGAACGCGAGCCCTGCTACGGCTAGCGCTCCGAACCTACCGATCAGAGAATCTACTTCACCGCCAACACCACGAAGCGCACCTCCGGTGCGTCCGATCTCCTTGACGGCCTGGGAGCTGTCGGCTTCGAGTCTGATTCTGACTTTCGGCTCGGCCACTAGTTAGTCGTCCTACAGGTAGCGGATGGTCAGCTCACCGTTTGCGGCCGCCGCTCGCGCGCGCGCGATGACACGGATCGCCGCTTTCGTCCCAAGGTTCACGTACTCCGTCCTGATCACCTCCGGCGTCGTGACCGCGTACAGGATCGCCTTCGCGGGTGCCGCTCCGACGGCGGCTGCGCCGACCTGCCACTGCATGAGCGCGAGGTCGGCGATGTTGTCGGCGAGCATCTGCTCGTGCTCGTAGACTTCCTTCGTAGAGTTGCCCTCGACGTACATCAGGCCGTCGATCTCCACGAAGCGATCGGAAACCTCATTGACCACCCCGCTCGCCGCGTTGATGTCGCCGAATTCCCCGATGTCCTGCTCGATGCGTAGGGTCAGCTCTTGCAATCCCACGCTCGGGCTCTCGCCGCGCCAGATGAACCCTGTCGCCTGCGCCGGCAGCGCCGATACCGTCGACTGCGCGCCGTAGCTGAGCGTCGGCGACGCGGCCACGGAGATCGGAGTCGCAACGGGGTCTTTGATCCGCCCGACCGCGAAATCCACTGTTGCCTTCGGAACCTGGCCTCCGGCGAACGTGATCTCCAGCGAGCGAGCGCGGCAGTCGAGTAGCTCCCAGCGATTGCCCCAGGCGTAGACCAGCGCGGAGCACGGGAGCGCGGACGGGGAAAAGAGCACGTTGTGCCCGACGCCGCCCGTCCATGCCGACGAGAGCAGCCCGGCGGATTGCAAAATCGCGTCGACCCCCCGCAGCGGGCGGAAGTCGTTGTCGACTGGGGTGCCCGCGGTCGTCCGGCGCGAGCCTGTGAACGGGAACACGAACTGGAGCTGCGCCACGTCGACGCGCTGTAGGTCGGAGATCCCGCGCGTGAGGCTGCCGGCGAATATCGCCTTTTCCTCCAGCTTGCGCTCCAGCTCGAATGAGAGCCCGGAGCCGTTCAGCCCCTCGTCCGCGGTGCCGAGCAGTAGCCCGTCGTCCGTCCCGTTAGGATCGCCTCCGAGCGTCGCAGCGATTGCATCGAGCGTCGTCTCGTATGTGCCCTCGGCGCTCTGCGGCGCGAACGCGGCTGCCACCACGTTCGCTGTGTTGATAGTTACCTTTGCCATATTTCATCCCCTATCAGGGCGCGAGCGCGACCTGGACTGCAACCTCGAACCAGCAAGCGTGGCCATCGAAGTCTGGCACCTCTTGGACCTTCAGCGAGTCGCCGACGTTCGATTCGTGAACCGCCGCCATATTCTGATAGGTCAGCGGGTTCACGAGTAGCGTAGCTATCGCGCCTCCGACGCCCTCCATCCATTGCTCTACGGTAGTCGCTGGCCAGTTGATCAGATGGGCGACGCGCGTGCGGATCGAGACGATGGTGTACGGCGTATTGAGGTCCTGATTCGACACGATCGCTGGCAGCGCGGATACCTGCGCGATAGTCGCCCCTCCGCCGATCGGCACGTCATCCGTGACCGGATCAGTCGGGAACGTACAGGCCGGGGCGACGGCGAGAATCGCCGCCTCGACCTGGGCCCGCAGATCCGCGAGAGTCGCCATCAGGCCACCAGCCTGGCGATCGACACGCAGCGCACCTCAAATGGGCCAAAAACGAGAGTCGACTTCGGGTCGGAGAGTGGCCCGACAAGATGCGGGACGGCTCGGGTCACGGCGCCTCCGAGCGTCGAGTCGAGCAAGATTGCGCCCTCGATCGCATCGAGCCAGTCGCTCATCCACGCGCGCCCTTGGATGATCGAGAATCCGAGCTGCTGCGCGTTGAGCGTGACGAGCCCGATCACCGGCAGGGTGCGCTCTACTTGCCGGAAGCGCAGCTCTAGCACCTCCCACGGCCCCTCGATGTACACCTGGGCGTAAGGCATCGCCGACGCGGACTGTAACGAGGTCGGTGACTTGTACACATCGCCTATCGCGATGCCTGTCACCGTCGAGACTTTCGCGGCGATAGCTGTCATGACGATTTCGCTAAGACCCACCGGAGCGCTCCACCGATTTGTTCCACTCCGCCTCGACGATGCCCTGGATCCTCGGCTCGACTACCTCTAGCGCCGGCTGGAGAAACGGGCGCGCGGGCATCGGGGCAATCCCCAGCTCGTGCGCCGCGCCGTAGTCGAGATCCGTCCCGACATCGACGAACGCGGGCAGCCCGGAGTCGTCGACGCGGATCGAGCGGCGGAGCGTACCGGTGCGCGAGATCAGCGGGCCGGGCGGAGGGTTCGGCGGACCCGATCCGCCGCGCTGGATCTGATTCCGAGCCGCGTCGGTCTGGATCAAGAACGCAGCCCGGCGGAGCGCCCGATGGACAATCCGCGTCTGCTCGTTGGGCGTCGCGTTCTCCAGTACGCGGAAGGCCGGCGAGGCGTCGACTTCCGCGACGAGCTTGACCGTCATACCATCACCATCGCGCGCCTCGCGCGGAGTACCTGGACGACCTGCGGCAGCAGCTCTCCGCCGGTGAAGAGATAGGTCGTGTCGCCTCCGGCCGAGAGCACGGACGACCCGAGCGCGAGGCGCATCTCGTGCTGATTCTTGGCCAGGTGGAATTCGTGCCGAACCTGCACGAGTGCCGCCTGCGCGATGTCGGCCGGCACGGCGGCGTAGCCCGCGTTGTACGCCACCGAGACATTCCGGCTCCCTGCCACCCAGCTTCGGGGAGATCCGCCCGACAAGCGGATCAGGCGAATACCGTCCACCTCGAAGTCGACCGCGACGGTGAGAGAAGCGCCGCTCTCCGTCACGACCGGATTGCCGATGATCGGGCCGGCGCGCAGGAGCAGCTCGGGGAAGGGCGGGCCGTCGTGCTTTTCGGCTTTCGCCTCGCTTTCGATCGGGAGCCGTAGCGCGGAGCGCATTCGCGAGTCGACGCTGGTGATGATCGGCGAGATGACCGCATCCCAGTCGGTCGTCGTGATCCCGTCCTGGAGCTTTACGGCTGCGAGCGTCGTCAACGGCATCGCTCGACCCCCTCGCGCGCGAGCCTATCGGCGTCCCCGTCTTTGGCTATGCGAGCGCGCGCCTCGCGCCACGCGCGCTCGCAGTCGTCGCTATCGTTCAGCCGCTTCGGCGCGCGGTCTGCCGTCGTGAGCCCGCAGCTCCTGCAGATCTCGACGGGTCGCCCGTACCCAGACGCCGCGTGAAACTCGCAGCCCGTGAACGGCGTGTCAGCCCCCTCGCGGTACGCGACGCGAGGGCTCGGGCTCGGGCGTCGCTGGAGCGTGAGCGCCCGGCTTGAGCACGACGCGCGCCTCCGGGGTCTTGCCCTCCTGGATCGGCTTCGGCGTCCCCTTGATGCCCGACAGGTCCGCGTCCTCGGCTCGCGACTTGATGAGCGTCGCCAGCTCGATCAGCTCCGCGAGGAGATCGTGCCGCTTGGACGAGTGAACGTGCATCGCGAGCGCCGCGAGGTGGAGACTCTCCGGCTGGGTACACCGCACGCGCCGGTATCCGGCCTCGGGCTTCACGATTGCGCCAATCGCCATAACACCTCCGGCTCTACGAATACGGGCCGGCGCAGCGAGCCAGGCCGCGCCGGCCCGATCAGGCTAGGACGTGATGCCGGCCGACTTCTTGAACGCCGTGCCCTGCAGCACCGCTCCGTCCCGACGCTGGACGAATTTGTAGAGGATCTGGTCGAGCGTGAATGCCGCGTCTCGACTCACCTCTACGCGCATCGACGGCTCCTGCAGCACGCCGTAGTAGCGCAGATTTCCGATCACGAGCGTGCCGGCCGTCTGCCCGGTCACTTCGAGGATCGGCAGGCCGAGCAAGGTGCCGAGGCCGGGCGATCCCTGTCCACCCGACATCGCAGCCGGTGCGAGCGTCCCCGCCTGGAACACCGGGCGCCCGTCGGTCGAGAGCAGGTTGCTGACGAACTGGATCACGTTGTTCGGCGCGAGCCAGACGGCCCCCGCGCGGAAGCGGGAGAGCAGCGCGAAGAACAGCGCCGTGACGTCGGCGTAGGCGAGCGCGCCCACGGCGGCGTCGACCGACGACACGCCCGCATCGACGAGGATCGCACT
The DNA here is from genome assembly GCA_964494795.1 of uncultured Spirochaetales bacterium. Classification (GTDB taxonomy): domain Bacteria; phylum Myxococcota_A; class UBA9160; order UBA9160; family SMWR01; genus JACZVU01. The sequence continues at coordinate 8,789 of CAZBSV010000010.1, read as the reverse complement.
CGTCTGATTCGGGGGCGTGCCGTTCCCGCTCACGATGTCCTGCGTGTCGTTGTAGAGCCCGAACGCCTCCGCCGCCTGCTCCGTGATGTCCTGCACGATGTTGAACGGCGAATCGGCGAGCAGCTCATAGCTCGACGTGACTAGCGCGTAGCTCTTGCGCTTCGTGAGGTCCACCTGCCCGAAGGTCGGCGAGCCGTCCGCCATCGTCCCGGCTTCGAGGACACCAGCCGCGGTCACCTTCGTCAGCTGCGTCGGGATCTCGATCTTCTGATTCATGCTCGTGAAGCGTCGCGACCGCGGACCGATCGCCTCCGTCAGCCGGAGCAGCTCGACGATCTCGTTGGCCAGCGGGCTCGGCACGAGATTGCCGCCGGTAGTCGCCGCGCCCTCGGCGAGCGCCGCGCGCGAGAGGCGCTGCCCTTCCACGTCCCACGCCTCGATCTCGCGGAGCGTGGCGTGGTCGCTGTCCACGAGAGCGCGGAGCCAGCGAGCCACCATGTAGTCGCTCTGGGGCGTGCGGTTGCCGCGAGCCGCTACGTCCGCCGGGAGCGAGCGGTATTGCCCCTCCCAGACAGGCGTGGCCCGGAGCGCGGCGCGGAAGCGCGCCGGCACGGGGCCGTTGCGCACGCGGATCTCTTCCCCTTCCTGGGCACGACTCGCGCCCTGGACGACCGCGAGCCGGGAGCGATCGACGCGGCCGACTCCGGCAGCCTCCAGCGCGGCCGTGACCGCAGTAGCGGCAGCCTGTCCGATCGCCGCGGTGAGCTGGTCCGCCGTCAGGTCGCCTGCTCGCGGCGGAGTACCCGAGGCCGGAGCCACGGCGCCGTCTGCGCCCCCTTCCGCCTCGGCCGCGATGCGCTCGTGGAGGCCGGCATAGAATTCGGCCTCGCGGATCTCGATAGTCTCGCCAGTAGCGATCACCCTTACTCGCATCGTCATTTGACTCTCCCGAGGGCGCGCGCGAGCGCCTCGGATACGGCGCGCGCGATGCCCGTCTCGATGGCCCCCACGAGATCCGAAGCCGGCATGGCGGCGACTGATGCCCGCTGAGGCGCAGTGACGTGGACGTGGACCGGCACCTCACGGCCCGGCGCGGCGCCCTCTCGGCGCTCGGTGGCGGCCGGCTTTCGCGCGGCCACCAGAGAGAGCCTGAGATCTTCGAGGCTGTCGCCCCGAAGCTGATCCCAGGCCGCTCTTGGGAGCATAACCGTAGCGCCTCCGGCGGCGACCGCCACGAGATCCCCCGCGAGGCTCCCGGCCACCGCGTTCGCGAGGTCGGCGTCCGACAGCCCGGCCTCGCGCGCCGCGGAGATCGCGGCCCCGAGGATCTCGATTGCGGCCACGCTCTCGGGCGGAGGCGCGCCAGGGTCCGAGAACGCAGCGCGCAGCAGCGCCTTCAGGTCGTCGGTCGAGGCCCGCCCGATGAGCGCCTTCGGGTCGGCCCCGATCGCGACAACGCTCCCCTCCAGCGGGCGCCACTGCGAGAACAGATGCCCCCAGCGCTTGATGCCGGCATCCTTCGCGCCCGGGTCGATGTAGTACGGCGAGCCAACCGGTAGCTCCGTCCGCGGCGTCGACTTGATCCCCTCCCAGCGCACCGACACCGCGCGTAGGTCGCCATCCGAGATGAGCTGCGCGACTCCGCGCCGGGTCGCCGCGAGCGGGTCGTCACCGGTGAGGTTGACTCGACCCGTGGCGCGGAGTCGCGGTCCATCTTTGCGAGGCTCGATGACCGACCCGAGCGCCGGCACCGCGTCGCTTGAGTAGTGATTCAGCAGAAGCGGCATCCGCGGCTGGAGTACGGCTCCGCCGACTTCGAGGATATGCCCGTCTGACGCTTCCCCCTCCGTCGCGAGGGTCATCGGGAATTCTCCCGTTTCGAGATTCAGCGCGCCGCGGGCGATCTCGTCGTCCAGCGTCCGCGTGAGGATGATCGGCTCGGGCATGTTATTCCTCCCCTTCGAGTACGGGTGTCACGAAGCATCGGCAGTTGATCGCGTCCTCGGCAGGTAGCTCCGGGTCGAGCGGGTGCTGCGCCTCCACTCCGTTGTCGAGTGTGAAGCTCTCGCGGAGCCCGACCACTTGCCCGTCGATCTCGTGCGAGTCGCGCACCTTATCGTCCTGCGAGTTATTCCACATCTTTCGCTCGACGACCCCGCTGGAGTCGAAGCCCTCGATTTGGCCTTCCTGATTCGCGCGGCCGATCTCAGTACGCGCCACGGTGCGCGAGCGCTTCCGGTTGCGGAAGATCGGGTCGATGCGCTTGACGATCTGGCTGATGCTCTCGCCAGCCGCGGTCGCTTCGGCGAGCGCGCGGCCGAGGCGGGCGAGCGTAGTGCGATTAAGGTTGATCTTCATCGCGAGCGCTTCGCGTTCGAGGGTCGCGGCCATCGTCTCGACCAGGATGAATTCTCCCGGCACACCCACCTCGCGGAGCGCCTGCTGGCCTGCCGTCTTGAAGGCCCGCCGCCGAATCGGCTCCACGACTCGCTCGAATAGCGGGAATCCGGCCTCCGAATTCATCACTTCGCTCGCGTCGACGCGCCCAGCGGAGCGAGCAAAGATCTGCTCCAGACGCCGTATCACGAGCGCCCGCTGCTGCTCCCATACCCGCATGAGCCCGCGCCCGAACTGGCCGACGAATCTCTTTTCCGCTGCGACGTTCAGCCGCCAGAACGCCTGCTGAAGCGTCTCGCCTCGATCGCTGCGCGTGCGCGGCTCGTCATCGTCCTCGTCGTCCATTTCCGGCTCGGGCGGCGGCGACATCGGCATCGGCTTCGGCTTCGGCGGAGGCGCGGCCACGTCATCGGCTTCCTCCAGCTCGGGCTCGTCGGTGATCTCCCCGGTGTACGGCTCGTCGGCGATAGATCCGACAGGCAGCTCGCCCCAGGGCGCATCTTCGGGATCTCCGCCGCGGTCGCGGAGGATCTGCTGCGTCGTGCGGACCTTGAGCGAGAGATCCTGCGCCTCGCGGCGTAGGTCATAGTCCTTGTCGGCCGCAACGAATTCCTCGAAGTTGACGCGCAGCCTCGGGTCGTATGCGGTCGCGAGCTGCTCCTGGACGGAGATCTCGATCAGCATCGTGATAGGCGAGACTGTGTTGCGGTCGAAGGTGTACTGATTCGTTTCCGCGGTCGCGCGATTCTGGTCCGTGTTCGATCCGCCGAGGATCGATGTCGGCACGCCGTAGCTCTGCAAGATGTGGTCACGGCTCGCGCTCCCGAGCGCGGCCAGCTCCGTCATCTGGCCTAGCGCGTTCAGCTCTTGGATATCCCAGCCCGGCGGGATGAAAGCCGGCACGCCCTGCGAGCGCCCGAGCCGGCGGTGATAGCGATTTCTCCACTCCTGCTCAAACGCATCCTTGACTCCGTCATCGGGAGCGTTCGCGTCGGCCTGCCCCTTGAGCACGACGGGCGGCACGGCGTTGTGGTGGAAGTGCTCTTTGATCGCCTCGATGCGGTAGCGGTCGGCGTCCCACTCGACAGCCTGCGAAGCGAGCGCGCCGAGGCCCGCGTAGAGGTCACGGGGATCGGGGCGCCAGAAGTGCACCACTTCCTCCGGCGCGAGCACGACGATCCGGCCGTGGCCGTCGCTCACCTGGTAGCCCCGGATCACCTCGGGTCCGCCCATCAGGATCTCGACTCGATCTGGCGGGATCGGCCACAGCTCGCGGGTCACGCCTAGCCCGTCGTTGAGCCGCTGCCAGTACGCTTCCCCGGTAGCGCCGAGATGCCAGCTCGTGAGCCAGAGCAGCGAATAGCGCGAGAACACCGGGCCGGGGCGGTCGAGCACGAGCTGTAGCGGGTGGTCGTCGAGTAGCTCTAGCTGAGTCGTCCCGTCTGCCGTGCGCGCCTCGACGCCGACGAGCATGCGCAGGCTCGCGACCCGATCGCTGATCGCGCGCTGCGCGGTCGCAGCCCAACCCTTCGTCGACTCGTCGAGCAGGCTCGTGCGGCTAGGCCGATTGCCAAGCGTCGCGATAAGTAGGGGCGACGAGCTGAATGTGATCGGGATGTCGGCTCGATGCGCGCGCGCGATAGCATCGGCCTGTACCCATACACCGCTCGGCGTCTGGACTAGCACCTCATTGGGCACGAGATTCCTCCCCGTAGAGATCGGACCAGTCGACCGTGCGCTTGACGAGTAGCGAAGTGAGCGCGAACACCGAAGCGTCCGCGCGATCGGGGGAGCCTTCGCCCTCGTATCCAGACGACGTGAAACGGCAGAGCTGCTCTTCAAGCTTCGGGATCGGGCCCACGTGATGAATCTTGCCCTGTTCATAGAGCAACAGGATGGGCTCGGCGCGTACAGCCTTCCCGCGCGAGGAGTGCGTGAGCTTTACCGGGAGCGTCGGCCGGAGCTGGCGCAAGGTCGAGCGGACCATCTCGCCTCCGAAGTTGCTCTCGGCGATGACCGTATCCGCCTCGTGCCTGTCGAATGCTTCGATCGCGCGCCGTGACCAGCCCTCGGGCGAGAGGTGGCAGGAGTAGTCGCCGAGGACGTAGCCGTGACCGTCGACGCCTCGCGCGCAAGCGACGATGCCCTGCTCATCGCCGTGCTGCGTCGAGCCGCTCGGATCGACCCCGATAGCGACGCGAGCTAGCTCGGGGGCCTCGGCGACGCGAGCGGCGTCGATCATATCCAGCGTGAGTACAGCGCCGTCCACCTGCTCCAGGATCTCGCCCTCTAGCTCTTGTCGCCCCATGCGCGTCCCGGCGTAGCGGGCGTAGATCGACTCGATGAAACGCGCCGCGAGGTTCGCGCGATTCTCTAGCGTCGCGCCGGTAGTGACCACCGCGTCAGGCCGACCGCAGAGCGAGGCGATGATCCGCGAGGGCTTCGGGGTCGAGGTCACGACGATGCGGGGATCTGAGCCGAGGCGCACTTCCATCTCGAATAGCGCCCAGGCGTCGAGCGGCGTCATGCTCTCCGGGCTCCACGAGTCTACCTCGTCGGCCCAGCCGCCATCTGCCTGCGGGCCGCGGAAGCGTTCGGCGTTGTGCGCGGCGCGCAGCCGGATCTTCGCCCCGTTCCAGCATGTGAGATGTGGGTCGTCCTGAGAGATCCTTAAGGCCGGCGTTTGCCGCCGAGGCCAGACCCCGAGCAAGCCCGGCGCGCGTTCGGCGCCACGAACCATCGTGCCTACAACGTCTGTCCAGGTGGGCCCCGCCACGTTTACGGTGCGCCAGATGCCCGCGTCGATCTTCGCGCGCACGTACTCCGCGGCGCTGCGCGTCTTGCCCCAGCCTCGGCCGGTGCGAATGACCCAGATGAACCACTCGCCCTCCGGGGCTAGTTGCTTCTGGCGCGCTCCGCCGAATCTCTCGGAGCGATCCCACCAGAATGGCCACTCACTGGAGATGATCCGAGCCAGCTCCGTTCGATCCGTTGGCGCCATTCGGCCGAGGAAGCTCCGCCTCTCCTGCGAGGGCAGCGAGAGCATCCATTCGATCCGCGAGGCCAGTTTCACCTAGCTCTACCTCTCCCTCGAAGATCACTTCTTTGGGCTCGGCGCCGAGGATCTGCGCGATGGCAAACCTATCACCCTTGCAAGCGTCGCGGAGTAGCAGCGTGCCGATCACCGCGGTGATCTCCGCGCCCTTCGCGATATCACCGTCGCCCGAGCGCCAAGCGGGGGGCATCTTCAGCTTCGCGCACTCGCGAATAGCCGCTTTCACCGACCCTGTCATCTTGACCTTGCCGTTGCGGCCGGTAGGATTGGCGACGTGACCCTTTTGGAACTGGTATAGGGCGCCTAGTTCCGGGGGCATTTCCGGGTCGCCGAATCTGCGCCCGCGCTGGCCCACGAGGCCCTTGCCCCTCTGCTTGTTTGCCATCGTGGGGCTACGACGTATCACACGTTTGCGGAAATTGCTAGTAGCGGGCTCTGCTAGCGCTCGGATTCTCCGCCTGATGGTACACGATGGTCCAGTATCGCCCAGCGATTGAGGTCGGAGCGGAGGATGTAGAATCGGCGCTTGCCGAATTTCTTGGCGTGTAGGCTACCCGAGGTGATCGCGGCGCGCAGGGTAGTACGCGAGACGCCGAGGGCTGCCGCCGCTTTCGTCAACGACATGAACAGGGGCAGCTTGGCCACGTTAGTCGATCTCCTCTATGACGAGCGCGATCTTGCCCTGGCCTAGCGGTGCTTTTTGCCAGCGGTACATCTGCCTGTCGTAGGGGAGCACGCGCGGCGAGTCGTCGAGCAGGACGCCGCAGCCGCGGGGCGACGGGAGCAGCGAGTCGATGACGCCCTTGAAGCTCTCGACGAGGTTGCCGTAGTCGGGCTGGCGGCTGGAGAATCTCGTGGCGGTGATCGCGGCAAGTCGGAGCGGGGCCGGAGGGCTGCCGCCCGCGCGTCCGACCGCATAGGCGACGAGGGCTCGCCACTGGTCACGGAAACGGTGAGCGGCGGTCCAGTGCCGGCCGCGGGAGTGCCCCGAGGCGGAATTCATCTGGGGGAGCGTCGCGATCTCGAAGCTGATCCGGTAGCTCATCTGGCCTCTCGGGAGGGCTCGTGGCGTGCCCAGGGCTTCGCCAGCGGCGCCCTGGCTGGCGATCTCGACCGCGCCCGGAGCCGTAGAGATGCCCCGCCGAGATCGTGGCTCACAGGCGATCCGCGATCAGAACGGACAATCCGGCTTCCCCTCGGGGGGCTGGACCGGGGCCGAGGGCTTCGGCGGAGCGGGCTCGGGCTCCGGCTCGGGCTCCGGCGCCCCGCCCGGGTGACCCCCGGGGCTCGCGACGAGGGTCAGCTTCCGGCAGCGGCAGCGGTACACGTCGGCGTCGATCGTGTCGTGCTCGAAGGCGAACCACATCTCGTCGCCGCACGAGCGGCACATGACCGGTAGCGGGTCGTCCGCCTCCCGGCGCGCGACGCGGCGCTTACTGCCGGCCTGGGGCCTCACGTCGGCAGGAGCGCGCGGCGTCCGGCTTCGAGGAGCATCCGCGGGTAGCTCTCGGGCTCCGGGAGCGTCTCGAATTGCCCGGGCTCGATCGCGTGGCGCTTCCCGTCCGGCGGCCACTCGCGCGGCGCCGGCAGGTAGCGGCCCGCGCCGTACTGCTCGCGATTCATCCCTGCGATCTCGCGTGCCGCGGTCCAGATCTCCCCGATGGTCGGAAGCGTCGAGTACACGCGACTACGCACGATCGCGACCAGCGCGGCGTGGAGATGCGTCACCGGGATGGTGCGGGTTTCCGCGAGATACAGCTCGCAGCGTTTCGGATCTGCGATCGAGTACACGAGGAGCAAGCGCGCGATGAGGCGACCGCGCAGGATCTCCTCGCGCGGATCGAGTGGCTGCTCTGCGGCCATCTGGTCGAGGAGTGAGAACGGGTCAATGCTTTCCATCGTATCCCCCCAGCTCGCGTTCGCGATTGAGTAGCCAGGCGTCCATATCCTCCTGCGGCTTCAGCTTCGCCCGCGCGCGCTTCGCTGCGGCCACGATCCGCGGCCACTTCTCGCGGAGCGCTCGGCCGGAATGGACGACTAGCGCATACTCCCCGCTGTTCTCCGCGCCGAAGATCCACTCGATGGCGGCTCCGACGACTCGCTCCAGCTCGGCCTCGGGCTCGCGCCGGAGCTGGGGGCTGTCCCGCGCGAGGCGCTCGATCTCGCGGGCCCAGCTCCGGACATGATCGCGTGGGAGCTGCGCGCCGGGCTCGACCGCGAGGAAGGCGGCGAGATTCTGGGAGCACCGGAGCGCCCAGCCCGGGCTCGGGGCCTTCGGCCGTTTTCCGTTCTGGGCCGAGAGTTGAATGTCCGACGTGGACGCGACGCGAGCCGCTTCGGCGAGCGGGTCGGGCGGCTGCTCCGGCGCGGTCGGCTCGGGGCTCGATTGAACACACGACTCTTTATCTTCTCTTGTTCTTTTCTTCTCTTCGGAGTCGGAGTCGGAGTCGGAGTCGGACAGGGCAACTCGCGGGCTACTGGCGGGCAGCTCAAGGGAAGTCAAACCTTGGAATTCCGGCCACTTAGGCCAGGAAATGGTGACGCTAGTGGTCCCCTCGTGGATCGTGAGGGTGACAGCAGCGGACCACGAGCGGACCACGAGCAGTCCACGAGCGACCCGCCGACGACCCGTGACCGACATCATCTCGGCGTGAGTCAGAGTGATCGTCGCCGCCTCTTCAGGGGTCAATCCGTTCCGACTCCGGCGCGTGTTCATTCTCGCCTGGAGCCGGATCAAACTCGCGAGCAGGTCGTTACTCCAGTCCTCCTCGGCGACAGAATCCGCGACCCGAAACCAGTGCTTTCTAGGCGTCGCCATAGGCCCCTACGCGCCACGCTGCGCAAAGAAAAACCCCGCCGGGAGGATCGCTCCCGACGGGGCTTGCGGTCGAAGGTGTGAGGCTACGACTCGCGAACAGATAGCTGTCGAATAGTAGCCTCACGCCCCGACTCTAGCGCGCGCCGCGGGCGCGTCGACGCGCGGCTCGCGCTTCCGCTTCGGCGCCGGCCGCCAGTCGAGGCGGATCTCGGGAAAGCCCAGAATCGGATCGCCGCTGATCTCGCCGACTAGCTCGCCGCGCTCGCGTGCGAGGAGCAGCGCGGGCGATTCCCAGAGCAGCGTGCGGTCGCTCACGGCTTCACCGGCCACCGCGCATAGATGTCGTGGCGCTTATTGCGCTTCATGGCAGCTCCAAGTGATAAGGCGCGAGGAATTTCGAGATCTGTTTTCGCGTGGCGAAAGGCTTGCCACGCTTGAGAATCGCGGGCCACGCAGACTTTTTGCAGCGTGCGATGTATACCGTCTTCGCGTCGCAACCGTTGACTCGGCCGCCATATG
>CAZBSV010000009.1:0-12307 GCA_964494795.1 uncultured Spirochaetales bacterium | reverse complement strand
CTTCGAATCGAAAAAGACCGTCGTGCACGCGCCGACGCTCACCTCGCAAACTAGCCGCCGGGTGCGGGGGGGAGGCGCCATCGGGCGACATGGTGTTTGAGCCCGATGGCGCCTCCCCCCCGCACCCGCGCGTCAGCAAATCTCTCGGCTTCGAAGACCGCAACGCCCGCGAACGGTTCTAGCCAGACCGAAAGCACGTCGATCTGAATTGTTGCAGCCGTTGGGTGTGCGAACTGCACTTCGCGAGGCGGCTTTTAGGAGCGGGAGGCGGGAGGGGATCCCGCTCAAAGCCCATGTCGCGTGACCCCCTCCCGTCTCCCGCTCCTTACAAAAGTTTTCTACGAATCGAAGAAAGCCCACCGCACACCCGCCGACGCCCCCCTGACAAACCAGCCGCCGGGTCCGAGGGGGAGGGGCCATCGGGCGACATGGTGTTTGAGCCCGATGGCCCCTCCCCCTCGGATCCGCATGTCACATCATCGGATCCGCGCGACCCGCACACCATTCCGGACCGCATTCGCGTTGCAAGCAGCGGCCGCGCGTTCGCGCGGCGCCGGATCACGCTAGTTCGATCGACTCCTCGATCAGCATCACCGGAATCCCGTCGTCGACCGGGTACAGGATTCGGCCATCCTCGCGCACGAGGCCTTCGGCGATCGGCGACGAGACGCGCTCTCCGCCGCGGTTGCGCAGCCGCTGCTCGGCAATTTCGCGGTTGAGCTTCGCCAGGATTTCTCCAGACGCCAGAACGACGGGCTGTCGGGTCTCCGGGCAGACAAGTATTTCGAGCAATTCCGGACTGACGGGCATCGCACGATCCTCCCTCGCATGCGCGCCGGGCGCTCCCGCCGCATAGCGGCCTGGGTTTCGCGACCCCACGCGACTCTCGCGCCGTCGTCCCGGCGGCATCAGGCCGCCCACCGAGCCGATCGACCCGTGCTTTATAGCACCGAAGATATTGAATTCGTTTGCGAAAATTGTTGCTGCGGGGGCTCTCTCTCGGCGGGGCGATTCGACGGCTCTCGCGCAGGCCTGTGGTTTCGCATCAAAAATAAAACGACAGTTGATTCCAGAGAAGCTTGCGATGAAGTCGCTTCACGGCCTGCGCGATTCGGACTTCCGGGGTTCCAATTCGGCAACCGCGCGGAAAGCGTGCCCAGTTGCCTTGACTAGCCCCACCTTCCGTAGTATCCCACCGGCCGTCAATGGCCCGTCTAGGAGCACCCTTCGGGTGTTTCCCGGCTGTTCTGCCTTATCGGTATTTGCGTTCCGAACGGATCCGAGCAATTCCGGAATGCGAGCGCGCAGCGGGCAAACGGATCGGGGAAGATCGGGAAGATCGGCGAAGGAAAAGGGCAAGACGCGGCGTTGCTTGGATCGGCGCAGGCGTCGGCGATGGGTCTGCGAGCGAACTCGCAGGCCAACTTGGGAATCGAGCTTGGGAATCGAGCTTGGAAATCGAGACTCCTGAAGGGGCCGACAGTTCGCGCATGACGACCCATTGTCCGAAATTTCGCCAACTCCTGACCGCGCCCGTAGCGATCGCCGCAATCGGCCTCGCGAGCGCCGTGGTGCAGGTTCCCGCGCTCGCCCGGGCAGCGGAGGCAGACGCACTCGTCGCCCGCAGCGTCTGCGAGGCGCACGAACTCCGTGCGCTCAAGCAGCAGGATCCGGGTCTGGCGATCGAAATCCCGCAGGAATTCGACACGCCGTGGCCCAGCCGCTCCGCGTGTCTCTCGCACGCCGCGGCGCTCGACGAGACCACGCCCGGCCTCGTGCAGCCAATTCCGTTCAGCCACAAGCACCACGCCGGCGTGTTCCAGATCGACTGCCAGTACTGCCACTCGGGAACGGATCGCTCGCCGTCGGCCGGGGTTCCCTCCGTCGAGACGTGCATGGGTTGCCATAGCCAGTTTCCCGCGAGCTATGACGAGCTGTCGGGGATCCGCACCCTCAAGGAGCACTGGGAGTCGCGCAAGACCGACGATCCGCGGCCGATCGAGTGGCTGCAGATCCACCGGCTTCCGGAGCACGTCCAGTTCCGCCACAACCGCCACGTCAAAGCGGGTGTGGATTGCCAGCAATGCCACGGGCGCGTCGAGGAACTCGACAAGGTCCTGGTGCAAGAAGATACGAAGTGGTGGCCGTGGGGACTGCCCACCCAGACCCTCGAGATGGGCTGGTGCATTCAATGCCACCGTGAAAAGCGCGTTTCGCAGGATTGCTACACCTGCCACTACTAGAAGTGGCTGGTTGGGGAAACCCAGGGGATAGGGATTCATGCCCGAGATCGATCGTCGCGATTTTCTGAAGCTCGTCGGCGTGAGTGCTGGCGCGGCTGCGGCCAGCGGTTGCAGCGATCCCGTGCAGAAGCTGATCCCCTACATCGTTCAGCCCGAGGAGATCACGCCGGGTCTCGCCGTCATCTACGCGTCGACCTGCCAGGAATGCCCGGCGGGCTGCGGGCTCCACGTGCGCACCCGCGAAGGTCGCCCGATCAAGCTCGAGGGAAACCCCGATCACCCGGTCAACCGGGGCGCGCTGTGCGCGCGCGGACAGGCGAGCATCGGTCGAACCTATCTGCCGGACCGCTACCCGGGTCCGATGCTGCGCCAGGCGGAAGGGGGATTCGCTCCCATCAGCTGGCAAGACGCGCACGTGCTCGTGGCCGAGAAGGTCGCCGCGGCGGGCGAGCGCACCCACGTACTCGGCGGACTGGTGGGACCCACGCTCGCCGGATTGATCGATCAATGGGTCGCCGCGGTGGGAGCGGGCGGGCGGACCGTCTACGAACCCTTCGATTACACGGCGCTCGCGGAAGCCGCGCGCGCCGTCTTCGGCGTCGCCAGCCGACCGCGTTTCGATCTTTCGGACGCCGACTTCATCATCGACTTCGGCTCGGATTTTCTCGAGAGCTGGACGTCTCCGGTCGAGCACGGACGACAGTTCGCGGATGCGCGGACGGTCGATCGCGAAGGCGGCGGGGCGCGGCTCGTATACGTCGGACCGCGGCTCACGCTCACTGCCGGCAATTCCGACGAGTGGTTGCCCGCGAAGCCCGGCAGCGAAGGCGTGCTCGCACTCGGTATCGCGCTCGCGGCGCTCGACGCGGCTCGGGTCAGCGGTGAAGAGGTGCCCCACGCGGATCAGCTTCGGGGGATTCTCAGCGGCTTCGGCGCGAACTCGGTCTCGACGATCACGGAGGTTCCCGCGAAGACCATCCAGCGCCTGGGAGAAGCGCTGTTCGCCGCGGAGCGGCCGGTGGCACTGCCACCCGGCATCGCGCTGACCAGTCAACGGGCCACCGCGACGGCGACGGCGGTGCTGATCCTCAACGCGGCCGTCGGCGCGATCGGCAAGACCGTGATCCCGATGTCCGAAGCACGCGCAGCGGATTCGGTCGCGAGCTTCCGCGAAATGACGCAGCTCGTCGATCGGATGAAAGCCGGATCCGTCTCGGTGTTGCTGATCCACGACTCGAATCCCATCTACTCGCTGCCCGCCGCCTCGGCGTTTGCAGCGGCCCTCGAGAAGGTCGGCTTCGTGATCTCGACCGCTTCCGGGCCCGACGAGACCAGCGAGCGCGCGGATCTAATACTGCCCGATCACACGCCGATGGAGAGCTGGAGCGACCACGCGCCGCGACCCGGCGTGCGTTCGATCGTTCAGCCGACCCTCCGCCCGCTGCACGACACGCGGGCGTTCGGCGACACGCTGATCGAAACCGCCAAGGCGATGGGCGAAGCCGTGGCCGAAAAACTTCCGAGCGGCAGCTTCCGCACGGTTCTCGAACAGGCCTGGTCGGACACCGACTTCCGCGCGGCGCTCGCGCGGGGCGGCGTGTTCGGCGATGCGGCCGCCGCGGGCGAGTTCGCACTCGCGCTGAATGTTTCGGAGCTGAGTTTCACCGAGCCCCGCTTCGCGGGCGAGGGTTCGTTGCTGTTGATGCCGGTTCCGTCGCCGCTGCTGTCCGACGGTCGCGGCGCGAACCTGCCGTGGTTGCAGGAGACGCCCGATCCGGTGATGAAGGTGGCCTGGCAGTCGTGGGCCGAGATCAGCCACACAGCTGCGAAGGCGCTCGGCGTCGAATACGGTGACGTGCTCTCGGTGCGGACGAGCGCGGGTGAGGTACAGCTGCCGGTCGTGCCTCGGGGCGGCATCCGCGACGACGTGATCGCGATCCCGATCGGTCAGGGCCACAGCGTCGGCATCAACGCGTCGCGCACCGAAGACGGCATACCCGGCGGAACGCGCGGCGTGAACGTGATCTCGATTCTGCCCGCGCTGACCGACGAAACCGGAGGCCGCGCCTGGCTGACGACGCGGGCCGACGTGCGCGGAACCGGCGCCCACCGACGCATCGCCAAGACCGAGGAGTTCGACAACAAGCGCGGCCGCCAGCTCGGCGAAGCCGTCTCGCTCGTCGCGCTCGCAGAAGGCGCCAAGGCCGCCGAGTCACATGGCGATGAGCACGGCGCTAGCCACGGCGAAGAGCACGGCGAAGCGCACGGCGCTGGCCACGGCGGCAGTCACGAGATGCGCAAGGCCTACGATCCGGTCGACGACAGCACTCCCGAGAGCCCGTATCGCTGGGGGATGGCGATCGACCTCGATCGCTGCAATGGCTGCAGCGCGTGCATGGTCGCGTGCTCGATCGAGAACAACGTGCCGACGGTCGGCGAGGAGATGGTGCTGCTCGATCGCCAGATGCACTGGCTGCGGATCGAGCGCTACATCGGAGATGGCTTCCAGGAACTCGTCACGGGCCGCAATCACCCCATGGACCACGAAGAGCTAGGCAACACCGACGTGCGTCACTCGCCGATGCTCTGCCAACAATGCGGCGCGGCTCCCTGCGAACCTGTTTGCCCGGTGTTTGCGACCTATCACAACGCCGAAGGCTTGAACGGGATGATCTACAACCGCTGCATCGGCACGCGGTACTGCTCGAACAACTGCCCCTACAAGGTTCGCCGCTACAACTGGTTCGACTACGCGATCGAGAACGTTGCCGAGCCGATGAATCTGCTGCTCAACCCCGACGTGACGGTGCGCGGGCAGGGCGTGATGGAGAAGTGCACGTTCTGCATCCAGCGGATCGAAAACGGACGCCAGGGAGCGAAGGATCAAGGCCGGCCGATCGCGGACGGAGAGGTCACGCCGGCCTGCGCGCAGACGTGCCCCACCCAGGCGATCACGTTCGGAAATCTGAAGGACGACGAGAGCGCAGCGTCGAAGAAGGCCGACGCCGGTGAGGCGCGCGCCTACCACGCCCTGCATTTCCTGAACACGCGGCCCGCGATCACCTATCTCTCGAAGGTGAGGCGTGGCACGCCGGGAACCCAAGCATGACGCCGCCGCCCACCGACACTGCTGCCGGAATGATCCGACCGGTTCCCTTGCCGCCGGATTCCCAGACCAATCGCGACCTGTTGGCCGTGATGAAGGGAGCTTCCTCGGGCTACTGGTTCCTGCTCGGGCTGTCGCTCTTCTTCATGCACCTTGCCGGCGCGATCTGGGTCTATCAGGTCTACAAGGGACTTGGAATTGCGGGCTACGCGCACCCCATCTTCTGGGGCGTCTACATCGTCACGTTCGTTTTCTGGGTCGGCATCGCGCACGCGGGCACGCTGATCTCGGCGATCCTCTTCTTGTTCCGCGCCAAGTGGCGCAACGCGATCAACCGCGGCGCCGAGGCAATGACGGTGTTTGCGGTGCTCACGGCCGCGCAATTCCTCGGCATCCACGTCGGCCGGATTTGGAAGTCGTACTTCATCCTGCCGTATCCGAATCAGCGCGGACTCTGGGTGAACTTCAAGAGTCCGCTGCTCTGGGATACGTTTGCGATCAGCACCTACGGGACGGTTTCGATCCTGTTCCTGTTCGTGGGATTGATTCCGGACATCGCGATCGCGCGCGACCGTGCGACGGGTTGGAAGAAGGTGCTGTATACGGTTCTCTCGCTCGGTTGGGTGGGGAGTTCCCGCCAGTGGAAGGCCCACAACCGCTCCGTGCTGCACCTTTCGGGCCTCGCGACGCCGCTCGTGCTCTCGGTCCACAGCGTCGTTTCCTGGGACTTCGCGGTGGCTCTCGTGCCCGGTTGGCACACCACGATCTTCGCGCCGTACTTCGTCGCGGGCGCGATCTTCTCGGGTTTCGCGATGGTGCTCACGCTGATGATCCCGGTGCGCCGGATCTTCGGCCTCGAGGCCTACATCACCGATTATCACTTCGAGAACATGTCGCGCTTCATCCTGCTGACGTCGACGATCTGCGGCTACGCGTACGCGTCGGAGTACTTCATCTCGTGGTACAGCGGCGTCGAGGCCGAGCAGACTGCCTTCTGGTTGCGCGCGTTCGGCCCGTATTGGATCTCGACCTGGGTGATGATCATCTTCAATACCGTCTTGCCGCAGCTGCTCTGGTTCAAGAGGTTGCGCGTCAACGTGCCGTTCCTCTTCGTGCTCTCGGTATTGATCAACATCGGCATGTGGTTCGAGCGCTACGTCATCATCATCACGGGGCTGTCGCGCGAATACGTTCCGGCGGTCTGGGGTGAATTCATTCCGAGCTGGCCGGAGATGGGAATCCTCGCCGGGAGTTTCGGTTTCTTCTGCACCTTCTTCTTGATCTTCCTGAAACTCTTCCCGGTCATCGCGATCGCTGAGATGAAGGAGATTGCGATTCACGAGAAGGCGCACCGCGCGCAAGGGGCCCACTGATGGCGAGATTGGTTGGCATCTTCGAGCTTCCCGGTCAGGCGGCGGCTGCCGTCAAGCAGCTGCGCGGGCGGGGCTATGCGGATATCGAGACCTACGCGCCGGCTCCGTTTCCCGAGCTGGACGACGCGGTTCATCCCAAACCCAGCAGGATTCGCCTGCTGACCTTGATCGGCGGCCTCACGGGCGTGGTCACCGGCTACGCGATGACGATCTGGATGTCGAACAACTGGCAGATCATGCTCGGCGGCAAGCCCTTCGCCTCGATTCCGCCCTACACGATCATCGCCTTCGAGCTCACGATCCTGTTCGGCGGTTTGATGACGGTCGCCGGCCTGTTCATCTTCGGCAAGCTCCCGAAGTTCAAGATCGATCCGGCCTACAGCCCGCGGTTCTCAGCGGAGGATTTCGGCGTCGTGGTTGGCTGCCGCGAGCAGGACGTCGCCGAGATTGATGCACTCCTGCGGGAAAACGACGCGACAGAGGTCAACCTTGTCGAGTCGTAGCCCGCAACGCCTGTCGCGCTCGCTGTTCGTTCTTGTCGCGCTGTCGCTGACTTCGATGGTGGGATGCTGGGAGCAGTGGTCGAACGACTGGTTCCCGCAGATGAAGTGGCAGAAGTCCGTCCAGGCCTTCGAAGAAGTGACCTACAAAGACCAGGCGCAGGGCTTCACGCCGCCCGAGGGCAGTGTCCCGATCGACGGCGGCGAAGCACCCGTATCCAACATCGTCGACGCGGCTTCCGATGTGCTCGTCAATCCGCGCGCCGCGAACCTGGTGTCGATCGAAAACGGGCGCGTTCAGTACGAGCGCTTCTGTTCGGCGTGCCACGGCATGAGCGGGCTTGGCGATGGCCTGGTGAGCATGACGGGTGCGCTCAAAGGGCCGCTCGCGGGCGTGCTCCCAATCGCGGGTCCGACGAGCATCGCGCGCATCCGCAGCGATGGACACATCTACACCACGATTCGCTACGGCCGGCGGCGCATGCCGAGCTACAGCCGAATTCAACCGGACGACCGCTGGGACATCGTGAACTATCTGCGATACCTCGAGAATCCGAATGGGAGTCTGAAGTGAGCGCGTTTTCAGCGGAGCGGGCGAATCCGCGCGAGTTGCCGGTTTCTCTGATCGGGATCTGCGGCGCAATGGTGGCGATCGGTATCGCGGCGTTCGGGTATGGTCTGTCGACGGATCCCGATACCACCTGGCGCGCCTACCACGTCAATTTCATCTACTGGGCGACGCTCTCGCAGGGCGGCCTCTGCCTCGCGTGCGCGATCGTGATCATCGACGCGAAGTGGCCCGGACCGATCCGCCACGTCGCCGAGGGTCTCGCCGCCTGGGTTCCGATCAGCTTCGCGCTGCTCGCGATCGGCTACTTCGGCCGCGAATCGATTCACACCAACTGGATCCACGGCGCGCCGAGGGGCAAAGAGGGCTGGTTGACGATCCCGCGGGTCTACATCACGGACCTCGCGATCTTGTTCGTGCTGACCGTGCTGTCGCTTCGCTTCCTCAAGCTATCGGTGCGGCCTGCGCTCCACGGTGCAGCAGAGAAGGCGCCCCGCGCGAAGGCCATGTTCGCGCGCTGGAGCGCAAACTGGCGCGGCGACGAGGTCGAGCTCGCTGAATCGGCCCGCAAGTTGCGCGTGCTCGCGCCGATCATCGCGCTCATCTATGCGTTCGGGTACACGGTCGTCGGCTACGACCAGGTCATGTCGCTCACGCCGACCTGGTTCTCGACCATGTTCGGCTGGTACTTCGGCTGGAGTGGCTTCCTTTCGGGAATCGCGATGACGACCGTCATCTGCGTGCTGCTCCGCAACGCGCCGGGTTGGGAGGGCGAGCTCACCAAGGATCGATTCCACGACCTCGGCAAGATGTTGTTCGCGTTCTCGATCTTCTGGATGTATCTGTTCTTCTCGCAGTACATCGTGATCTGGTACGGAAACCTTCCGGAAGAAACCCAGTTCTTCGAGCTCCGCCTTGGTTCGCAGTTCCTCCAGGACACCTCGTTCTTCGTGTTCGAGCGCCTCGGGGAACCCTACGTGGCGACCTCGCTGATTGCGTGGGCGGGTTGTTGGATCATTCCGTTCTGGATGCTGCTCGGCCAGGCGCCGAAGCGCAGTTGGTACATCGTCGGCCCCGTCGCCGTCATCATGCTGATCGGCTTCTGGCTCGAGCGAAACGTGCTGGTCTGGCCGTCGCTCGTCGCGCAGGATGGCCTCGCCTGGCTCGGGCCGATCCAGTTGGGTATCGCGGTGGGATTCTTCGGCGCGTTCGCGCTCGTCTTCTTGATCTACAGCCGAATCTTCCCGACGCTACCCGTCCCGCGGCGTTAGATCTCGCGCGCTAGCCTCTCGCTGTGAGTTTTCGCTTTGACTCCTTTGCGGGTACCGGCAATACGTTCTCGCTACGCGGCGACCATTCACCGGTCGCACTCGATGGCGACGGAATCTGGCATCCCCGAAACCCGCGTCGCGCCACTCAGGTCTTCACGCGATATTGCGACATCACGCACATCGCGCTGTCCGCGCAGGCCCTGTGGCTCGGCGCGCGAGATTCCGTGTATCTGCTCCCGCGCGCCGTTTTCGAGAACTACGACGCACCCGAGCGCCTGGTGGACGCATTGCGCGCGCGGATTCGCGATCTGCCCGACGGCATGCAGCGCCTCGCCCAGATGGAACGGCTCGACCGAATCGGAGAACGCGCACCCAAGCAGCGCGCGACATGGACGCTGATCGCGCTGTGTGTATTCGTCTACCTCGTCCAGCTGGCGATGGGCTTTCGGGTCACGCTCGCGGGCCATTACAGTCCCGCGCTCGTCGAAGACGGAGACCTCTGGCGCATCCTGACCGCGAATCTGCTTCACGCGCAGGGGGGCTTTGCGGGCTTCGCCCACATTGCGTTCAATCTCGTGGCGCTGATGGCTCTCGGGCTTCTCGTGGAGCGCCCTCTGGGTGCCGCGCGCACCGCATGCGTGATGGGTGCCGCAGGGATCGGCGCGATGTTCACCGGGGGTGCGTTCGGCAATTCGATGGTCGTCGGCGCATCGGGCATCGCGTTCGGCCTGGCAGGAAGCGTTCTCTGGTTGGATTATCGCCGCGCCGAGGAACTCCCCGCCGTCTGGCGTTTCCCCCGTCGCAGCCTCTGGATCCTTCTCGCAATCAATCTCCTGCTCGGTGCGCTGCTTCCCTTCATCGCACTCGCCGCGCATTTCGGCGGACTGATTTCGGGCGCGCTCGCGACGGCCCTGGTTGCCCGCCGCATGACGGCTCCGCCAGCGCCTTGGATTCGAGCGGCGTGCGGGGTCTTGGTGCTGGCGACGGTGATATCCATCGCTACGGCCGCCACGGATCTCTTCGGCGAAGGCAATGCGGTCGCCCGCTACGCGGCGCGGAAGGCGCAGTTGCCCGGAATCTCTCCGGCGGAACTCAACGATCACGCCTGGATGATTGCGGTCTCGGACGCTGTCACGCAGGAACAGCTCGAAGCGGCGTTGCTGCTCGCAGAACGAGCGGTCGCAGAGACGCAGCGCTCAGAGGCCACCGTCCTCGACACGCTCGCCGAGGTGCAGTTCGGGCTCGGGCTCGACGCTGACGCGATTCGCACGATCGACGAAGCGATCGCGCTGGAGCCCGACGAACCTTATTACGTCGAGCAGCGGCGGCGTTTTACCGGTGAGCGCGCGCGCGAGGATCGGCCCGAGTACGTGCCGCCGATGTTTCGCGAGCCAAGAGGAAGCGGTCCGACGCGTGGCGCCGACCCCGAAGAACTCGGGATCACGGTGTGAACTCGTCCCCGTCCTCGGCGATGGCGACGCGTCCGCCGAAGCTGTCGTCCACCACGCTCGTGATCTGCAGCTCGTAGATCGGCGGCGGACGCATCCGAACCAGCACCAGGGTTTCGACACCGGCCGCCTCGGCGAGCGCGCCGACCGCGTCGATTGCGGTGTGTTCGCGCGCGGCGCGCAGCAAGCGCTCCGGGTCTTCGTCGAATTCCATCTGCGCGGCGATTTCTGGCGTCGGGATGTAGACGGCTTCGTGACTCAGCAGATTCGCACCGCGAGCGAACTCGATCAGCGCGGCGTCGGCCCAACCCGTCCCCGCAATCACCGCGGAGCGGCCGCGCGCTTCGAAGCGGTAGGCGAAGGCAGCGATCGGCCCACCCGGGAGTTCTCCCGCGCGCACCTCGAGTTCGCCGACCTGCTCCGACCAGCCGTCCGAGATCTCGACGACTTCGAAACTCGGTTCCGCGGAACGGATCCCCACCCCGCCCGCGCGCGCGTCGATCCCGGAGCGGTGCGCGCGCATCAGCGCTGCGGCGAGCGCGCGGGTTCCCGGAGGCCCCACGATCCGCAAGGGCGCATCCCGGCCGTCGATCCAACCGACGAGCAGCAGATCGTCGAGCCCGACGGTGTTCTCGGGCAGCAAGCTCGTGAGATAGACGCTGTCGGGTTGTCGGACCGGAATGCGCGCCACGCGCAGTGCGTCGGCCGACGCGCGACCCGCGTCCACGAGCGCGATCTGCGCGCCGAGTCCGATCGCGATTGCGGGGCCGCGGCGCACGGGGTTCTCGTGGCGATCGCCGGTTCCCACGGTGATCACGGTGAGCCGCGCGAACTCGCGAGGATCGAGCGGTCCGACTCGATCGACCTCCCGTTCGAGCCGCCAGGCTCCACACGTGAGCGCCCAGCCGGCGGCCGCGACCGCTGCGACGATGAAAAGCGTGAAGATGCGGAACTGGAACACCGTCGTTCATCCGTTTGGTTCAGCGCGGGAGGCGGTTGCGGGGCCGAGCTTTCGATCCTAGCGACTTCCGGCGCGCTGCGTGGCCAGCGAGCTGCCCTGGAGCGCCGCGCGGCCATCGGATACGTTCTGCGACCGAGGGGGCCTCACTCGCCCCCGAGTTTCGCGTCCGGTCGATTGTGCCGGAGCGCGAGGCGGCCCGGAGGGGAGGTAACGGCGACCACTCCGCAAACCGGGACTGGAGGCGGGGTCTGGGCCTCGCTGGGTGTCCTCGACGCCGGAATGGAGGTGATTCGGTGCATCAAACACGAACTACGGTGAGTGAGGTGGTGGCGTCCTAGGCGCCGAACCGAATTTTCGTATCGTTTCGGTGTAACTGGGACGCACGGTTCCCAGAGCCACCGCCCCGGGAGCGCGGATGCCGTAGCCGCATCGGGTCAGGTACCTGCTCCCGGGGTTTTCTTTGTCCTGGATTTGGATCGCGACGGCGGTGCGATCGAACTTGCGATTCGCGGAGCGGCCTTTAGGAGCGGGAGACGGGAGGGGATCCCGCTCGAACCCCACGTCGCGGGATCCCCTCCCGTCTCCCGCTCGAACCCCACGTCGCGGGATCCCCTCCCGTCTCCCGCTCCTTGCATGGGTTTTCTTCGAATCGAAAAAGACCGTCGTGCACGCGCCGACGCTCACCTCGCAAACTAGCCGCCGGGTGCGGGGGGGAGGCGCCATCGGGCGACATGGTGTTTGAGCCCGATGGCGCCTCCCCCCCGCACCCGCGCACCAGAGCCTCCGTTCACCCGATTCGCTTGTCTGAATTTCCAAACTCGCGGCTGCGCAACACGA
>CAZBSV010000008.1:0-2579 GCA_964494795.1 uncultured Spirochaetales bacterium | reverse complement strand
CTGCCGTGAGGGCTCGGTGCAGCCCGGGCGGTTGTTCGTGTTCGAGCTCGACCGGCCGACGAACCCGCGCTCGATCATCAACTTCCCGACCAAGCGCCACTGGCGCAACAAGTCGCGGATCGAGGACATCGAGGCGGGGCTCGAGGCGTTGGCGAGCGAGATCCGCACGCGCGGCATTCGCTCGATCGCCGTGCCCCCCCTCGGGGCGGGATTGGGTGGTCTGGATTGGTCCGAAGTGCGCCCTCGCATCGAGCACGCGCTGGCTGGGCTCCCGGACGTGAAGGTTGTCGTATTCGAGCCGCGATCCGAATCACCTGCCGATCAGCGGCGTGCAACTCCCGCCAAGGCCCCGAAGATGACGCCCGGTCGCGCAGCGCTCGTGGGCCTGATGGAGCGCTACCTGGTGGGCATGCTCGATCCGTTCATCTCGCTCCTCGAAGTTCACAAGCTGATGTACTTCATGCAGGAGTCCGGCGAGCCGCTGCGCCTCCGATTGACCAAAGGACCTTACGGTCCATACGCGGAGAACCTGCGCCATGTGCTCGCCGCGATCGAAGGCCACTTCATCACCGGATACGGCGCCGGCGGCGACGCTCCGGACAAGGATTTGGATCTGCTGCCCGGCGCAGTGGAGTCCGCGCACGCGGTCCTCGAAGCGCGCCCGAAAACCCGCCGCCACTTCGACCGGGTCGCCGACCTGGTGGAAGGCTTCGAGTCGTCCTTCGGCCTCGAGCTTCTCGCAACCGTCCACTGGCTCGCAACTCGCGAGCACGTGACCGCGGCGAATGACTTGGTCGCGAAGACCTACGAATGGAGCGAGCACAAACGCATGTTCGCTCCACAGCAGATTCTCCTCGCGCGAACAGTGTTGGCCGAGCGAGGCTGGCTCGAAGGCCCTGGTCCCCCGGAAGCGCGTAGTACTCGTGCGATCGCTGTCGGCCGCTAGGTGCACGCGAATCCGGTGCGTGGTGTGGTAACCGATTGCGCATCCTGCTGGACACGAGTGACTTGATCGGACTTCTCCAGAATCGAGGTCTGGTGCGGCTAGACGATTTCCGCGACCGATTACAGCGCGGAGTCCACGAGCTCGCAATCACTCCGACGGTTGTCTTCGAGCTCGCAGCACCTTTGATCGATCCCTCATCGGATACGGTAATCACGCGCCTGCTGAATGACCTGGAGACGCTGCCGATCACCTACCTCGCAAACGGGCAGATCTCCCCGCGTGAGATCGAGGCAGCGATCGAATCGCATAGCTCCGGGATCGAGTACGTGGCAATCGACCCATTCGTTGACCGCTTGGACGCGGCGATTCCGATCTCCGGGCCTGCGCCAACCGCTGGTTATCTTCACCACGGCCTTGCCGAGACTGTGTTCACCATCTGGCAGAGTCGTCCCGATGTGTTCCAGCGCTCTACCGAATGGGTGCAGCGCCTCCAGGCGTCGTTGTCAGCTGACCGCGCGTTGCCGAGCCCGCCGCGCCTCGATCACCACTTCCGGGAGAAGTTCCGCCGAGACCTGCGGCTATACGGCATTCGCGAGCCCGCTTCCGTCGACGACTTTGCAGACTGGGTTTACGAGTCTTCGACTCGCTGTCCCGGTCTTCGCCTGGCGTACGAAACCTACCTCGAGGAGTTTGCATGCGAACACAGAGCTGGGTGGCAGAGTCAGTCCCAGTGCCACCAGTTTCGATTCCTGATCGGATTGGTCCACGCCGGCACGATCGTGGGGGGCGTTCCGCGTGGGATGCCAAGCTCGATCCAATACACTGCTGCGCCACACAAATGAACACCGGTACGAGGCGATAAGCGCTTCATCAATCGGGAGTCGAAGGTCACTAAACAATCCACACCCAAAGCCTCCGCCTCGGCGACGAGTCGGCAGTCCTCGGGGTCGCTGTGGTAGCAGACCAGTTCTTGAACCCGAGAGTTCATTCCGGCGCTCCGTGCATCCGACACTCGATACTCAGAAAGATGAATCATTACGAGACGGTCTAGTCTTTCCAGCCATTCGCTCGAGAGAGTTCGCTGAGACTGCTTCACCGCTGTCTCTCCCACACCCAGGCGATGCCAGAGGAAGAGCCGGAATGCAGCCACTCGCTCGTTGCGAAGAGCTGAATCCGCGTCACGATCTGGCTGGTAGTCGCCAGCCATCGCCTCGGCCAGATACGTGAGAATCATCGTGTCAAGAAGAGCAGGCTTCTTCATGCTCAACGAGCGTAGAACGATTTTCGCTGCCTCCCAACACGGTTCCAGGTGCCCGATCGCCGCTCTGCATGCTGCACGTGGTAGGGTTCTGGCGTTTGCCGTGGTGATGTCGCCGGGCGTTCAGCGTGGTTTCTGGCAGTGCAATCGCCGACGCGAGGGCGACGCGGGAGGTAGCGAGCCGTGGCAAAGCTGAAAGCGACGGACATATTCACGCCGAGCGACTTTCCGAAGCATACGTACGTAGAGCGAGGGGCGGAGCACCTCGAACGGCGCCTGCGAGATGCTCTAGCTACACCCGGCGAGGTTGTCTCCGTCTCGGGCCCATCCAAGTCCGGTAAGACGGTTCTGGTGGAACGCGTCGTGGGACAGGAC
>CAZBSV010000007.1:0-4790 GCA_964494795.1 uncultured Spirochaetales bacterium | reverse complement strand
TCAAGGATTCGCTTCTGGGCATTCTCGTACTCGATGGGGGAACCCTGCGGGCGTTCGAACCAGCTGATCACGTACTTCATTGGCGTCCTCCTCGGTTAAGTTGACATCGTCCGAACGACTATTTCTTGGACGGGCTAACGTGTATTAGACAGACCCGCCTAATACCGCGAACGCGGCGAGGCGGTCAGTCTAAATTGGTTCGGAAGATACCCGCTCAAACGGCGTAAGCTACCGTGCGTTCTAGTGTTGTGACGCGCGGCGCGCGAGGCGAGCGCGGTATTATGCAGGTCTGTATAAATCGGCTCGTTGCCTGAGTACGGCCGTCGTCGCGCCCGCGGGGAGATGATCGCGCCGCGAAGCGAATTCGAGCTCGGGTTTGCAGGGTCAATCTTCGAGCAGGCGGTCCGCCGGGGACTGGACGCCGGCGGGGCCGCGGTTGAGCACATGGGTGTAGATCATCGTCGTGGCCAGGTCCTTGTGGCCGAGCAGCTCTTGCACGGTGGGGACGTCGCTGCCGGCTTCGAGCAGGTGCGTCGCGAAAAACTGGATGACGAGAGCCTCCCGGTAGAGGAATAGCAACGCCGCGAGCGCTGGCCTCTTCGATACCGAACTGCGGTCGGACTCTCCCCGTTCCCCCGGTGCTGGAACGGCGCGGTCCGCGATGAGAGACCGCGAACCGCCGGGTCCACGAGATCTGGATTTTTTCTGTATGCAGGCTGCAGCGCCGGCGCCGAAGCTGCTCTTCGACCCGCGGTGCGCAGCCCGCTCGATCCGGTTGATGCCGACGAGTCGCTCGCGCCAACTGGATTGCTGGCTCGGGCGCTCGCGCAGGTGAACGCTCAATCGGTCTTGGTTTCGTCGCTGTCGGGCTGGTAGTTCTCGGCGACTGCGATCTTCACGAGTTGGCCCGGGCCGAGCACGTGGTCCGCGAACAGGTCGTTCATTACGGCGGTCTGCTGGATATCCCAGTGGTTGTCGGTGCGCTCGCTGAGTTCCGTGAGATTCTCACCTGCGCGCGCGACCGCGATCCGCAAGCGGGTTTCCTGGATCTTTTCGCGCTCGTGGTCTTCGAGCCCTCGAAAGCTGCGCGGGACATTGCGAAAAGTTCCTGTGTAGAGTCGGAACGCATTCGCCGGTGCGACGGCGGTAAAGCGGTAGATCAAGTCCGCGCGCTCCAGCCAGGTCAGCACCACCTTGAGTGCGCCGCCCGGGCTTACGAACAGACCCTCGGCGCGAAGCGCGGGATACTCGCCGATCCGAACGCTTTGCGTGCCTTCGAGCCGAAAGCCCGAATCCGCGAGCTCGGCGACGTATTCGCCAGCCGCGCGCACCAGGTCGTTACCGGGGCCCTGAAGTTCGAGAAAAATCTGGGCATCGCGCTTCGGAGACATCGCTCCGACGGCGCGGTGGGTGTTGGCGGTATCCCAGCCCGGCGGAAAGTGGATGTAGATGTCGAGGTCCGCGTGCATGAAGGCGTCTTTGATGAACACGCCCTCGGAGGCGCGCGCACCGGTCGCGAGGCCATCGATGCGCTCCAAGAAGTCGGCGTGGGTCGCGGCGATCGGTACCTCGCGCGCCCAGCGGGTCATGTTCGCGCGTGCGCTGGCTTCGGCGACGCGGCTGTTCGTCGAGGGGTGGGTGTCCCAGAAGCCGGGGAGGCGAGAGTTGCCGAGTCGCAAGCGCTCGGTTTTCTCCAGCTCGCGCAGAAACGCGACGAGTCCGTTGGGGTCGTAGCCCGCGCTCGCCGCGAGCGCCTGACCCAGCCGGTCCGCTTCGAGCTCCTGCTCGCGGCCGTAACGCGCGAGGTAGGCGCCCTGGAGCCAGTCGATCTGCGCGGGAAGGCTGTGTCCGACTTCCTGGCGCGCGGCTGCGTGGCGCGAGAAGGCGTGGGCGATTTCGTGTCCGAGAACACTTGCGAGTTCGTCCTCGCTGTTGGCCAGCGCGAGCAGGCCGCGCGAAATGAAGATGAAGCCGCCGGGCAGCGCGAACGCGTTGGGAAGATCCTGATCGACGATCTGGAACGTGTACTCAAAGCGACGCATGGGTGCGTGGCGCGCGAGTCGAGCGCCCACCTGGGTGACGTAAGTGACGAGTTCCGGGTCCTTGACCAGCCCGAGCTCGCCGTCCACGTCCTCGGCGGTCTGTTCGCCGACTTTGCGGTCGACGTCCTCGGAGCGGAGAATCACTTCGCGCGGACGTTCCCGCGTTGGTGGACTTCCGCCGCACGCGCTCGCCCCAGCCAACACTGCGGCGAGCGCGAAGGATCTCGCCATCCAGTGTGGTGCGCGCCTCACGCCAGCGGGTCCGCGATCCGGGCGGCCCAGGATCTTCGCGATCGTTTCAACGCAGCGCGGCACTGGATCGCTCCCGTCGGCGGGCGATTCGCCTTCGGGCTCACGGTAGCACCGGGATCGGATCGGAGGGCCGACGGAGAAAGTCGATACTCGCGTGAAGTCAGCCTGTGGGCGTCGCGACGCACAGGCGGTTTCTGCCCTCGCTCTTGGCCCGGTAGAGTGCCGCGTCCGCGGCTTTGAGCAGGTCGGCGGGCTCGAAGTCGGTCGGCATTTGCGTTGCCGAAACCAGCCCCGCGCTGCAGGCGACTTCGATCACGTCGCCTCCCGTGCGAATCTTGATCTTGCTGATCTCGCTCAGGATCCGCTTCGCGATCTGTTCGGCACACTGACCTTCGGTCTGCCCGAGAATCACGCCGAATTCGTCGCCGCCGAATCGGCACGCGATATCGTACGGGCGACAGCCGCCGCGAATCGATGCGCCTACCTTGCGGATGACATCGTCACCGACGCCGTGTCCGAAGCTGTCGTTGATCTCCTTGAAGTGGTCGAGGTCGATCATCAAAAGCGCGACCGGCTGGCCGGTCCGACGAAATGCGGAAGCCGCGGCGACGAGCGAATCGTCCATCGCGGCCCGATTGTTCAAACCCGTAACGGCGTCGATCCGCGCTTTTTCTCGCAGCAGGTCGATCAACCGCTTGGTGCGCAGAGCAACCCGCACACGCGCCTCGAGTTCGACTTCGTTGAAGGGTTTCGAGATGTAGTCGGAGGCTCCCGCGTCGAGTGCCTTCGCGAGATTGCCCGAGTTGCGATCGGCGGTGAGGAAGAGGATCGGGATGTCGTGTGTCGCGGGATTCTCCTGGAGATGGCGACAGACCTTGAAGCCGTCGATTTGCGGCATGTTGATGTCGAGCAGAATGGCGTCCGGTTTCTCCTGGATTGCGATCTGGAGTCCCTTGGTGGGAGTTTCCGCCTTGAGCACCTGATCGACGACGCCTTCGAGGCGCCGCTCCACGGCTCTGTGGATCGACACATCGTCGTCGATGACGAGGACCGTGATGCCCGGCATGGGTCCCTCCCGATCCACCGAATCGGACGAGCGCGCGTCGGGCTTAACCCCTATAGCGGTCACAGTATGCGTAAAAACCTGTACGGGCAGTGAATCGCCGGGCGATCGAATCTCAGCCGCGCGAATCCCGACCGCGCGCCTCGCCAGGCGCTCGAATCGTCAGCGGCGCGAATTGCGAGCGCCCTGAAGCGACCCGGCGCGCCGGGCCGCAGTCGCAACCGCTCAGGGCGCCGGGTCGGGCCGGCTCAGCCCCCGGCTCTGCGCGGCTTTTCGCATCTTTTCGACCAGCGCGGCCGACGGCTCCCCGTCCGCCTTCTCGCCCTGTGAGCTCTGAAATTTGCGAATTGCTGCGCGCGTGTTGCTGCCAATCACGCCGTCGATCTCGCCGATCTCGTAGCCGAGCGAGAGCAGCGCTTCCTGTGTCTCCAACTTGAGTTCCATTTCTCGCCGCTCTTGCTCGTACCCGATGAACCCCACGCCATAGCGGGTCTCGGCAGCGCGATCGCCGGCTGGAGCGGGCTTGGGCGGGTGGTCGCCGAGCAGCAGACTGTGGACGGCGCGCGCGAGATCTCGATGATCCTCGGCGGAGTTCTTTCTCAACACATTCGAGAGTACGGCAACGCTGTAGAAGAGGCGATTTTGCCCGGCCGGCGTCTCGATGATCGCCACGGAGTTCATGTAGTTGCGCTTGTTGCCGTGGTACTTCTGGCAGATGAAGCCTTCTTCGGGGACGCAGCTGTAGAGCGAGCCGGACTTGAAGTAGAGCGCGGATGGCCACAGCACACCCGACGATCCGTAGCGGATCCTTCTCTCTGTTATGTACAGGAGTCGCTTGATCTCGCGGCTCGACCACTCGTCGACGAGTCTTCCCTGTTCGAGTTTCAGCGTGAACTCGGCGAGCGCGCGCGGCGTCGCGTAGCTGCTCGTGCCCGGAATCTTGAGCTTGCCCTGGTGGGTGAAGAAGCTTCCCTGGCGCAACTCGTCGAGATCGAGGCCGTTTCGCGTGATCGGGTCGTCGATAGCCTTGAGGAAGATCTCAGCCAGCCGTTTCTTCGGTGTCTCGCCGAAGAACTTCGCGTCTTCCTCCGCAGCGACCGGGTAGCGCTTGCCAAAATGTGCCATCGAGATCAGGTTCTTTTGCAGCATGCCCGCGGCAGAGTTCGAACTCGGCGACATCATCCAGTCCAGATAGGTCCAGAGCGACGCCGTGTCGCCCGGTTTGATCGGGCGCTTCGAAATGGAACGGGTCTTCGCGTCCCAGAACGGCACGCTGTGGTGGTCGCTCACGCTGAAGATGTCCGCGCTGATCATCGTGGTGCGCAGGATGTTCTCGCGAGCCGAGGCGTCGTCGGGGTAGATGTCCGCGAGAGCCTGGAAGATCGCCAGCGCGACCATCAGCTTGCCGACACTGCCGGGGTTCTGGTGCTGAT
>CAZBSV010000006.1:0-41940 GCA_964494795.1 uncultured Spirochaetales bacterium | reverse complement strand
TCCAGATTGCTGCGGGGCTCTGTCTTCCGCCGCCGATGCTTTCTTTCGCGCCTCCGACGTTCTCTTTCGCGCGTCCAACGTTCTCTTTCGCGCGTCCAACGTTCTCTTTCTCGCGTCCAACGGGCTGGGAGAGGCCCTGCGGCCGATTCGCTCAAGCTCTGGCTGTGAATCGACCGACAATCCCAGGGTGCGGGTTCTGGTCGCAGACGACGATCCCATCCAGCGCGACTTGCTCCAGACGGCCCTGTCGGGCTGGGGCTACGACGTGGTCTGCGTCGTCAACGGGATGCGGGCCTGGGAGTGCATCCAGCGCGACTCGTCATTTTCCGTGCTGATCACGGACTGGGTGATGCCGGAGCTCGATGGCGTCGAGCTCTGCCGCAGGCTCCGGCTCGCGCCGCGCGAACCCTATCTGCCCGTCATCTTGATCACCTCTCGCGAGGGTTCCGAGGACATGGTCGAGGCGCTGAACTCCGGCGCCGACGCTTTTTTGCGCAAGCCATTCGACCCGGGCCAGCTGCTCGCGCAGCTTCGCGTCGCGGAGCGGATCCTGACACTCGAAGATCGGCTCGCGGAGCAGCTGCGCGAGCTTCGCGTCGTGAACGAGAGGCTCGAGTCGGGACTCGCTGCTGCGGCGACCGTTCAGTCGTCGCTGCTTCCGGACGTCTCGCCGAAGATCCACGGAGTCAACTTCGAATGGAACTACGAGGCCTGCGAGAGTCTCGGCGGCGACATGTTCAACATCTTCCGGCTCGATGAGCGCCGGGTCGGGATGTACGTGCTCGACGTATCGGGACACGGACCGTCGGCGGCGCTCCAGTCCGTCACGCTGAGCCATGTGCTGACCCCGTTCGATCAGCAGGGCGGCATCCTCAAACGCATCAGCGGGAGCTCCGGCCGCTATGAGGTGACGAACCCCGCCGAGGTGGCGCGCCGACTCAATCGGGAGTTTCCGCTGATCGAGCGCTCCGGACAGTTCTTCACCTTTCTCTACGGGATCCTCGACGTCGAAACGCACGTCGTTCGCTACGTGAAAGCCGGGCATCCGGGCCCGATTGCCGTCACGCGAGACGGAGTTCACTGCCTCGAAAAGGGAGGCGGAATTCCGCTCGGAATCCTACCCGACGCCGAATATGAAGAAGAACAGCTGCAACTCTCACCCGGCGACGCGCTCGTCTTCTACACCGACGGCGTGCTCGAGACGCTCAGCATCCGGCGCGAGGCATTTGGCTTGGATCGCGCGATTCAGGCCATTGCGAACGCGGGCGGGGGAATCTCCGAGCGCCTTCGCGCACTGCGGCGTGCGCTCGATGCGTTCGGTCGCGGTGAGCCGCGGCGCGACGACGTGACGTTCGTGGGCCTCGAAATCAGTTGAGCGACGCGCGTCGACAGCGAGCGTTTCTCTAAAGGGGCGCGCCGGGTCACCCGATTCGCGTCTGGGTGTGCGGCGTCGCGCCTGGGGCGCTGGACTTCGACCCCGCGCCGCGCAGCGCCCATCGGCGAAATGCAACTCGGAGGGTCAAGTGGTCGAGATGGCTTCTAGAATGATGCGCCTTGGGGTCTTTGCGACGAGCGCTGCAGCGCTGTCTTGGATCCCCGCCGCTCCGGCTGTCGCTGATTCAAAAGCGGGCCAGGTTACGGCTGCGATCGACGCGGACCTTGCGGGCCCGATC
This sequence comes from uncultured Spirochaetales bacterium, assembly GCA_964494795.1. Lineage (GTDB taxonomy): Bacteria > Myxococcota_A > UBA9160 > UBA9160 > SMWR01 > JACZVU01. Next base: position 40,267 of record CAZBSV010000006.1, on the reverse strand, counting down.
GCCGATGGCGAGCACGTGCAGTTGGGCGAGGAAGCGGCCTGCTCGATCCTGCTCGATGACGACGCCGTCGTCGAGTTGTGCGGCAAGACCTCGCTCGTTTTCGAGCGCGATCGCGATTCGAAGCGCAGGATCATTTCGCTCGATAGCGGTGAGCTGAGGGTCGTCGTCGAGCCGCGCGATTTCGAAGAGCGCATCGAGATTCACACGCCCGCCGCGATTGCAACGCTGCTCGGCACGATCGTCCATGTCTCGGTCGATCCGCAGACCGGCGCGACGATCATTTCGTCCGCCGAGAGCAAGGTCTCGGTTCGAAGCGATGAACCCGATGTGCGCGGGACGACGGTACTGACGGCTGGCGAACAGGTCACCGTGGAGCCTGGCGAGGCTCCGCCCATGACGCCCACGCGCCTCGATGCGCGCGAGATTTCCGAACTCGGTGGCTGCCTGGTGAACTTTCACAGCGCCGCTGCGGATCGGGACAGTCGCGACCGCGGCGACCGATTGACCGACCAACTAGCGGCGTCCGATGCCGCAAATGCTGCGTCGCTGCCGGCAGCAACCGATTCCGATCGGCCAGCCGGGTCGCCGCTCGACGCACCCGGGGATCCGATCGCGGGCCAGGAGGACGTGTGCGTCACGACGGACTGCGAGCCGCAGTACGACCCAGACTCCGGGAAAGATCCCCTGGGTCTGCAGAACCTCGAGCAGGCGAACTGAGAACCTCAAGCAGGTGAACTGAGGCCCGCAAGCAGGCGAACGGAGAACCTCAAGCAGGTGAACTGAGGCCCGCAAGCAGACTAACCGAAGCGCGCAAGCAGACGACCTGAAGCCCGCTGAAGTGGCGGGGCTGCGCGCTGCTGGGTGAATTCAGGCTCCGGGCTTGGGCGGCGAAGGCGCGATTGCGCTCGATGCTGATTTCGCCTTCGACTCCCTCATGCGGCCCCGCCGGAGTTCGCAATCGGACTTACGCAGGAACTGCATCTTGCCCTGGATTTCACAGCTGACGAGTTTGTCGCTGGGGTCGGCGGTGACAGGTTCCTCTGCCACGGTGTCGCGCCACCACTCCGAAAACTTGTCCTTCACGCCAGGCCCGCCGTCGCTCGCCTTACGGCTGTGCGTCTCCAGCTCGGTCTTGGCGACCTCTTTCTCGGCTTCCTGCATGCGGTTCTTCTTGTCCCGCCAGCCGACCGAGTGTTGCTCGATCAGGGCATCACCCTTTCGGATCTCTTCGAATATGAAGCAACCCGAGAGCCAGAGTGAGCAAGCGAGGATCGCAAGGACGCGGCGCATCCCCTAGTCATCGGCAGGACCGATTCCCGGATGAAGCGTCAGGCTCGAAAATTCGATCCCGGGGCAGAGTCGGGCTGCTTCGCGAAGCGCCTGGGGGCTGTCGAGAAACTCTTCCCAATAGGGCCAGCTGCGACACTTTTGCGGGCGAGCTGCGTAGATGCTGCAGCTCGTCTGGGGGCCGTCTTCGAGAAACGGACAGCGGCCCCCGAGCCCGTCGATCAATCGATCCCCACTTGCGGCGACGAAGCGAGATCGCAGCGCCGCCGCACTCATGCTCAAATGATCCGCAATCCGCGCGATGTCCGATGGCGACACATGGACTACGCCTTCGGGGCGCGCGCAACAATTCCCGGATCGGCGGCAGCGAAAGCGAAACGGAAAGTCTCGGATCGAGTCGGCCATCGAAGCGGAGCGCTCCTCTCGTTTCGGCTGCGGGCGAGGCTCGCGCCAAGTGGGTGGATAGCCCTGAAGGCAGCCCTTCCGCTCCGCTCCTACAGCCACGCGACCCGCGCAAACGCCACGTTCGCCAGGGCGCATGTCCCGCGGCGACCCGACGCGTCTGCGCTGCGAGGCGCGGGAGCTGCGCGCGCGGTCGTCGGGTTGAAAGGCGCCGTCGTCGGGTTGAAAGGGAGGGGCTTCGCGTCGATACTCCGCGATGCAGCGGAGGACCTGATGACGGCCGCCCTACCCGGAAACGGCAATCCCGAGAACGGTAACGGCAATTCCGAGAACGGTAACGGCAATCCCGAGAAGCTGGCCGGAAACGGCAATCTCGAGCAGCTGGCGCAGCTCTATGCTCGGTTTTCGGACGAGCCCAGCAAGCTGCCGCCCGCGTGGCGCAGTCTCTTCGAGGATCTCGACGATCGCGCGCGCAGTTGGCTCGAGGGTCGATCTGCGCGGGTCGCACGGAAGACGCGCGCAGCCGAGCAAAAAGCACCCGCTGCGGCGCGCGGAGATCATTCCGCTGCGCTCGATTCGATGCGGGTGATGATGCTGATCCGCGCATTTCGGCTGCGCGGACATCTCGAGGCGGACCTCGACCCGCTCGGGCTGGCGAAAGCCGAGCCGCATTCGGATCTCGACCCGCGTTCATACGGATTCGAAGACGCGGACAGCGATCGACCGATCTTCTGCGACGGACATCTGGGCCTCGATCTCGCCAGCCTGCCCGAGATCGTGCGCGCCGCGCGAGCGATCTACTGCGGAACGCTCGCTGTCGAATACCTGCACATCCAGCATCCTCGCGAGCGGCACTGGATCATGAGCCGCATGGAGGGCCCCTCGTTTCGCGCGTCTTTCGGGATGGACCGGCGCCGGGCCATCGCCGAATCGCTGACCGCCGCCGAGGGATTCGAGCAGTTTCTCGCGCGGAAGTTCGTCGCCACCAAACGCTTCGGCCTCGAAGGTGGCGAGTCGGCGATCCCCGCGCTGGAAGAGATCTTGCGCTGCGGGGCGCGGCTCGGAATCGAGGACGTGGTGATCGGAATGTCGCACCGCGGACGACTCAACGTGCTCGCCAACATCATGCACAAGTCGCTTCGGACCATCTTCGCCGAATTCAAGGGCGTTTCATCGAGATCCGACGAGATCGGGGGCTCCGGAGACGTCAAGTACCACCTGGGCACCTCGAGCGACCGCGAATTCGAGGGCAGGCGCCTACACCTCTCGCTGACCCCCAATCCGTCGCATCTCGAAGCCGTCAATCCCGTCGTGCTCGGCAAGGTTCGGGCCAAGCAGGACCTGCTGCAGGATCGTGAGCGCAAGCGCTGCATGGGAATCCTCTTGCATGGGGATGCGGCATTCGCGGGCCAGGGGCTCGTCGCCGAGACGCTCGAATTCTGCGACCTGGAGGGCTACCGAACCGGCGGAACGATTCATCTGATCATCAACAACCAGATCGGATTCACGACGAGTCCGGTTGCGGCGCGGACCGGGCCGTATTGTTCGGACGTCGCGAAATCCAATCATGTTCCGATCCTCCATGTCAACGGCGACGATCCGGAGGCCGTCGTGGCGGCGGCCGAACTCGCGATCGAATATCGCCAGGCATTCGAGAATGACGTCGTGATCGATCTCTTCTGCTACCGGCGTCACGGCCACAACGAGAGCGACGAGCCGGCCTTCACGCAGCCCATCATGTATCGAAAGATCGCCGAGCACCCGACGACCCGCGCAATCTATCTGGAAAAGCTCATCGCCGATGCTGTCATCACGCGCGAGGAAGCCGACGCGTCCATCGCGAAGTACCTGGAGCACTGCGAAAAGGAGTTTGCGCTGGCCGACCGCGTCCAGGCCGACGACGCCGACTGGCTCGAAGGCACGTGGTCGGGATTGGAGCCCGTGCAGGGCTACGACGCACATCGCGGTCAGACGGACGTAGCACCCGAGATGCTGCGCGAGATCGGCGCGGCGCTGACGCGCGCGCCCGACGCTTTCGAGCTGAATTCGAAGATCCTGCGGCAGCTTCGCGACAAACAGAAGATGTTCGAATCGGGCGAGGGCATCGACTGGGGGGCCGCGGAAGCGCTGGCTCTGGGATCCCTGCTCGTCGAGGGGCATGCGGTGCGGCTTTCCGGCGAAGACTGCAGCCGTGGCACGTTTTCGCATCGGCACGCGGCTTGGATCGACCAACGAACCGAAGAGCGCTACGTGCCGCTCAATCACATTCGCGAGCGACAGGAGCAGATCGAGATCATCGACAGTCCGCTGAGCGAGTACGGAGTACTCGGCTACGAATACGGCTACGCGATGGCGCGGCCGGGCGCGCTCGTGCTGTGGGAGGCGCAGTTCGGCGATTTTGCGAACGGCGCGCAGGTCGTCATCGATCAGTTCATCGCGGCGGGCGAATCGAAGTGGTTGCGGATGTCCGGGCTCGTGCTGCTGCTCCCGCACGGCTACGAGGGGCAGGGCCCGGAGCACTCTTCGGCGCGCCTCGAGCGCTTCTTGCAGTGTTGCGCGGAAGACAACATCCAGGTCGTCAACTGCACGACTCCGGCCAACTTCTTCCACGCGCTGCGTAGACAACTTCACCGACCGTTTCGCAAACCGCTGATCGTAATGGCGCCGAAATCCCTGCTCCGGCACAAGAGAGTGGTTTCGAGATTGTCGGATTTCTCGACCGGAACCCAGTTTCACCGCGTGCTCTACTGCGACCCAGTGCCGAGCGAACCCGAGGATGCGCGCCAGCTCGTGATGTGCAGCGGCAAGATCTATTACGACCTGCTGGAAGAGCGCGAGCGGCGCAAGCTCGCCGACATCCATTTCCTGCGCTTCGAGCAGCTCTATCCGTTCCCGAGCGATGCGCTGATTCAACTGATCGACCGCTATCGGCACTGCCACCTGGTGTGGTGCCAGGAGGAGCCCCGCAACATGGGGGCGTGGACGTTCGTCTCCGAATTGATCGAGGAAGTGGCGGCGGAGATGGAGTTCGCAGATCCGGTGCTCCGCTATGCGGGTCGACCGACCGCAGCTTCTCCTGCGACGGGGTTCATCGATCACCACAAGCGCGAACAGCAGGCGCTGATCGACGAAGCACTCAGCGTGGGATTGGCGCCAGTCGGTCGAATCGGCAGCCGGAAGGCCATGCTGCGAAAGTCGCAGCGTCCGAAATAGACGGACATCCAGCTAGATGACGCGTCGAGCGAGACGGCGCGTCGAGTTCGCAGCCCAGCGCGGGAGACCAGGGGAAGATGGCCATCGACATCGTGGTGCCGGCACTCGGAGAGTCGATCACCGAGGGGACGATTGCCGCCTGGCTGAAGCAGCCCGGCGATGTGGTCGGCGTCGACGAGCCGCTCGTCGAACTCGAGACCGACAAGGCGACCCTGGAGATCTGTGCGCCAAAGGCGGGCGTGCTCGCCGAGATTTGCGCGGCGGCCGGTGAGGACGTTGCGGTCGGTGCGGTGATCGGCCGAATTGACGATGCCGCCGGTGCGGTCGTCCGGAAGCCCGCCGCCGCTGCCGCCGGAGCGCTCGCCCAGGCGCCGATCGCTGCCGCCAGCCGAGCGGCGGCTCAAGTGCCCGCTGAGGCTGCTTCGACAGCGACGCGTGTTGTCGATGCGGTCTCGCGCTCGGCCGCGCAAGCGCCGCCCGTGGGCGATGCCGATTCGATGATCGGGCTCGATCCGGCGGAGATTCGTCGCAGCGCTGCCGGCGGGAAGATTGCGCTCGAAGATCTGCTCGCCTTCGTCGGACTCACCGCGATGGACGCGACTCGAAGTGGACCTGCCGCGCGCAAGCTCCTCGCGGACCACGGGATCGACCCGGCTGAGATCCCGGCGACCGGGCGCGGGGGTCGGATCACCAAGGAAGACGTTCAAAAGTTTTTGAACGGCCGCGCGTCCGCAGCCGCAGACGCTCGCGCGCCGAGTCCGCGAGACGCAGACCCGCGCGTAGAGCGCGTGCGGATGACCCGAATGCGCCGAACAATCGCCGCGCGGCTCAAGCAGGCCCAGAATACGGCTGCGATTCTCACGACCTTCAACGAAGTCGACATGGGGGCGGTCGTCGAATTGCGCATGCGTCACCGGGAGGAGTTCGAAAAGAAGCACGGCGTCAAACTCGGCTTCACAGCGTTCTTCGTGAAGGCCTGCGTGAGCGCGCTGAAGGAGATGCCCGCGTTGAATGCCGCGATCGACGGCAACGACATCGTTTACCACGGCTACTACGACATCGGTGTTGCGGTGAGCACGCCGGCCGGGCTCGTCGTTCCGGTCATCCGCGACTGCGATACCAAGACGCCCGCCGCGATCGAGAGAAGTCTCGGCGAACTCGCGCGCAAGGCGCAAGACGCAACCCTTGGCGCCGATGAGATGCAGGGTGGAACCTTCAGCATCACCAACGGGGGCGTCTTCGGTTCGCTGCTCTCCACGCCGATCTTGAACGCCCCAGAGTCCGCAATCCTTGGGCTGCACAAGATCGAAGACCGCCCGATCGCGCGCGACGGCCAGGTGATCGTCCGCCCGATGATGTATCTGGCGCTATCGTACGACCACCGCATCATCGACGGACGCGAGGCGGTGGGCTTTCTCGTCAAGCTGAAAGAAAGATTGGAGAATCCCGAGCAGCTGTCCATGGATTTGGCGCTGCAGTGAGGAGACGATGAGCGAGCCCGCATACGATCTCGTGGTTGTCGGCGCTGGGCCCGGCGGTTACGTGGCCGCGATCCGGGCCGCGCAACTCGGCTTGAAGACGCTCTGCGTCGACAAGCGCGCCGAGCTTGGAGGAGCCTGCCTCAACGTCGGTTGCATCCCGTCGAAGGTGCTACTCCACTCGTCGGAACTCTACGAAAGCGCAATGGGGCGCCTCGGCGAGCACGGGATCCGAGTCTCGGGGCTCGCACTCGATCTCGGCGCGATGATGGCGCGCAAGCAGAAGGTGGTCGCCGATCTCACCAAGGGCATCGGGTTTCTGTTGAAGAAGAACAAGGTCGACCACGTCGTCGGTGCGGCGAGCATCGCAGGCCCGGGCGAGGTCGTCGTGGCGCGGGGTGATGGGGCGACGGAAACGCTGACGACGCGCAACATTCTGATCGCCACGGGTTCCGAACCATCGCCGCTCGCGGGTGTCGAGATCGACGAGAAGCGCATCGTGAGTTCGACGGGTGCGCTGAGTCTCGAAAGCGTTCCCGAGAGGCTGGTCGTGATCGGCGCCGGTGTCATCGGCCTCGAGCTCGGGTCGGTCTGGTCGCGCCTCGGATCCGCGGTTACGGTGATCGAATACCTCGACCACATCCTGCCCGGCATGGATGGCGAGATCAGCCGGCAGGCGCTTCGGGTGTTGAAGCGACAGAAGCTCGACTTTCGGCTGTCACGGCGCGTGACGGGTGCGAGCGTCGCGGGTCGGGATGTTCGCGTGAGCGCGGACCCCGTGGCGGGTGGCGCGGCCGAGGAGGTTGCTGCCGACGTCGTGCTGCTCGCGATCGGGCGCCGGCCCTACACCGAGGGGCTCGGGCTCGATGAGCTGGGTGTGACGCGCGACGAGCGCGGCTTCATCGAAGTCGACGCTCGATTCCAGACGCGCGTTCCTGGCATCTATGCGATTGGCGACTGCATCCCGGGCCCGATGCTCGCCCACAAGGCCGAGGACGAGGGCTCGATCTGCGCCGAAATCCTGGCCGGACACAGCGGGCGCCTTGATCACGATCGGGTGCCGAGCGTCGTCTACACCTGGCCCGAGATCGCGAGCGTCGGCAAGACGGAAGAGGCGCTGAAAGAACAGGGTATCCAATACCGGGTGGGGAAGTTCCCGTTTTCGGCCAACAGTCGCGGACGCGCCACGGGCGACACCGACGGTTTCGTGAAGATCCTCGCGGATGCCGGTACGGATCGCGTACTCGGGGTCCACATCCTAGGTCCGCTGGCGGGAGATCTGATTTCCGAAGCGGTGATTGCGATGGAGTTCGGCGCGTCGGCCGAGGACATTGCGCGCAGCTGTCACGCGCATCCGTCGATGGGAGAGGCGGTGCGCGAGGCGGCGCTGGCTGTCGCCGGGCGGGCGATCCACATCTGATCGGAGAGTTCAGAATCGAAGATTTGCGCCTCAGCGTCTCAGCGGCTGGCGCCTGCGATTGCGGCTGCAATGTCGCGGCTGAGCGCTTCGAGCAGCCGATCCATCGCGCCGACCATTGCGTCGATGGATGCGTCCGACGCGGTTTGCGAGTGGGTCGAGAGCGCGAGCGGTTGCACCTCCGAGCCGTCCGAGCGGACGAGCCGCCAGCGCGCGGCGAGCGAAACCTCGCCGGTGGCGTCTCCTTCGAATTGGGAGATCGCGATTTCCACCCGGAGATCGACCTCCATCGGCGACGGCCAGGGATAGACGGATACGCGCTCCGTTCCGATCAGTCGCGCGAGGTTTTCGGCGAGCACCCGCGGCACGCTCTGCTCGAGGGGCTCCGCCCACTGCGAATCGTCCGCGACGCGCACTTCGTTATCGCCAAGTTGGGTGACGATTTGCGGGCGATTCAAGATCTCCGGGAGGGTGATCCGCCCGATACCGAGCCGGAGATCGGAAGTTCGATCGGCCGCTGCCGTTGCGGCGGCGGTCGGGTTCAGCACGAACAGCCGCGCGGGATGCCCGGTGGCCGGCCCGAAACAACCGGTCAGCAGAACTGCGAGGGTCGCACAAGCAACGACAGCGTGAGCCCGAGCCATCAGGGTCCTAGGGTCCTCCGGATCTTCCGCGGAGAAGCGAATCTGGGTTCCGCTCGAGGTATTCGGCGAGCAGGCGAATCGAGCGCGCAGCCGCGGTCAACTCGCCCAGCATCCGCTCGAGTTCGTAGCGCATCGGCGAGCCCACAGCTGCAATCGACAGCGATTGTCGGGCGACGCCGAGGGTTTCCTGAACGCCGTTCAGCGTCTGGTTGACTTCTGCGAGGGTGAATTCCGCGCTCGCGGAGAGGTTTCCGACCCGTCCATCGATGTTCGAAACGAGTGCCTGGATCTCGCCGATGGCTGCGTCGGCGTGGTTGACGACATCTTGCAATTCCCCCGAGTTCACGAACTGATTGACGCCGGTGAGAATTCCCGGGAGGTCGGGGGAGCCCACGAGGATCTTGAGGCCCGCGAGGACATGGCGCGCGTCGTTGACGAGATCCTCGATGGAAAGCGACTCCATGGTCTCGGTGAATTCCTGCATGCTGGAGGGGATCGTGGGCATCTCGGGGAATTCACCGTTCGTTTCCACGTAGAGCGCCGGTCGATCGGCGTGGATGTCGAGCTGCACACTGAGTTGGCCCGTCACGATGCTCTGCAACTGCAGTTGCGCGCGGAGTCCGCGCTCGATGAGCTCCGGGATGAAGTCGCTCTCGGGAATCGTTCCGCCGATCTCGCGAATGCGCCGGCGTTGTAGTTCCAGGTAGACGGGGATCTTGACCGAGAGATCCTGAGCGTCGAGCTGCACTTCGATCCGGCGAACCAAGCCGACCTTGACGCCGCGAAAATTGACCGGTGCGCCGTCGTTCAGTCCGTTGATCGATTCCGAAAAATAAGCCACGTAGGTCGATGTTTCAGTGAAGAATCGACCGCCACCGAATACGATCAATCCGGTGACGATCAGCGCGCTGGCGCCCAACAGGAATGCGCCGATCAGGGTCGGGTTGGCTTTCTGGCTCACAATCGACCCCGGTTGAGAAAGCGGCGGATCTTCGGGTCCGGCGAGCTATCGCGCAACTCCAAGGGCGGGCCGATCGCGAGCATGCTGTGCGTGTCGGGATCGAGGAATAGCGAGCGGTCGGCGACCGCGAAGATGCTGTCGAGTTCGTGGGTCACGATCACCATCGTGATGCCAAGACTATCGCGCAATTCGAGGATCAGATCGTCGAGGCGCCGAGCGCTCACGGGATCGAGTCCCGCTGACGGCTCGTCGAAGTAGAGGATGTCGGGGTCGAGCGCCATCGCGCGCGCCACACCCACGCGCTTCTGCATCCCGCCGCTGACTTCTGACGGGTGGAAGTCACCGAATCCCGCGAGACCCACGAGTGCGAGTTTGAACAGCGCGATCTCGCGAATCTCGGTCCGATTCAAATCCGTATACACCTCGAGCGGAAGAGACACGTTTTCGGCGAGTGTCATCGAACTCCAGAGGGCTCCGTTTTGATACATGACGCCGAATTTGCGCATCATGGCCTGACGCTGCTCCGGGTCCGCTCCCCAGAAGCTCTCTCCGTCGTAGAGAATCTCCCCTTTGGCGGGGGATTTCAGCCCGACGAGGTGGCGCAGCAAAGTGGTCTTGCCGCAACCGCTGGTACCCATCACGATGAAAATTTCGCCCCGCTCGATTGCGAAATCGAGGTCGCGCTGGATGGTGAAGTCGCCATAGCTCATCGTGAGGCCGCGGGCTTCCACGATCGGCGCGTCTGTCGGCATTTCGCCCCTATCCCATCACGTGATCGATCACGTTGATGATGCCAGAAGCGATCACGATCAGGACGATCGACGTGACGACCGCGGAGGTCGTCGCCGCCCCCACCGCTGCGGCGCTTCTGCCACACTGCATGCCGCGCAGGCAGCCGGACAGCGCGACGAGGCTCCCGTAGACGACGGCTTTGATCAAGCCGGCCCCGAAGTCGGCGAGCGAGAGAGCATTCCGCGTCTGCTCGAAGTAGCTCACCATGCCGAGGTCGAGCATGCCGACCCCCACGACCGCGCCTCCGACGATGCCGAGCATATCCGAATAGAGACACAGCAGTGGCATCATGAGCGTCAGCCCGAGCAGGCGCGGTAAGACCAGAAATTCGGTTGGAGAGATTCCGAGCGTCTTGAGCGCGTCGATCTCTTCGTTGACCGTCATCGTTCCGAGCTGCGCGGCGAAGGAGGCGCCCGTGCGGCCTGCCATGATGATCGCGGTCATCATCGCGCCCATTTCGCGCGCCATTCCGAGGCCCACGAGGTCCGCGACGAAGATCTGCGCGCCGAACTGCTGGAGTTGAATGGCTCCGATGAACGCGAGGATCAAGCCGACCAGGAAGCTCACGAGCGTCACGATCATCACGGCTTCGGCCCCGCACTGCTGGATGCTGAGGGCGAAGTCCGACGCGCGAAAATGCGCCCGCCCCGTCGCGAGCCGCAGCAATGCGATCGCCGTTTCTCCGACGAATCGGATGCTCTCGGTGACAGAATGTGCGCGTCGAATCGCGGCGAGGCCGAGCCTTGCCACGCGCGAGCCGCCGGCTGCATTCGCCCGGATCTCGATTTCGGGTACCGCCGAGGCGAGATCGAGCAGGCGCCCGACGCCTTCGGGAAGACCCGAGCGATCCGTCTGGATTCCGCGAGCCGAAAACTGATCTAACAGTCCGCGCAGAAAGGTCGGGAGCGCGGAGTCCCAGTCCGCAACCGCCTCGGTGTCGAAGCGTACGCGGTGCGGAGTCTCGGACGCCGCGTAGGCGGCCCAGACGGGCGCAGTCGAGGGCACGCCTTCGGCGAGCGTCCAGCTGCCCGAGAGTCGAATGACGAGTTCGTCATTCGGTGAGCCAGGGAAATCGATTTTGCGAGCGGTGGGCATCGCGTCGCGCTCATACTATCGCGCGGGCGAGCGGACGGCTGCCGGATCGGTCGGGCTCCGGGCGCGAGCCGCGCTCGGGAGCGCGCGCTGAACGGGATTTGCGCGGGCGGGTCGCAGCGCCGCCGCCGCAAGCCGCTCGCTGTCGCCTACGGCGCGTGGGTTGCTCGGTTTGCGCCGATCGACGAAAGCTCGCCATGGACGGGCTCTCCGCCGATCAGCGTCAGCAGCACCCGGGCCTGCGAAATCTCGGCGGGATCGATCTCGAAGAGATTGCGATCGAGCACGATCAGATCCGCAAGCTTTCCGACCTCGACGGATCCGGTTCGCGCTTCGAGATGATTCAGGTAGGCGGCGTTGATCGTGAAGGCGGCGAGCGCGTCGTGCAGATCGATGCGCTCTTCGGGGATGAAGACGTCCAAGTTCTCGTCAGAAGCCCCCCTGCGCGTGAGGGCGACTTCGATCTCGTCGAGCGGATTTGCTGTGGAGACGTCCCAGTCGCTGCCAAACGCCACCACGCCGCCGCTGCGAAACAGGCTTGCGATCGGGTACAGCCAGCGTCCGCGCTCGCTGCCGATGATGGGCAGCGTCAGATCCGTGATGTAGGGATCGGCGTTGGCCCAGAAGGGTTGGAAGTTTGCGATCACGCCAAGCTCCCGAAATCGCGGAATGTCGTTCGGGTCGATGAGTTCGAGGTGCGAGATGTGGTGTCGGTTGTCGCGGTTCCCATTGGCGATGCGGGCCATCTCGACCGCGTCGAGAGATTCGCGAATGGCCCCGTCGCCGATCGCGTGGAAATGAACCTGGAAACCCTCGCCGTCGAGTCGGGTCACGATGCTCTTCAGCGCCTCTGGGTCGACCATGCTCGCGCCGCGCCCGGTCGCATCCCCGATGTACGGTTCCAGCAACTTGGCGGTGTGATTCTCGATCACGCCATCCTGCATGATCTTCACCGCCGTGGCCTGGACTCTGCCACCGGTATATTGGGCTCGCGCGTCCAACAAGCGCGGGATCTGCTCCTCTCCCTCGTCGGATTCCCACCAGAGCGAGGCCACCACGCGCGCGCTGAGTTCGCCGCGCGCATCCAGTGTCCGGTAGGCGTCGAGGCTGCGAAACGCCTGCGGTCCCGAGACGGGTGTATTCGCGTCCTGGAAGGCGGTGATCCCGTAGCCGTTGAGCACCTCGAGCGCCTTGGCGAGCCCCGCTTCGGCCTGCTCGGCGGTGATCGGCGGGATGATCTTCCACACCAGGTAGGTGGCCTTTTCTTGCAACGCACCGACGGCTTCAGCGGTGGTGGCGTCTCGATCGATGCGCCCGCCCGCCGGGTCGGGTGTGTCTCGCGCAATTCCGGCGAGTTCGAGCGCCTTCGAATTGACCCAGGCCGAGTGCCCGTCGGCGGATTCGATGTAGACGGGCCGGTCCGGAACGATCGCGTCGAGCCGTTCGCGGGTCGGGATTCCGCGCGGAAGAAACGCGTCGAGCAACCATCCGGCACCCGTGACCCAGGCCAGTTCGGGATTTGCCGCCGCGTAGCTCGCAATGGCTTCGAGATACTGATCCGCCGTGCGGAGTTCGTGGAGGCTCAGCGTGAGCAGGTTGATGCCCGCGCCAATCGGGTGGATGTGCGCGTCCTGAAAACCCGGCAGCACCATCGCGCCGCCGAGGTCCACCACCTGGGTGTTCTTGCCGATATGCCGCTGCGCGTCGGCGTCGTTGCCCACGTAGACGATTTCGTCACCGCGGATCGCGATTGCTTCCGCCCAGCTTCGGACCGCGTCGACCGTATAGATCGCGCCACCCTGCAGCACGAGGTCGGCTTGCGCGGGCGCAGGCGACTTCGCGCAGTCCGTCGGCGTCGCACATCCGAACGCCGACAGCTGCAAGCTCGCCGCGAGGGAAGCGCCGATCCGAATCCGAATGCGACCGCACTGCCGGTGAGAGGTGGATCGGGTCATCGGTGACTCCTCCGCTCGATCTTCCCGCTTGCTACGTGCTCGGGTTTCTTGTCGAGTCCAATGCGCCGCCCCGCTTGCGGGGGGCGCGGAAGTTTGAAGTGCGCTTCGCCGAGTATTTCGAGCCGATCCAGGATCTCTTGCGCCATCGGCGCGGCTCTGCGCGTTTCCCAATTGACGTGCAAATTGATGATCTCGTTGGTGGCGGCCAGGTAGCCGTCTTCTGCATGCCACATGCGATGGAAGAAATGAAAGCGCTTTGCGTCGAAATCGAGCAATTGGGTCGTGTAGCGGATGGGGTCCCCCTCTCGCAGTTCCCGGAGATAACAGACGTGACATTCGAGCGCGAAGCTCGCAACGCCGTGCGTTTCCCGGTGTGCTTCGTCGAATTTCATGTGGTCGAACCACGCGTCTGTCGCCCAGTCGAACGCGACCACGTAATAGCCGAGATTCATGTGCTGATTTTCGTCGATCCATTCGGGGCGAACGCGGTCGCGGCACTGGTCGAAGGGGGCGCTCTCAGCGTCGCTCACGCGCGACCCTCCGCGTCGCGCACGAGCACTCGAATCGGTCGCTCGCCGGCGCTCGCCCTGGGTCGATCTGCCGCATCGCTCATGAGTCGTCTGCCTCATTGCCGAAGGGGGCATGGTTAGTGTATCTCGTCCCCCACGTGCAACGAGCGTCAGCTGCCCGCAGGCCTGCGGAGTGATCGAAATCGGGAGATCCGCGCAGCGGCGCCTCAGCGATCGGGGATTGGGGGATGGACGTTGTCAGAACGACGTGAATGCCGGCGCTTTGGAGTTCGATCTCGCATTGAATCTCGTATCGGGTCGCGAGCTGCGCGCCAGATGCTCGTGTGGGCCATCGGAATGGCTCTGCTCCCGACTCTTGGATTCGCGCAGGACGAACCCGCAGACGGATTGCGATTCAGCCCCGACATCTCGTGGACCCAGGGCGACCATCGCTTCAAGCTCAACTTCGCTTCGAGAATCCGCTGGGAGTACTGGGAGGCGCTGACGAACAGCGCCGACAACTTCTACGCCTTCCGGACGCGCCTCGGGGGCGAGTACAGCTGGAAAGACCGCTTTCGGATCCTCGCCGAGGGGCAGGCCACGAACCTCTTCGATCTGGACAGCTCCGCGAGCGGCGCGGCCGCGCTCTACCGCGCCAACGCGCACAAAGCCGGCGCGAACAGCGTGCACGATCTGAGCGTCCGACAGCTCTTCGCGGAGGCGAGCATCGACGCCGATAACTGGTTTCGCTTCGGCCGACAGGACATCAACGCCGGCACGCTCATCCGATACGAAGAGGACAACTGGAAGTACCTGAAGAACAATCGCCTCGCGCAGCGACTCGTGGGGACCGTCGATTGGAGCGACGGCGCGCGCAGCTACGACGGAGCCAGTGCGCTGATGGAGCAGGACGGACACGTCGTGCACCTCTACGCCGCGGAGCCGACGACGGGCGTGTTCGAGATCGATCGGGCCTACAAACGCCAGCGAGACGTGGTCTTCGGGGGACTCGACTGGACGGTCGAGAAAGACACCTGGCTTCCGAATACCGAACTGGGGGCGTTCTTCGTCGGCTACTCGGACGACCGCGACGCGTCCAAGGTCATGCCGCCGTTCGTCGGCGAGATCAAGGTCTACACCTGGGGCTTCTCCGCGCTCGGCGTCTACCCGCTCGGACCCGGCAACCTCGACGCGCTGTTCTGGGGCGCCGCGCAAATGGGCCAGTACGTCGACACGACGCCGACTGGCATTCGAAGGCTCGACCAGATCGCCGGCGCAGTGCTCGCCGAGGTCGGCTATCAGCTTCCCGACGCCTGGGCCAAGCCGTGGCTGCGGTTCGGCGTCAACATGGGGACGGGCGACAAGGAGCCCGGCGACGGCGAACGCCATACGTTCTTCAACATCCTGCCCACGAATCATCTCTACTACGGCTATGCGGATCAGTTGGCGCTTTCGAACCTGATCGACCTGCTCGTCCAACTGAAGCTCGCACCGACGCCGAAGCTCGGAGTCGAACTCATGTTTCACCAGTTCTGGCTGTATACGCAGAACGACTTTCGCTACTTCGGAACCGGCGTCTTTTCCAAGCGAGCCTCGGGCTACGGTCGCTCGCCGTCGAACAGCGCAAACAACGTCGGCCAAGAGATCGACCTCGTCGCGAACTACAAGGTGAATCAACACCTCGGACTGATGGCGGGCTATTCGCACATCTTCGGCGGGAAGGTCTTGAGCAGCTTCGCCGACGGAGACGTGGACTGGGCGTTCTTCCAGGTTGCACTCAGCTATTGATGCCAGCGGTCGCGCCGGGGTAGGGTGAGCGTGATGCAAGCGAATGGTTTCGGTAGTGAGTCCGAGTTCGGCCGGTTCACGATCCTGCTCGTCGCACTCGTGGCCTTCTTGTGCGCATTGCCGTTCGTTTCCGAAGTCGGCGCGGGAATCGTCATCGTCCGCGTCGGAACTGCGTTTCTCCTGCTTGCTGCGGCTTACGCGGTCAGTGAGCGCCGCTGGCATCGGATCCTCGCGGCCGCCTTGGTGGTGCCCGCCCTGGGTTCGCTGCTGATCCCCTCCGCGTTCGGCGATCGCGGTCCGCTGCTCTTGAGGCTTGGATCGAGTGCCGCACTTTTCTTCTACATCGCGATCATGATTTCCATCCACCTGCTGAAGCAGAGCCGCGTTTCTGCGGATACGATTCTCGGCGGCATCAACGTCTACCTGCTCTTTGCGGTGGGATTCGCGTTCCTCCACGCGCTGACGGAGATCGCGAATCCGGGCTCCTACCGGTATCAACGGGAGAGCCTGAGCGCGCTGATGCGCGGGCATCCCGAGGTCGAAGCGATCGCGCTCCTGCTCTATTTCAGCATCGTGACGCTGACGACGCTCGGCTACGGGGACATCGTGCCTGCGACGGCATCCGCCAGGATGCTGTGTTCCTCGGAAGCGGTAATCGGGCAGCTCTTCGTCGCTGTATTCATCGCTCGGTTGGTTGCGCTTCAGATCAGCCAGGGGTCACGCAGTCGTGGCTGACGTCGAGCGCTCGAATCGCGGGAACTCGCGCCGGCGCTTCGAAGCGCGGGGATATGCGCCGACAGCGACGCTGAGATGCGCCGGACACTGACGGCGAACGGGGGCGATGGAGTCGCCGGACCCTCGGCGTAGCTCGCCTTCGGGTCCGGCGGCCTCGACCGGTTCAGTTGCCGAGGTTGCCAAGCGCGTCCGTGGCTGCGCCCGCCGCGGCACCGGAGGCGCCTTCTGCCGCCGTCTCTGCTTGGGCTTTGGCCAACGCGGCCTGGATCGCTGCATTCTGCGGGTCGATCGATGCTGCTTCGAGGCAGACGGGCAGCGCATTTGCGAATTCCCCGGATGCGACGAGCCCGATGCATGAGTCGACGACGGCGGCGCTGGCCTCCGCATCGATCCGCTCGGCTTCGACGACTTTGATCTCCGCCGGTTTCACGACTTTCGCGGCTTGTTCACTCGGCGCGTTCGCCGAGACTGCCGGTGTATCCGCGGTGCCCGCTGTGGCACCCTGATTGGACTCCCCGCTGCCGCAAGCCACGACAGCCATTAGCGAAATTGCGAACAGAAGCGAAATTGCGAACAGGACTCTGGACATTGCTACGTCTCCCTCCAAATATGCATGGCGAATTTACCACACATGATCCCGGCAGATCCGCCGTGAATTCCGTTCACGGAAGGGCTACCGAGCTGCTAGAGTACCACGCATTCAGCCCGGCTAGCGGCTGAAACTCTCATGTCCTGCCCGAGCGACTCCCCCCAAGGGTGTTCCCGCCGGGGAACGCGATTGCGGCGGATTGGCAGATCGGCAGATCGTAAGATTGGAAAATTCGCCGAATTGGCCGATTTGGCAGGATCAGCAGTATCGGGAGCGAGTTCGCAGCTGTGGAGTCCTGCGGGCGCGACAATTTAAAATCGAACCACTCGGACGCTGGAATGGTCCAGGACCTTGGGTCTCAACGGAGGGAACACATGCGAGTCAAAATTGGGCTTGTGCTGCTGGTCGCCATCTTTGCTGGCGGCTGCACGGCGAAAACGCTCCCGTCACAGCAGGCGCGAGCGGTATCGCCGGTAACTTTTTCGGCCAATGAAATGCGGATCCCGAGCCAGGCCGTCGTGATCGCCGACTCGTCGGGAACGACCTACATGGCCGAGACCTTTCCCTACGTGAAGGCTCTCACGCAGTCGTTCGTCAAGGCGATGCCCGAGGGCAACACGCGCGCAAAGGTCGCGGGTAACTACGATGCCTCATTGATCGGTTTTGGCGGAAAGGATCGAATCATTTCGCCGCTGGCCCCCTTCAATCGCAGCGCGCTCGCCAGCAAGGCGGACAGTCTGCGGCTTCTCGGGGAAATTCACGGATTTGGCGGTGAGACTCCGTTCCATCACGTCTTTGCCGAGGTCCAGGAGTCGCTCAAGACCAAGTCCGGCGTGGCGGCTGTCGTGATCTTCTCGGATGGCATCGCGGACTTCGAGAACGAGGCGATGGATGCGGCGAAATCGCTCGTCGAAAGCCGTTCGGGAAACGTTTGCTTCCATACGGTGCATGTCGGTGACGACGAGAACGGCGCACGCTTCCTAAAGGCCGTTTCGGCGCTCACGCGCTGCGGTAGTGCCGGAAAAATGTCGGACGTCTGGGACGCCAACAATTTCATGAAGTTCACCCACGCCGTATTCGCCGGCGAGGGCGCGGCAGAAGATCCGTGCGCGGGTCGGATGGTGCTGCGCGGCATCGAGTTCGCGTTCAACAAGGCCGAGATCTCGGGCTCGAGCACGGTGATTCTCGACGTAGCGGTCGACGAGTTGAAGCGGTGTCCGAACACTCCGATGCAGATCGATGGACATACCGACTCGGTCGGTCCGGATGACTACAACCTGAAGCTCGGCCAACGCCGCGCGGAAGCCGTCAAGGGCTATCTCGTGGGCAAGGGCATTCGCGTCAATCAACTGACGGCGCGAAGCTTCGGTGAGTCGCGCCCGGTCGCTTCGAACGATACGGACGAAGGACGACAGACCAACCGGCGGGTGGAGCTTCGCCCGAAGGAGTAGCTCGATGGACGGCGGGGCGGCGCATTCGCGCGCCGCCCCGCCGTCTGGGTTTCTTCCTGCCACCCCGACCATCGGCGGCGCGAAGACTCGACTGGCTCGCGAAGGGTTCAGCTCCCGCCGCGGAATCGGGAGCGCTGCCGTTTGGCGCTCCAAGCGGTCAGGCAGACGCACGCGACGGACAGCGCGAGCGTGGGCGGCAGCCACCGCATCAAGCCCCGATCGCGCTTCGCCGCGCGAGAACCACTAGCAGCCAGCTGGAGTCGCAGCGGATACAGGCGCGGTCGGGTGACGCCGCCATCGTCTGAAATGAGCAGCAGGCTCCAATCGCCCGCGTCGAGTTCGACGCCGAGCGCAATGCCCTCGAAGTTGTCGCCGATCGCGACGCCCTGCCAGAGCAGGCGCTTGGAGACCGGAGCCATGTCGGCGCTCTCGAGTTCGCTCGAGTTCGCGATCTGCGTCGCTCCCGCGAAGTCGATCTCGTAGATGCGAGATCGCAGACCCTGGCTTCCGAGCCCGCGCTCGAGTGCCAGCAAGCGGCCGTCGGGCAGCGCGGCGAGATCCACGACACCGCTGCGCTCGAAGCCGGCGGCTGCGCGACCGGGAATCGGGTCGGTCCGATACGCCCATTGGCCGCTCGGCGTCGAATAATCCGGGCCGAGCTTCAGCAGCCGCACTTGGCTGCCGGCCCCCTCGGTCGATTCCGGTCCGTCGCCTTGCAGTGCTTCTTCATTGACCGACCACAGTGCACCCGACGGATCGCGCGCGAGCGACTCGAGGCTCTTGTTGATGCGAGCCCGGGAATACACGTCGGGGAGTTCGATGCGCCGCATCACGGATCCATCTGCGATCCGGTGTTCGCGAAGCGCGGGCCCGTTCTCGTCGACGACGAGAACGCTTTCAGCGCTGCCAACGGCGATCCCCTCGCTGTCTCGTACCTCCGCCAGACGCGCGCGTCTTTCGAGCGTCACATGCGTCACGAAGCCCGAATGCCGATCGACCCGAATTTCGAGCGAGAAGAGTCCGCCGCGCCGGTCGCCAACCGCGTAGAAGAGGTCGCCTCCGACGTGCGCGATTCCCGAAAGGCCGAGCTCGCCTCCGGCTTCCGCAGGGATGTCCACCGCACCCTGTCCGGGATCGACGATCTCGGCTGCGCGCAGGGGACTCGCGAGTGCGAGCGCCGAGAACGCGACGGATACTCGGATCGAACGGAGCCGGCGGAATCGAAACTGGATGCGCCCAGATGCCATGGAATCTCGCGGAGGAGTAAGCGGAGCTTAACAGGTCGTTGGCAAAGCCACTGCAGGTCGGTCGAGCGCAAAGTGGCATACAATGGCGCACGCCGTCCAACAAGCGATCGCCGTGTGGAGGGATCGAAAGATGACACTATCTTGGATCGTTGCTTCAGCCGCCCTCTTTGCTTCAGCCCCCATCCTGATGGGGCTGCTGTTCGTTCGGCGCGCCTACTGGGCGTGGGTCGCGAGCGGCGCTCTGATGCTGTTCGGATGGGCGCTCTCCGGGCCCGAATCGTCGACTGCCTTTTTGACTAGCAGCGCACTGTTTGCGGCGATCGCCTTCCTGTTCGGCAAACCGGAGTGGCGGCGCCGCTGGGTGACGCCACTGCTGATGCCGAGGATCGGCGGCCTGCTGCCGCGGCTGGGCGAGACCGAGCGGATCGCTCTCGAAGCGGGGACCGTCTGGTGGGACAAGGAGCTGTTCTCTGGAGCTCCGGACTGGCGGGTGCTCTTCGACTTTCGACCTCTGCAGCTGAGCAAGCGCGAGAGGGCGTTTCTCGACGGTCCCGTCGAGCGCTTGTGCCACACGCTGAGCGACTGGGACATCTCTCAAGCCGGCGACCTCCCGGATGAGGTCTGGAAGTTTCTCAAGCAGGAGCGATTTTTCGGAATGATCATCCCTGAGCAGTACGGGGGGCTCGGATTTTCCGCCCAGGCGCATTCCGAAGTCGTCCAGAAGATCTCGAGCCGCAGCATCACCGCCGCGGTAACGGTGATGGTCCCGAATTCACTTGGCCCCGCGGAACTGCTTCTGCATTACGGAACCGCCGCACAGCGCGACCACTACCTTCCTCGACTCGCACGCGGCGAGGAGATTCCCTGTTTCGCGCTCACGGGCCCGGAAGCCGGCAGCGACGCGGCGGCCACCCAGTGCGAGGGAATCGTTTGCCGCGGCAAGTATCAGGGCAAGGAAGTGATCGGCATGCGCCTGAATTGGCGCAAGCGCTACATCACGCTGGCGCCCGTCGCGACGCTGATCGGTCTTGCGTTTCGGCTGCGCGACCCCGATCGGATCGTGGGCGATGAAATCGACCGCGGAATCACCTGCGCGCTGATTCCCGCGGATCTCGAGGGCATCGAGATCGGATCGCGCCATGACCCGATGGGGATTCCCTTTCACAATGGACCCATCGTCGGTCGCGACGTGTTCGCACCGCTCGACTTCATCATCGGTGGCGTGGAATGCGCGGGCGAGGGTTGGCGCATGTTGATGGAGAGCCTCGCGGCCGGCCGCTCGATATCGCTTCCCTCGCTGTCCGTCGGCGGAGCCAAGCTCGCGACGCGCGTCGTGAGCGCGTATGCGATGGTCCGCGAGCAATTCGATACGCCGATCGGGCGCTTCGAGGGCGTCGAAGAGCCGCTCGCTCGGATCGCCGGCCTCACCTATCTGGCGGATGCCACGCGATCCCTCACGGCAGCCTGCGTCGATGCGGGAGAGAAGCCTGCGGTTCTGTCGGCGATCGCGAAGGCGTATTTGACCGAATCGCTGCGGTCCGTGATCAACGACGCGATGGACATCCGGGCCGGCTCCGCGATTCAGCGAGGTCCGCGCAACGATCTCGAACGCGTTTATGCTGCGGTGCCCGTCGGGATCACCGTCGAGGGCGCCAACATCTTGACGCGCTCGATGATCATCTACGGCCAGGGTGCCGTTCGCTGCCATCCCTTCGCGCTCGAAGAGATCCACGCCTTCGAGAAGGGCGACCTCGTGGGTTTCGACACAGCCTTCTTCGGGCACGTCGGGCACGTCTTCAGCACGGCGTGTCGGGCGCTGCTGCTCGGTCTGTCGGCGGGCCGGCTCGAGCTCGCTGCTCCCCGCGATTTCAGCCGGCGCTACGTGCAACGCCTCTCGCGCGCCAGTGCCGCCTTCGCAATCGTGTCGGACGCCTGCATGGCGAGCCTGGGCGCTCAACTCAAACGCCGGGAGATGATCACCGGTCGACTCGCGGATGCACTCGCCTGGATGTATCTGGCGTCCGCATCGCTGAAGCGCTTCCGCGATTCGGGAATGCGCGCGGGCGATCGGCCGTTCGTGGCCTGGGCGTGTGACTACGCGCTCGCGAATGTCGAGCGCGCACTCGACGGCGTTCTGCGAAACCTGCCCGCCCGACCGTTGGCGTGGGCGCTGCGTCCGCTCGTGTTTCCGCTCGGTCGGCGCGAGCACGGGCCCGACGACGCGCGCGTGACTGCGGTTGCGGTGGCGGTACTGGACGATGCGGATGCGCGCGAGCGTCTGACCGCGGGTATCTTCATTCCTCCCAGTGATGAGCTGGGGCTCGGACAACTGGAGGCTGCACTCGCAACGGCCGGCGCGGCGCTGCGGATCGAAACCAAGCTCCGCGCTGCGGTGCGCGCGGGCAGCATCGATCATGCCCCTGGCGAGGCGCTCGCGCAGGCGGGCCTGGCGGCTGGCGTCATTTCGATTGCCGAACTCGACGCGCTTCACGCGGCAGACCAGGCGCGCGCAGAAGTGATCCGGGTGGATGTCTTCGACGCCGCCGAATATCGGAAACTTCGCCGATGAAGCTGCGGGCGGGCAATTTCATCCGTGCAGCGATCAGCCGCTCCACCGCCCGTTTCCGGGCTTCATGTCTTTGGGGTCGAGTTTGATCGGGAACTTCGCGCGGATCCTCGCGTCGGCCGCGGAATCGATGTATTTGGGAAAGTGGCTCGAGAGCATCTTCTTGACCCGCGTATGAGCGAGGTCGTACACGGTCTCTCTTTCGCCGGCCTGCCAATCGTTTGCGGTGCGCCGATCTCCGATTTGCGGGTAGAGATACTCGGTCTGCATGATTTCGAGCGTCTGCTCCTGGTTGAGGTAATGGCCGACGCCGTGGACGGTGCTCTCGATGACGTCGTAGGACAGCGTCTCGTCGGAGACTTCGATGCCCCGGAGCAGGCGCAGCACGCTTCCCATCATGTCGTTGTCGATCACCATGCCCTCGAAGGATTGCGCGAGCAGGCTGCCAACGATGCCCGGATAGCAGCTCACGATGTTTCCGCCCGCCAATGCGACCGCGGTCGTCGTGATCGCCTTTTCGTAGCCCGCCTGCGCGTCCATCGTCTTCGAATCGGTCATGCCGCTGGGCACGCTCGTGATCATGCCGTAGTAGTTGGCGAGTTGGGTAGCCGAAGCGATCACCAGCGCTTCCTCGCCGCTCCCGCCGCTAAACGCACCGGTTCTCAAGTCGGAGATGAAGGGCCATATGCCGAAATTGATCGCGCTGCCGGGTCGGATCAGATTCACCACGCACATGCATGCCAGCGAAGATGCGAAGGTTTGCACGAGCGCGCCCGCAAGTGCGGCGGGCGCCGTCGCGCCGGCTTGGGCGGCAATCGCGATGTCGCCCGTCAGCCCCAACTTCGCGACCTTGACGAGTACCTCCGCATTCTCCCTCCCGAAGCGAAGCGGCGAGACGATCGGGCAGCCGCCAAAAATGCAGAAGGGGCGCTTCAAAAAGGCGCCTTCTTCGCCGAGGTAGGTGTCGAAGAGAGAGATGAGTGGGTCGATGTGTTCGACCATCGCAATGCCGAGCGCGAAAGGCTTCTCGATTCCCGCGAGTTCGGCGTACGCGATATTCATATCGTGGACGAAGATGTCCCCGCTCCATTCCGTGGCAATGAATGGCTGGCCGAAGGTATGGATGTGTTCGAGTTGATCCGCGAGGCACGCCGCGTCGTAGAGGTCCACGAGCGTTGACGGCCGGTAGGCCTGCGTTTCGTAGTCGAGGATGTTGACCGCCTCACCCGACGTCGCCATGTGGACCCGCTGTCCGGAGATGTCGAGATCGTATTTCGGATTTGGCGCGTACGCGACGTATTCCTTCGCGGATACGTCGATCAGGTCTTCCACGAGAGCGCGCGGAAAACGCAGGCGCCCCCGGTCGTCGAGCTTGCAGCCTTTCGGTAGCGCGTATTCGAGGATTTCCGGAATCGGCTCGCCGATGCCGATGTTCTCCAGCACCTGGAGCGCGGTGTGGTGGATGCGTTCGATGTCGCGATCACTCAGGGGCTTGTAGGCGCCGCCCTCGAGTCCCGGGTGAACGGCCATCCCCGCGGCGCCTCGCTTTCGCTCGGCGTGGCGCCCTGCGCGTCCTCCCGACTTGCGGGCGTTTCGACGCGGCTGCGCGTTGGCCTCTTCGCCCAGACCCTGTTTGGTCATTCCCTGTTTGCTCATTGAGTGAACTCCCGTGCGGAGCGCGTAGTCTAGCGCGCCGGGTCGACGCTCGGCAAATCCATGAACTCAATGTTGCGTTGTACGCGCAACAAAAAAGCGAACTTCGCGGATCGAATGACGCAAATGATGCGTGATTTGGCGGATTGAAACGCGATTCAGGCGATTCAATAGGCGGTCGAAACGCGATTCGGGCGATTCAATACGCGATCGAAACGCGGTCGAAACGCGATTCGGGCGATTGAAACGCAATGGAGGCGCTCATTCGTTGCTGGGCGGCGTCATTGGCGGCGGCGGGGGAGGTGTTGTTCGGAAATAGGGTGAAAATGCCAATACATTCTTGGCAGCTGTCCAATCTAGCATTCCCGTGGTCCAAACGAGCGTATCGCCGCGAACTTGCCCTGTCGCAATGCCCTCTGCGATTTGTTCGGGGCTGAATGGCCCTTGGGTTTGGCCGTTGATTGCAAGGTGCCAGTGCGTTGCAGGCGCCGGCGGAGGTTGGTTGATTGCGGCATTGGCGATGCCCGAATTCGCGCTCGGCGTCGCCGCCATCGTTTGAGCGATGCCGAGACCCATCCCGAGCCCGACGCCCGCTCCGGCGAGGCCGCCCGCGGGGTTTGCGGCGGCAATGGGCATCGCCTGTGCGAGTTGATAGCTCTGATACGCGGCCATGTCGCCGATCGCGTTCATGCTGGTTCGCGCGTCGAGCGCTTGTTCGACCTCCGCGGGCACGGAAATGTTGACGATGTACAGCTGCGGAATCTCGAGGCCGTATTCGTCGTCAATCCGCTCCATCACGAGCATTCGGATCTCTTCTCCGAGTTCCTTGTAGTGGGATGCGAATTCGAGAACCGCAATTTCGGATTTCGCGACCACGTCGGCAAACGAAGTGTTCACGATCGAGCGCAGGAGTTCGCTGATCTCGTCGGTCTCGAAATGGCCGTCGGTTCCCACCAGCTCCCGGAGCAGTGTCTTCGGATTCCGAGCTTTCAGGGTGTAGGTGCCGAACGCCCGTACGCGAATGTTCCCGAAGTCGGGATCGCGCATCATGACCGGATTCGGCGTGCCCCATTTCAAATCGGTGATCTGGCGCGTGCTGACGAAATATACTTCCGATTTAAACGGGCTGTCGAATCCGTACTTCCAACCCGCGAGGGTGCTGAGCACGGGAAGATTCTTCGTCTCCAGCCGGTACTGACCCGAATCGAATACGTCCGCGATCTTTCCCTCGCTGACGAAGATCGCTTGCTGGCCCGGCCGAACGATCAACTGCGCGCCGTACTTGATCTGATTGTGATAGCGCGGAAAACGCCAGACGAGTGTGTGGCGGCTGTCATCGATCCACTCGATGATGTCGATCAACTCGCCTCGGAGCTTGTTCATCAGGGCCATGTGATTTCTCCTACTTCAGGATCTTGAACAGTAGATTTGCGATCGATTCGATCGCGCTCGGGTCGCTCGAAAAGTTCGATGGATTCGAAGACTGCCCTAATCGGCTCCCCGCGTGCCGCGTCTCGAGGCTTGCCAGGGCTGCTGCATTCGAGGCTTTCTTCTTGCGCTCTGCTGCGAATTCGGGTTCGGGCCGTTCGCCCGCCGCGCCGCTGAGGATGAAGCCCGCGACCTGTTCGAGTTCGTCTGCGTCGAGCCAGACGCCGTGCTCCGAGCAGGTGTCGAGGATGACTCCGGACTTCTTGCGGTAGTTGGTTCGGTGCATGTAGGCATCGCACACGGGGCATTTTCGGTACTGCACGTCTTGTCGGGCCGGATTGGAACCGCTGACGCGTGGCTTCAGGAGGTGCAATTCCGGCAAGCTCGCGTGCTGGCGCGCCTCGATCGCGCGGCCAAGCAGCAGGTCGAAACTTTCGGCGGGCGCCCAGAGCCCGTTGCACGAGAGGCATTCGTTGAGCCCGATTCCGCCGATCTGTCGCGCTGGCATCAGCGCCGAGCAGGTCGGGCAGGGAAGCTCGTGCCCGTCGATCCTCACCTGCTCGGGCCGGAAACCGACACCGCAAGCAGTGCAAAAGCGCGAATCCTCCGCCGAGCGCGCGAAGCACGCGGGGCAGATCAGACTGTGTTCACCCGGATCGCGGAGGATCTCCGATCCGCAGTAATGACACGACAGCGCGTCGCTTTGAACGCCAGCGCCGCACGACCCGCAGCGCGCAATGATCGCGTCCAGCGCCTGGAGCGGAGCATTCTCGATCGCTTGCCCGCAGCGGCACGGGATCGTCTTCGCGTCCACGTGCGTGACGTCGTACTGGGTATGGCAATTCGAGCAGGCAACCAGGCGCACGGCAGCGCGGACCCTCCGGGCGGGCCCTCGAGCAACGGGCCTCGCAGTGCGGAAAACATCGGGACACCGAGCCGCGGACTTGATCGGATTCTGATCGGCGAGGAAGTCGAGAATCGCTCCATGCACGCGGGGTTGAGCGGGCATTTTGCATCCCGGAGAATTCTGGCCGCGGCGCGCCGCGCTTCGCGCAGGCCGGGTTATGCTCCGGCCGCTACAGCCACGGGGGGTCGATGCAGCTCGGTCACGGCAGGAATCTCGGTTTGACGAGCCGGATCGCAATCGGCATGGCCGCGGGGCTCGCGGTCGGCTTGCTGCTGAACGGGATCGGGGTCTCCGGCTGGGTCGAGAGCGTCGTGGTCGACGGCGTGCTCTATGTGGGCGGCGCGGTCTTCCTCGCCAGCCTGAAGCTCCTGGTCGTTCCGCTCGTTTTCGTTTCGCTGGTCTGCGGTACGGCGGCGCTCGAGGACGTCGCGAAGCTCGGACGGGTGGGCGCGAAGACGCTGGGTCTCTACCTTGCAACCACCGTGTTCGCGGTCTCGCTCGCGCTGGCTGCAACCTCGATCGTTCAGCCCGGAGCGGATTTCGAACTCGATACCGACGCTTCGTACGTGGCCCAAGAGGCCCCGCCGCTGGCCGATGTGATCATCGATCTCTTTCCGTCCAATCCGATCCAGGCGATGGCGGACGGCAACATGCTCCAGATCATCGTCTTCGCGGGACTCTTTGGGCTTGCACTCACGCTTTCTGGAGCACCCGGCAAACGGTTGCTCGCATTCTTCGATGATCTCAATTCCGTGATCATGCGCCTGGTTGTGCTCTTGATGGGCGCGGCGCCCTACGGGGTGTTCTGCCTGATCGCGAAGGTCTTCGCCCTGCAGGGGTATGGGGCGATCGAGCCGCTGCTGAAATATTCCTTCCTCGTGCTCGCAGTTCTGGTCCTGCACGCGACCATCACCTACCCCTGCCTATTGAAATTTATGGCGGGCCTGAGTCCGCTCCGATTCTACCGCAACATGCGCGATCCGATCGCACTGGCGTTCAGCACGGCCAGCAGCAACGCGACGCTCCCGGTCACGCTCAAGAGCGTCGAACACAAACTGGGTGTCAGCAATTCGATCGCCTCGTTCACGATCCCGCTCGGCGCGACCGTCAACCAGGATGGGACGGCGATCATGCAGGGCGTAGCGACGGGATTCATCGCGCAGGCCTACGGGATCGACCTTTCGCCGAGCGATTACGCGATGGTCGTTGTGACGGCCACGCTCGCATCGATCGGAACCGCGGGCGTTCCGGGTGCCGGGCTGATCATGCTCGCGATGGTTCTGCGCCAGGTGAACCTTCCGGTCGAGGGGATTGCGCTGATACTCGGTGTCGATCGATTGCTCGACATGGTGAGGACGGTCGTCAATGTAACCGGGGACGCTGTCGTCACTTGTATCGTTGCGGCGAGCGAGGGGCAACTCTCGCGAGAGGTGTTTCAGGGCGAGAGCAGGGTGGTCTGAAACGCGCGTTCAGCGGCTGTCGAAACGCGGCGTACCGTCCGACCACTTCTTGGTTCTTTCGCTTGGATCGCGCAGCGTCAGAGTCAATTGGCTTTCGTGTTGCATTCGATGCTCGGTGGTGGACTTGTCGATATTCTGCGTCGTCCAATTGGCGCTGATTTCGTCGTTCATCACGACTCGGTGAACGAGCGAATTTTCGAGCTCGACCCACGCCGTTCCGTGCAGGGTCGCTTGGACCCGGTCGAATGTGTTGCCCGTCACGCCCAGGATCCCGTTTCCGTTGATGCGAGCGTCGATCAGGATCATCGCGCACGGGACTCCATCGAAGATCTCGAAGCCCGTGAGTGAGTAATTGATGTTGAGCGCCAGGCCGAGTTCGCCGGAGTGGCTCGGTGGAATCCGAACGCCGATCCAGCTCGAGCCCGGACCGATGGGGTCACCAGGCAGCGACACCATCGTGTACGCGATGGCGCCAAAAATCGGGATTTCGCTGATGAACTTGCGCGCAGCGGGGGATCCGCGGCCCGCGAGGTGAGTCGGATTGCCATTTGGATCGTGGTTGATCACGCCGAAGATGCGGTCCAACAGGATGCGCGGCGTGAGCGACCCTTGGGAGCGATTGCCTCGATTGTCGAGAGAGATCTCGCCGTTGTCCCGGATCCGCAGTCGGTCGTCTGCGAGCTCGATCTCGCGATTGCCTTCGGGGTTCTGCTGCTTCACGCTGTAGAGAAGGCCGTCGAGGCCCAACAGGAATACGTCGCTCTTGGAATCCTCGCCCTCGACCGGAAGCATTCGCACGTGCGCTTCTAGTTTCTGCTCCTCGCGCATGGCGGGCTGTTGGCTTCCGGTGGGTTGGCGCGAGGCTCGCTCGCCCTCGATTTCGAGCGTGATTCGATACGCGATGCCGCCCGCGGCCGGGTTGCGAAAGGGCAGCAGGACCGGACCCTCGACCTCGAAAGCGCCCGTTCGCGGGTCCGAGACGCGGGTCTGCGCGCCGTCCGCGGCTGTTTCGATTCCCACGAGAACGGTGCGATCGCTTTCGGGTTTTCCCGCGCACGCCGGTACGGCGAGCGCAAGCGCGCCGACTGCGAGTAGAGCTTTCAGCAAAGGCGCACGGATCATTCGATGTCGACTCCCGAGGGTTTTGCGCGGGGAGTGTAACGCGACCCCCCGGGGCGTTCGACTCGGCGCGTGAGGCGTTTTGCATCGTCGAGCGACGATTCCAAAAAACCCCCGCAAAGATCGAGTGGCTGCGTGTTTTCCAGAGCGTTACCTTCCGCGCAATCAATCGATCAAGGCATGGCGAGCGAGCCTCGAAGTCGCGTGAGGATCTTTGGAATGACAGCCCGACGGGAAGCGGAATGACAGCCAGACGGGAAGCGGAATGACAGCCAGACGGGAAGCGGAATGACAGCCAGACGGGAAGCGGAATGACAGCCAAGAGGGAAGCCGGCGCAGAAATTCAAAACAAATGCGGGAAGTGCGGCGATTGCACCCACGTAATCGTGGCAATGAGTAACGGACGCATCGGAAAGGTGGAGTGCCGGCAGTGCGGTCTACAACACCGACACCGCCTGACAGACGCCGAAAAGCAGATGAAGCCCGCGAAGCGCGCCTCGCGAAGGAACGCGGCGGCGGAGCGCTTGGGGCCCCTGGTCGAACCCGACCTGACCCGCCCGATTCGCCGATACGAAACGAGCGGGAGTTACGCGATCGGCGATCGCATCGACCATCAGGCCTTCGGAACCGGTGTGATCGAGCGCATCATGAGTCCATCCAAGATCCAAGTGTTCTTCTCCGCCGGGCAGAAGATGTTGCTCCAGGGAAGATCTCTCTGATCAACGCGCGCTCGCGCGGGCGAACGCAGCCGCAGGTCCACTAGCAGCTCGAACCCGGAACGGGTTCGAGCTGCGCCGCAAGGGAAGCGAAGCTTCCTCCGCTAGCACTTCCCACTTCCCGCACGTCGTAGCTGCGTGACGAATGTCTTGGGATTCCAGACCTCGGTGATATTGCTCCTACCGGTAAGAGGCGCGCGGTCGGCGACGCGCGCGTAGTCGCGCATCCAATCCGACGGCAGCGTCCCAAAGACGCGATCCCAGATGCGGGTCGATACCCCGTGATACGCCTGCGGATTGCAGAAATGGTGGGCGAGGTGATGGCTGCGGAGCCGCTGCTCGCGTCCGCTGCGCGGCTCGCGGAAGTGGAAACGCCAATGCAGCCACTCGTAGCGGCCGAAGCCCGCAAAGGTGCCGCCGACGAACGCGGCTGCGAAGAGCGGGCTCGCAACCAGCGCCGTTGCGCCGAACAGCAACAGCGCGACGGGGAGGACCGCGATCGGCGACGTGAAGACGTGGCGAGGGTTGCGGTGGTGATAGGCGTGTAGGGGGGTGGCGAAGCCTTTCCAGCGGTGCGAAAGCAGGCCGTGAATCGCGTATTCGAGAAATCCCCAGAACGCGAACCCCGCCAGAAACACGCCGGCGATTTCGGCGCTCATGCGCGCGCGCTCCGATATCGAAGACGCGTCTCGACGCGGGCGCTCACTTCGCTCGCTTCCCGCCGAGTTCCGCGTATGCGGCCTCCAGCTTTGCGTCCGGCTGTCGTTCGAGGGCGCGCTCGAGGCGCTCGAGAGCGTCGTCGCGATATCCGGCCGCGGTTTCGGCGCGGGCGAGGCGGATCAGTGCGCTGGTTGCCACCGGATCGGGTGGTGCGATTCTGGATAGGGTCGCACGCGCGTCCGAGGCGCGCCCGCTCTCGTAATACAGCGCAGCGAGTCTCAGCGCGGCTTCCGCGCTCGGCGCGTTGGAATCCAGTGCTTCGCGGTAGTGCTGCTCGGCGATGTCCAGCTGTCCAGCAGCTTCGGCGATCTGCGCGAGTGCTACCAGCGAGGCGGTCTCGTTCGGATTGATGCGCGCGGCCGCCTCGTAGGCGGCGACCGCTTCCGGTGTGCGTCCCTGCAGCGCGAGGGCCTCTCCGAGCACCAGATAACCCTCGGCGTGTTGCGGTTGCGCGGCGATGACTTCGCGTGCCCATTGTTCGGCCTGTTTGGCGTCGCCGAGTTCGATCGCGATTTCGGCTCGCGCATGGGCGATCCATCCGCCGGCCTCGGGCTGCGCGTCGAGGATCTTGCGGGCGCCCTCGGGGTCGCCCGCCGTCAATTTCGAGCGCGCCTCCATGATCTTGACGAAGGTGTCGAGCGTGTCTTTGGGGTCTTGGCCGCCCACCCAGCCGAGCGGACGTTCGCCGCCTTTCGATTCGCCGACCACGTAGCCGAGACTCTCGAGCAGGGCGACTTCTTCGACCGGAGGGACCGCGTTCGGTACGACCGGCAGCGCGTTGCGCAGATGCGACTCGAGTGCGGAGTCGAGCTCGATCAGCTTCTCGGGTTGACTCGCGGCCAGGTCGTGCAGTTCGTGCGGGTCTGCGTCGAGTGCGTAGAGTTCCGGGCGCGCCGTCCGCAGGTATTTATACTGTTGCGTCCGGAGCCCGAAGACCGGACTCCAACCGTAGGCGAGGTGTGTTTCGAGGGTCTCGACGTAGGCGTCGAGTCCATCGGTTCGCTCGCCTCTCATCCACGGCCCGAGGTCCTGCCCAGACGTTTGCTCGAGCGCGGGGAGTCCAGACAAGCTCAGAATGGTCGGTGCCACGTCGATCAGTCGCACGGGCGCGTCGACGACCCGGCCGCGTGGCACGCCCGGTCCTGAGATGAGCAGGGGAACCTTCTGGGTCGCGTCATACGTACTGAGGGTGTGGGTGAGTTCGCCGTGCTCGCCGAGACTCTCGCCGTGATCGCTCGTGACGACGAGCAGGCTGCGCTCGTCGTCGAACTTTCTCGCGAGGGTCCGCAGCAGCCGACCGAGTTCCGTGTCAGTGAAATAGATCTCTCCGGCGTAGAGAGGCGGGAAGACCTGCCTGGCGTATTCGAGCGTTCCGATTTCTTCTGGATCCGGGATCGCTGCGGATTGTTTCGGGCGGAAACCCATCGGCGGGTTGTAGCTCCCGTGCGGATCGTAGAAGTGCACCCAGAGGAAGAAGCGGCTCGGCGCATCCTCCAACCATCGGAGCGTCGCATCCACGACCTGGTCGGCGGTTCGCTCCGCGTAGCCGCCGGTCGCGGCTGCGATGTTGCGGCGAAAGCCCATTCGGTCGTCATACACGTCGAAGCCCTGTGCCAATCCGTAGCGCCGGTCGAGCACGACCGACGCGAGGAAGGCAGCGGTCGCGAACCCGTGCGCGCGAAACTGCTCCGCGAGCGTCGGGATTGCATCGTCGAGGCGGAACTTCGCGTTGCTGTGGACGCCGTGCCGAGGCGGCTCGAGCCCCGTCATCAGCGAGGTATGCGATGGCATCGTCATCGGGGTGGGCGAGATCGCGGTCGCGAAGCGGACGCCATTGGACGCCAATCGGTCCAGCGTGGGCGTCCGCGAGGACGTCGCTCCATAGCATCCCACGTAGTCCGCGCGAAGCGTGTCGATCGTGATCAGGACGACGCGTTCGGGCGTGCGCTCGCCAGCGAGCTGGGGTTCCGGCTGCGCGGCGGGCGGTGGAGCGGTCGCGCAAGCGCTGATGCCAAGCAGGGCGACGCACGCGCAAAGCGCGAAGTCAACGCATCGGATGTCGTGGGATCGGGGCATCGAGGCAGCATAACGCGTGGCCGGTTCGAGCGAACCTTTGGGCGCCGAAGCCGTTCGTCCGCAGTGCCGGGCGCAATGCCGCGAGCACTCCGGGCGCGAGCCCGAGAGCCTTCAGGTCTTCGGGAAAGGCGGCGTCGGCAATCAGCGCAGCGGCGGACACATCGCGCGCGCATCTGCGGCGCTGATTTCCTCGAGCTCCGCAGCCGCGGTGAAGGCTCACGAGGCTGGTTCGGCGAGCCGTTGTGCCCCGCTTTCCCGCTGCCGCCTGCCGAGAAAGCGCGTCGAAGCGAGTCGAGTATCCCCGAGTCAGCCGTGATAGGATTGGCCGATGGTCGGATCTCTTCACAGGCGCTGGCTGGCGTTGCTGGCGGTTGTGTTCCTCCCCATGGCGCTCGGCTGCGGCTCGGGAGCGCTGGAATCCACGTCGGGCGCGCCGCCGAGCGTCGTCGAAACGGCTCGGATCGAGCCGCGCGTGTTTTCCGAACGCGTCGAGATCGTCGGTCAGTTGGCGGCCGCGGAATCGGTGGTGGTTCGGCCCGAAATCGCGGGCGTCGTCGAATCCATCGGATTCCAGGAGGGGCAGCGCGTCGCGGCCGGTGAGGTGCTGTTCGTGCTGCACGCTGCCGAGCAGCGCGCGGCGTTGCGCGAAGCGGAAGCCAATCGGGTGCTCGCCGCGGACGTCTTCGCGCGCACGGAAAAACTCTCGAAAGTCAACGTTTCGGCGGCTTCGGAGCTGACTCGGGCGCAGGCCGCGGTGGAGGCCGCCGAGGCGCTGGTCGATCTCGCGCGCGTCAACCTCGATCGAACGCGAATTCGCGCGCCGTTCGACGGCGCTCTCGGCGCCCGCAAGGTCTCGCCCGGCGATCGCATCGACTCCGACATCGCCCTCGTCCAGATCGATGCGGTCGATCGCCTGCAGCTGCAATTCTCGCTGGCCGAAAACGCGATTGCGCTCGCGCAACCCGGCCTCGCGGTTTCGGCGCAAGTGGCCGCCTATCCGGGCGAAGGTTTCGACGGCGTGGTCTACTTCGTCTCGCCCGCGCTCGAACCGAACAGTCGCCGGCTGCCGCTGAAGGCCTGGGTGTCCAATGCAGACGGACGCCTGCGGCCCGGGATGTTTGCGCGCGTGGAGCTCGAGGTCGAGCGCACCGAAGAGGCGATGCTCGTCCCGGAGTCGTCGATCGTCAATGACTCGAATGGCGCCTACGTGTGGCGCGTCAAAGCCGACAATCACGCGGAGCAGATCAGGGTCGAGCTCGGGGCTCGGCGCGACGGTCAGGTCGTGGTGCTCGCCGGACTCTCCTCGGGAGACACCATCGTGACGAGCGGAACCCACAAGGTCTACGAGGGCGGTGGAATCGAATCACAGGCGCCGCCTGCGGTCGCCGCAGAGAACCACTGATGCGCCTGTCGCAGATCTGCATCGATCGGCCCGTGCTCTCGATCGTGATGTCGCTCGTGATTCTCGTGATTGGAGCCATCGCGCTCGGGCGACTGCCCGATCGAGAGCTTCCGGACATCGACAATCCGATCGTGTCGATCCTGACGGTGTTGCCCGGCGCGGCGCCCGAGGTCGTCGAAACATCGATCACCCAGGTGCTCGAAGACGAACTCGTGAGCGTCCAGGGTATTCGACACATCACCTCGGTGAGCCGCGAGGAAATATCCATCATCTCCATGGAGTTCGAACTCTCTCGCGACCTCAACGTGGCGGCGTCGGACGTCCGAGACCGGGTCTCGCGCGTGCGCAGCGAGCTGCCCGACGAGGCCAAAGAACCGATCGTCTCGAAGGCCGACTCGAACGGCGGAGGATTGATCTGGATGAACCTGGGCGGCGGAGGGCTCGATCAGATCCAGCTCACGACCTTGTTCGAGACGCGAATTGAGGATCGACTGACGAAACTACCTGGTGTCGCTCAGCTCAACACAGCGGGGCAGCGCCGCCTCGCGATCCGCCTCTGGATCGACCACCACCGCCTGACCGCACGGGGACTCGTCATCGCCGACGTCGCCAAGGCGCTGCAGGAGAGCAACGTCGACATCCCGTCGGGCAGGGTGGAGAGCCTCGACCAGGAATTCAGCGTGCGGACACCCGGTGAGCTTCACACCGCCGAGGAGTACAACGCCCTCGTGATCGCCAATCTCGACGGCGAGGCCGTGCGGATTCGCGACGTCGGAGAAGCGGTGGTGGGCGCCGAGAACGAGCGGTCGCTGGTGCGGGTCGATGGCGAAGTCGGAATCGCGATTGGCGTCGTCAAGCAGAGCAAGGCCAATACCGTGGATGTCGCGCGCGCGGTCAAGCAGGAGGTCGAGAGCATTCGCTCCGATTTGCCGCCCGGAGTGAAATTCGGGGCCGTCTGGGACGGGAGCGTCTACATCGAGGAGTCCATCCACGACGTGACCCTGACCATCTTCCACGCGATCGGCCTCGTGCTGATCGTGATCTACGTCTTCTTGCGGTCGGCGCGGGCGACGATCATTCCGGCGGTCGCAATTCCCATATCGATCATGGGGACCTTCGCGGTCCTCTACTTCTGCGACTATTCGATCAACATCCTGACCCTGATGGGATTGACGCTCGCGATCGGCCTGGTGGTGGACGACGCCATCGTGGTTCTCGAGAACGTGAGCCGCTGGATCGAGGATGGAGTGCCTCGCATGGAGGCGACCCGGCGCGGCATGGCGGAAATCTCCTTTGCGGTGGTGGCTACGACCGTCTCGGTGATCGCTGTATTCTTGCCGCTGGCGTTCCTGACCGGTACCACCGGCCGGCTGTTTCGGGAATTCGGCGTTGCGGTATCCGCGGCGGTTGCGATTTCCGGTTTCGTCGCGCTCACACTCTCTCCTGCGCTGTGTGCGCGCGTACTGAGAACCGATGAAAAAGAGTCGGCGGTCGCGGTTTTGCTGCGTCGCGGCGTCGATGGGATGCGAGACGCCTACGCGCGTGCGCTGAGCGTGTCGATGGCCAGGCCCGCGCTCGTCGCTGGCGCTGCGATCGCATGGGTGGCGCTGGGATGGCTGCTGCTCGCGACGGTCGATCGCGAATTCGTGCCCAACTCGGATCGTGGAAGCCTGATCATCTTCTCCAACGCTCCCGAGGGCAGCACGCTGGAATACACCAATCGCTATCACCTGGAGGTCGAGCGGGCGCTACTCGAGATTCCCGAAATCGAAGCCTCGGTTGCGGTGATCGCTCCGAACTGGACGGGCCCACCGGTGGTGAACGAAGCGATCATCTTCTCCGATCTCGTTCCGCGCAGCGAACGCAAGCGGAGCCAGCAGGAGATCGTCGACGACCTGTATTTCCAATTTGCGAAAAACCCGGGGATCGAGGTTTTTCCGATGAATGAACCGACGATCAGTCTGGATTGGGATGCGGCTCCCATCTCCGTCGTCGTCACCGGACCCAAGATCGCGAAGGTGGCCGAGTACGCGGACGAAATCGTCTCTCGCGCGCGCGAGATTCCCGGCCTCGTGAATCTCCGAAGCGACCTCAAACTCAACAAACCGCAGTTGGTCGTGCACGTGGATCGGGAGCAGGCGAGCGACCTGGGTGTTTCGATTCGCGACGTGGCGACGACGCTACAGGTGCTGCTCGGCGGGCTCAAACTCTCGACCTTCAAGCAGAACGGTGAGACCTACGAGGTGATCGCGCAGATCGATCGCTCGGAGCGCACGAGTCCCGCGGACTTGTACGGCCTGTTCGTGCGATCCGAGTCGGGTCTGATGATTCCACTCGCGTCGGTCGTATCCATCGAAGAGTCGGTGACCTCATCGGGGCTCCCCCACTACGACAAACAGCGCGCGGCGACGATCTCGGGACATCTGCTTTCGGGAGTGCCGCTCGGGCGCACGCTGGATCAGATCCGCGCGATCGGCGAGGAAGTCGTCGCGCAGGATTCGGGTTACGCGTTGTCTTTTTCGGGGCTTTCCGAGCGCTTCTACGAGGCCGGAAGCGCGCTGGGCTTCGCCTATCTGCTGGCGGTGGTGATGGTCTACCTCGTACTTGCCGCGCAGTTCGAGAGCTTCGTGGACCCCGCGACCATCCTGGTTGCGGTGGCTCTGTCCTTTACCGGTGCGTTGTTGGCGCTCCAGTTGACCGGCTATACACTGAATCTGTTCAGCCAGATCGGACTCGTGATGTTGGTGGGCTTGGTCACCAAGAATTCGATCCTCATCGTGGAATTTGCGAATCAACTGCGAGACCGGGGCGCCGCGCCGTTCGAGGCGGTTTCGGCCGCCGCGCGCACGCGGCTTCGCCCGGTGTTGATGACTGCGCTCTCGACGATCGCGGGAATCCTACCGATCGCGGTCGGATTCGGGGCGGGCGGCGAAGCGCGCGCGCCGCTGGGTGTCGCCGTGGTCGGCGGCATGGTGTTTTCGACGCTCTTCACGATCTTCGTGATCCCCGTCGTCTACCTGGGATTTGCGCGACTCGAGACTCGCTACGCGACCCGAACGGCCCGAGGCAACCAGCCGGGCCTCCCGGATCGCGCTGGCCCGCTCGCGGTCGGTAGCGCGCGGCGCTCGCCGAGCTAGACGTTTGCGCCGCGGCGGCGATCGGGTGGCAGGCCTGTCGCGGGCGGCGTGGTCGCGTGGAGAATGCGTCGCCGCTGGAGCGGTCTTTGCGCTCGCGTTCGCGCTGCGCGCGCTGCACCTGCGCGAGATCCGCATCCACGATCCGTACTTCGCGCTTCCGACGACGGCCGCACGCGCCTACCAGCAATGGGCGACCGAGATCGCGGGCGGCGACTGGATCGGGGGCGAGGGCGTCTTCGTCTTTGCGCCGCTCTACGCGTATTTTCTGGCTTTCCTGCATGCGGTTTTCGGATCCGGCGCGCTGGTTCCCGGGATCGCCCACTGCGCGATCGGCGCCCTGAGTTGCGTGCTCGTCGTCGCGCTGGGACGGCGCTTGTTCGATCGGCGCGTCGCGCTGATCGCGGGCGCGATTTGCGCCGCCTA
Organism: uncultured Spirochaetales bacterium; assembly: GCA_964494795.1. Taxonomy (GTDB): domain Bacteria; phylum Myxococcota_A; class UBA9160; order UBA9160; family SMWR01; genus JACZVU01. Next base: position 3,100 of record CAZBSV010000006.1, on the reverse strand, counting down.
TTCGACGCTGATCTTCTACGGCGGAATGCTCGCGGTCGCGAATGTGCTGGTTCCGCTCGCTCTGCTCCTCGTGCTCGCGGGGCTGCGCGCCGAGCAATCGCCCAGCGCGGCTCGCTGGTTTGGCGTGGGCGTCGTGTTCGGTCTGTGTGCGCTCGGGCAGCAGGTCCTGCTCCTGTTCGCTCCCGTGCTCGCGGCCTGGCCGTTGCTATCGAGAGGCGCGTCGCTCTCCCGTGCACGCAGCGCGGTCTCGGCGATCTTGCTGTGTGCGGGTGCGGCCGCCGTGATCGCGCCCGTCGCGCTGCGCAATTTTGTGTTCGCGGACGAATTCACACTCCTCTACGCGGACACTGGAATTTCCTTCTACACGGGAAATCAACCCAATGCAAACGGCACTTATGGCATGCCGCGGGTCTATCCGCGCGTGGTCGCAGACGCCCCGATCGAGCAGCGACGCCTGTTCACGGCCGTCGCGGAACAGATCGGCGAACGCGAACTCGGGCCGGCGGCAGTGTCGGGGTTCTGGCTGCGCGAGGGCCTCGCTTCCATCGCCGCAGATCCTGTTCGTTGGATGCGACGCGAAATTTACAAGCTCGGCCAGTTCTGGAACGCCGCCGAACCGTGGAACGACCGCTCTCCGAGCGCCGAACGGGCGCTCTCCAGCGTGCGGAGGCTTCCGCTCTTCGCTTTTGGAGTGGTTGCGCCCCTCGCTTTGCTCGGCATGGCGATCGCCGCGCGCGAGTGGCGCCGGCTCTATCTGCTGTACGTCGTCATCGCCGTTCAGCTGGTGGCGAGCCTGATCTTCTCGGTGCTCGCGCGCGATCGGATCGCGGCTGTACCCGCTTTGATTCTCTTTGCGTCGTTCGCCGCCTGCTGGTTCTGGGAACGCGCGCGCGAGCGCCGCTATTCCGCGCTCGCGGCGGGAATCGCAGTCGTTGCCGTCGCGGCGTCGCTGGTCCACCTGCCGCTCGCGCGGGAAAACCTTGCGAGGGCCCACTACGAACTCGGGGATCGATTCGCGCAGCTCGAGCAGTGGGATCTGGCGATCGAATACTTCGGCCGATCGTTGAATCGCGATCCTGGCGCAGTCTCGGCCTGGAGCAAGCTCGCGCTGACCTACGAGGCGCGCGGCGGCGGAAAACGAGATGCCGTGCATAGCTGGTTGCGGGTTCTGGATCTCGCGCGGCGGGAGCGGTTCCAGCTGCACGTGGAACGCGCCGAGCAGCACCTACGCGCTCTGGGTTTCGAACCGCTGGTCGGTCCGCCCGGAGGCCACTGATCGGCTGCGGGGGTTGGACCTGGGCGGGGGTTTGACGCGAGCCCGGGGATTGACGCGGGCTGCGGCGTCGGACTCGGACGCGCCGTTAGGCGCGAGCGCTGGTCTCGGCTTGAGGCGGTCGAGCCGCTGCTTGTTTCTTGACCCAGGTCTGCCAGCTCTTGCCGGATGCGGTGTCTCGCCCGCTGAGGTGGACGTGTTTGACGTGTCGCGTCGGGATCTCGAGTTGCGTGGTCTCACCGCGACACCAGAGGCGAAGCGCATCCTCGGTGAGGTTGGAGAGATAGCCCTCCACACGGCTGTCGTCGTCGAGCAACAGGGTCACGTCGCCGCGATACTCGAAAGCCACGCGCAGCGATTCGGGGCTCGCTGGCGCCGACCAACCGAGGGTCGGCCCGCTCTCCGCCTCTGCCGCGGGTGCAGTGTCGAGCTGCGTCGAAATCTGCAACAGCGAAGAGCGTTCACTGCGGGGCTTGGATTCGCCCTGGGGTTCGGGAATGGCCGGACCGACCAGCGCCGCCCGAAGCATCGCCGCAAACCCGCGGAACGACGAAAAGATCTCTTCGACCGCGCTCGCTTCGAAACCGCTGTGAACCATGCAGTCGCGACAATGGGGATTTCCGCTCTTCGGTCCGTAATTTTCCCACTTCGTCTCTTCCATCAGCGCTTGGAAGCTGCTCGCGTATCCGTCCTGGAGCAAATAGCAGGGTTTTTGCCAGCCGAAGACGCTGTAGGTCGGGTTGCCCCACGGCGTGCAGTCGTAGTCGCGCCCGCCGGCCAGAAATTCCAGAAACAGAGCCGACTGGTTGAATCGCCAGCGGCCGCCGTTGCCGTGGAAGATCTTCCGGAAGAGTTCCTTGGTCCGCTCGCGCCCGAGGAAGTGTGCCTGATCGGGAGCTTTCTGATAGCTGTAGCCCGGTGACACCATCATGCCCTCGACACCGAGCTTCATCATGTCGTCGAAGAATTCCTGCGTTCGCTTCGGATCCGCGCCATCGAAGAGCGTGGTGTTGGTCGTGACGCGGAAGCCGCGGCTGAGGGCCTTCGCGATCGCGGCGCGCGCGGTCTTGAACACTCCCTCTCGGCAGACCGAGTGGTCGTGTTCTTTTTCGAGGCCATCCATGTGGACGCTGAAGCTCAGGTATTTGCTTGGTTCGAAGAGGTCGAGTTTCTCTTCGAGCAGCAGCGCATTCGTGCAGAGGTAGATGTACTTCTTGCGCTCGATCAAGCCGCGCACGATGCGGTCGATTTCGGGGTGCATCAGCGGTTCGCCGCCCGGAATGCTGACGACCGGGGCCGGACATTCGTCGACGGCCCTCATGCAATCCTCGTAGGAGAGCTGGGACTTGAGGATGTTGGACGGGTATTGGATCTTCCCGCAGCCCGCACACGCGAGATTGCAGCGATAGAGCGGTTCGAGCATCAGCGCCAGCGGATATCGCTTTCGACCCTTGAGTTTCTGCTTGGCGATGTAGGTAGCCACCGTCGCCATCTGCGAAACCGGTACGGGCATGCTGGATCTCCTCAGTCAGTTGGCACGCGCTGGGGCGCGGTGAAGCATCGAGGACTGGGATCGGAACAGCGCAACCCGCCCACCCCTAGGCGCGCGCGAGTGTACCGAACCTGCTCGAAAACGAGGCCATGTCCGGGGAAAACGCGGCCCTGCCCGGGGAAAGCGAGGCCATGTCCGGGGAAAGCGAGGCCATGCCCGGGGAAAGCGAGGCAACCCCGGGGAAAACGCGGCCCTGTTCGGGGAAAGCGAGGCCATGTCCGGGGAAAGCGAGGCCATGCCCGGGGAAAGCGAGGCCATGCCCGGGGAAAGCGAGG
>CAZBSV010000005.1:0-90707 GCA_964494795.1 uncultured Spirochaetales bacterium | reverse complement strand
CCGCGGACGTTGTTGGATTCGCCGCGGACGTTGTTGGATTCGCCGCGGGCGCTGTTGGATTTGCCGCGGACGCTGTTGGATTCGCCGCGGACGTTGTTGGATTCGCCGCGGGCGCTGTTGGATTCGCCGCGGACGATCTGGTGGACGACGCCAGCGAGGGGCGCGAGAATCGCGCTGCCGCTCCGCGCAAGCAGATCCGTTCCGAGGTGTCGCTCGCCGCTCGCCGACGCGTCCACCGCTGCGGCGCGGCAACCGGGCACCGCATAGGGGTGGATGCCGACATCGATCGCGTCGCAGAGCGCTGCCGGCTCGAGCACCGACTCGCCCGAGAGAACGCGCTTGCGCAATCGCGCGAGATCCCGCTCGAAGATCGGACCGATCTCCGCCGCATTTTCGGCCAGCCAGCGCGCAACCTCGGGCGCGCTCGCAGACGCCGCGAAACCGCCGGCGCTGCGCACGCAGGCGTGAAACAGCGGCGACTTCCCGTCCGACAACCACGCGAGCGTCGTCTTGTAGTCGTCGATGCCGGCCATGATGTAGGCGTGATTCTCGGGATGATCGGCGACGCGCCAGGCCGCGATCGCGATCGCCATCGCCTTGCGCGCCGCCACCAGATCGAAGACCAGCGCGATTTCGTCCGACGTCAGCGGCTCGACCGCGCAGTAACCCGCTGTGATCTCCATCGCAACGCCGAAGGGGTCATGGACTCCGACGATCAGTTCCGAGACCGGAACCGCGAGGTCGCAGACGAGTGGCGCGTGGACCATGTCGCCAAAGTCGATCACGCCGACGACCTGATCGCCATCGACGAGGGTGTTATTGCAGCTGACGTCGTTGTGGATCACCTGCGCGCGCATGCCCTCGAGCGCGGGCAGCACCCGATCTGCGAGTCGCTCGAGCGTGTCTTCCACCATCCGGCGCGTGTCGGGATCGCCGATGGCGTGGGTTCGCGCGAGCAGCGAGGGCGCCTGCGTGAGATCCCAGAGCAGGTCTTGACGCGCAGCCGGATGAAAGTAGCCGCGCAAGGCCTGGCCGAGTCGGGCCGCGCTCGCACCCACGTCGCGCAACAGCGCTCGCGTCGGCCGCGCATCCGCGAGCAAGCCGCCGGGCAGATAGCTCAGCAGGCGCGTGATCGAGCGCCGTCCGTCCGGGCCGTCGACTTCACAGCTCGCAGCACCGTCGGCCGTCGTTACGAGATGGGGAACCGGCAGCCGCGGATTGACCCGCGCGATGTGCAGCAGCGCTTGGGTCTGGAAATCGAGAACACGCGGATCCTCGGCCGGGTTCGCGATCTTGAGCACGAACTCGCGAGCGTCGTCGCCGCGCACGTGGAAATTCTGATCGCGTTCGCTCACGAGCGCGCGCGCCGAGCCGCTGACCGCGAAAAAGCGCTTCGCGATCTCCTCGGCCTGCGCGACGCTGAACACCGGCGCCTTGGCTTCCAGCACGCTCATGGATCGAGGTTCGGGCGCAAAGGGCATGGCCGGGGGAGCTCCGTGACGGAAATGCGAACGGTAGCGGATGCGGCCACGTTTCGAACAGGGTGGTAAGCTTCGGCGCCCGACGGACGGGCGACGAACGCTAGAGCGATTGGAGGCGCCCCCATGGCCGGAAAGATCTTCGTCACGCGGCGGATTCGCGATGCCGGTCTCGATCTGCTCAGCGAAGTGGGAGTCGAACTGCGGGTCTGGCCCGGAGCCGAAGATGCGCGCCCGAGCCGCGGCGAATTGCTCGAAGGTGTGCGTTGGGCGGACGTCGTGCTCTCGGTGTTGACCGAGGCGATCGACCGCGAGGTCCTGCAGGCGAATCCGCGGCTGCGCGGCGTGGCCAACTTCGCGGTGGGCTTCGACAACATCGACGTGCCGGCCGCGACCGAGCTGGGCATTCCGGTGAGCAACACCCCGGGCGTGCTCACGGATACGACGGCGGACCTCACCTGGGCGCTGCTGCTCTCGGCGGCGCGCAACATCGCGGCCGGCGACGCCTACATGCGCGGCGGAAACTACAAGGCCTGGGGGCCGAATCTCCTGCTCGGGGAAGACGTCTCGCCGGGCGGCGACGCTCGGCGCAAGGTGCTCGGGATTCTCGGATTCGGTCGGATCGGCCAGGCGGTCGCGCGGCGCGCCTTGGGGTTCGACATGCGCGTGCTCGCGTTCGATCCGTTTGCGCGCAAGCAGATCGAAGCCGACGATCAGGCCGAGTGGGCAGACCTCGACGACTTGTTGCGCGAGAGCGATTTCGTGAGCGTCCACACGCTGCTCTCGGCCGCCACCCACCACCTGATCGGCGATCGCGAACTCGCGCTGATGAAGCCGACCGCGTATCTGATCAATGCTGCGCGCGGCCCGATCGTCGACGAGGAAGCGCTCGTGCGCGCGCTGCGCAAGAAGCAGATTGCGGGCGCGGGCCTCGACGTCTACGAAAATGAACCGGCCATGGCAGAGGGCCTCGCGGAACTCGACAACGCGATCCTGCTACCCCATCTGGGTAGCGCGACGCGCGGCACCCGCGATCTGATGGCGACGAAGGCCGCCACCAACGCACTCGCGATGCTCCGCGGCGCGCGCGCGCCGAATTGCCTGAACGCCGAAGTCTACGACAGCGCCGCGTACCGGAAGCGCTCGAGCTGAGCGCAAGCTCTGATCGGAGCGCTGCGGCTCGCGATCAGAAGTCGGCCAGCAGGTCGGCGATCTCGGCCAGATCCGAAATCTCGCAATCGGGCGCGGGCCCCTCGTGGGCGCGCAGCGCCGCTTGCCGATCGGCAACGCGCCGCGTGATCCAGGCCGTCTTGATCCCGAGCGAGGCGGCGCCGGCGACGTCCGCAGAAAGGCTGTCCCCGACGTGAAGCGTCTGCTCGGGCGCAACACCAAGCTGCGCGAGCACGGCTTCGAAGATCTCCGCGCGCGGTTTCCGAATCCCGATCGCGTCGGATATCACCAACGCATCCAGATGCGCGCGCAACCCACAGTCCTCGAGCAGAGCCAGCGCCATCGCGGAATGACTGAAGTTGGAGCAGAGGCCCAGCCGCACGCGACCGGCGAGATCCCCGAGTACGCGCTCGTGGTGATCCGGAACGCTGACCTGTTCCCGAATCATACCCATGTGGGTGTCGGTCAGATCGCCGGCGAGCTGCGGCGCGTCGATCCCGAGCCGATCGACGACGGCCTCAAAGCGCTCGAGCGTCGGGAGTTCGATGCCGCGCGCGTAGCGGGTTTCGCGCAGCGCGCGATCGACTTCGGTCAAGACGGCCACGAATCGCTCGAAGTCGACGTCCGAGTGGGCGGCGACGACTTCGTGCAGTGCGCCGGCCGTCGAGGGAACCGAGCGTCCAGCGATCTCGACCCGCGGCAGATCGCACAGCGAAAGATCGACGAGCGTGTCGAACAGATCGAAGACGACGGCTTGGATGGCCATTCGGCGGCTTCACCTCGGAGCGGCTGACGCTATCGCGCCGCCCGTAGGCGCGCTATCAGCCCAGATCCTTTCCCTTGAGGCGTATCTTCAGAGAGGGAAGTGAAATCACTTTGCCGATCAGGGAACCGACGATGTTTTGCAGATCGGGCGTGAGGCCCTCGATCTCGAGATTCAACGAGAGCGTCGATTCAGAAGCGCGTTCCGCGCCGTCGAGTCTTGGGGTCATTGCTGCGCTGCCGGATCGTGGGGCCGTTGCTGCGCTGCCTGAAAGCGAGGCCGTTGCTGCGCTGCCTGATCGTGGAGCCGTTGCTGCGCTGTCCAGTCTTGGGGCCGTTGCTGCGCTGCTTGATCGCGAAGCCTTTGCTGCGCTGTCCAGTCGTGGGGCCGTTGCTGCGCTGCCTGAAAGCGAGGCCGTTGCTGCGCTGCCTGATCGCGAAGCCTTTGGCGCGCTGCCCAGATCGTCGAGCGTCCAGGCTTCGGCGGGTGTCGCGGATTTCTGCGCAGCCGCCGGCGGCTGCTGGGCAACCAGTGGCTTCTGGGCAGCCGGTTTCGCGCGAGGCGCGAGCGCCTCGGGCGTCATCTCTACCGGCTCCAGCACATCGTGGAGTCCGAAACCGTCGAGTTCGAGATCGAGATTGCGGGGTTCGGACGATGCTTCATCGAGAGCGTCCAGCCCGTACCCAAAGTCTCCCGCGCGACCCACCTCGAATTCACCCCGCCCTGTGTCGCCTTCCGAGTGGGCAACCCCCAGAATCGTGGCTTCGGGGTTGCTGCTCTGCACGCCGCCGGGCGCAAAGTCCTTGAATTGCGACGCATACTCGAGCCGGGCACCAAGCGTGGCGGGATTGTCGGCGCTCTCGAAGAAGGTGATCTCGAGTTCCCCGATCCGGATCACGTCTTGATGCTTCAAGGCGTGGGCCTGCGCGGCCTTGCCGTTGACCAGGGTCGCGCTCGACGTGCTCAGGTTCTGAACCGAGAACATCTGCCCCTCGCGCTTGATGACGGCGTGGCGGCGCGACACGTCTGCGTACTTGGCCTTCAGATCCGAATCGTTCGAGCGACCGATCGTGAGTTCCTGGGTATCCAGCATGAGAATCCGGTCGGAGGCACCCGGTTCCTTCAGCTGAAAGAAGCGGTGCCGTCGCGCGTTCGCCGACGCATCGGACATTCGAGACCCTCCGCGGAATGCGGCATCCGGCGCCGGCCAGCCCTGGGCGCCCGGATACCTGCCAGGCCCCCGCTTCATCGGCCGACCGGCGGTCCGGCTGATGGCCGCCGCCCGGCCTTTCCAGGCCGCCCGAAAAGCATCCCAACCGGTGAGTTGGAGGGGTTCGAAGCGGGTGGGTTGGAGGGGTTCGAAGCGGTGAGTTGGAGGGGTTCGAAGCGCGGAAGCGAGTCGCGCCTCATGACCCGCGACTTCCGGCTCATGGCCCGGGGCTTTCCGACATTCGCGGCAACCCCTCGCGAATCCGCAGCGAGAACATCGGATCCCCGTCGGCCGCCTTGGCGCGCTCGTTGATGTGGCTCCGCTGCTTGAGCGTTTCAAACGGAAGCGATCGATCGAGCGCGCCGATGTCGTACGCGAGCTCGTCGAAGTAGCCGTTCAGCAAGAGCCTCCAGCTCCACCACGATCGGCGCTGGAACGGTTTGGCGAGGTGCTGGATCGTCGTCGTGCAATTGTGTGTCAGCGCGTTATACCACTGCGGCTGGTCGCGCAATCCATTGACCGCGTCGAGATACGCGAGCAACAGCAGCCGGGCACCCTCCGGCGGCGCGTCGAGCCGGTACACGTAGACGTCTTCGCCGCGGTAGTTGGTGCGCAGTCGAATCACGTCGCGCTCGTCGGCGACTACGTAGAAAAGTTCGTACTGGCGGAAGAATCCCCGCAGCGCCGAATAGCTCTCGCCCTTTTCCTTGCGCGTCTCGATCGAGATCGCGAGGTACTGATCCCCCTCGAATCCCCAGCTCAAGATCGTGTGCGCGATCAGCGGCGACCCCCAGTAGATGAGGAAGAGATCCAGCGAGCGGAGCCGCGAGAGGTCGAACTCGCGCTGGTCGACGCGCACGCTGTAGTCGGTCTCGCTGCGGTAATCGGTGTTGCGCACGTTGTGGACGATCACGCGCTCCCCATCAATTTGTGCGAACGGCAGCGTCGCGACGTCTGATTGCCAGTCGCGGTCGTTCGACGCGGGGATCGCGAGCCACGCGGAGACGACCAACGCGAACGCCGCGAGGGTCAGCGCGGCTGCGCGATACAGGGGCCGCAGCCAGATCAGCGCGGCGAGCGCGGCGAGCGGCACGAGTGCGGCGAGTCCCGCGCGCAGCCAGTGCGGCTCGAGCGGGGAGAGGGAGACGGCCAACGTCATCCACGCGAGCAGGGCAGTGCACACGAGGCCAATCAGCGCGCGCAGGATCCACATCAGGTTCGATCCGGTCGCGCAGCGCGTTCGCGGCCGCACCGGTTTGCAGCGGAAACCTGCGTTTCGGGGGGGCGCCTTAGAATCATTCGTCCGTCACTCCGTCGCACTGAATCCGATCGCAGTGCTGGATCCAGTTCGAAGCGCAGGAAACGCGGAGCGCGAGCTCGATGAGGGCCATTCTCGAACTCCGTATATTGCTTTCGAAGACGGCAGGCCGCAAGACCGCCCGCAGCGCTCCGCGCGGCGCGAATTCGTGCGTTCGGCCGCGCGGCGCAAATTCGAGCGATCGGCCGCGCAGCTTTAGAGGAAATCCGCGATCGATGCGAGCCGCTCGACTCCCGCGTCTGGGATCAGCGAGACCGCACCGCCGAACTGCTTGACGTAGAGCGCGAGCTTCGCGGTCTCCTCGATCATGCTCGCGCGCGTGGCCGCCTTGCGCAGATCGTCGCCGACGGCGATCAGTCCATGGTTCTGCAGGATCGCGCCGCGGCTGGTCTTCAGCGCCTCGTAGACGGCGTCCGCGAGTTCGCGGGTCCCGGGCATCATCCAGGGCAGCGTCACGGTATCGGCGAGTGCAACGGCATCCGTGTTGATCGGCTCGAAGCGCTGGTTGCAGATCCCGAAGGCGGTCGCGATCGGCGAGTGGGTGTGCACCGCACCGGTCGCGCCCGGCCGCGCCTCGTAGGCGCGAACATGCATCCGGAACTCGATCGAAGGCTCGTTGCTGCCCTCGACGACGCTGCCGTCGGCGCGGATCCGGACCAGCGAGTCCTCGCCGAGCGCGCCCTTGTACAGTCCGCGCGGCGTGATCCACAGCGTCTCGCCGTCGCTCGACAGACTGCTGACGTTGCCTCCCGTGGCGGTCAGGTGTCCGTCGCGGTAGAGCTCGTTCACGATCTGGACGATCTGCTGACGCGCATTTCGATCGCTGGCCATGCCGTCTCCTTCGCGGAATCCCCGCCCCGAAACACGCAGCGCGCAGCATGTGGTACGCGGGGTGCGCTGCATGCGGTACGCGGGGTGCGCTGCATGGTAACGCGGACCAATGCGAACGGACGGGGCCTTTCCCGCGCCGCACACCCCGTTATCTTTTCGGGTCGCCGAAGGAGAATCCAACATGGCTGCCGAGAAATTCGAATTCCAGGCCGAGGTCAAGCAGCTCCTCGATCTGATGATCCACTCGCTCTACTCGAATCGCGACGTCTTCTTGCGCGAGCTGATCTCCAACGCGTCGGACGCGTGCGACCGGCTGCGCTTCGAGGGACTCACCGATTCCGATCTGCTGCCCGACGCTGCGTTCTCGATCGACATTCACGTCGACCCGAAAGCGCGGACGCTCAGCGTATCCGACAACGGCATCGGAATGAGCCGCGAAGAGGTAGTCGAACACATCGGCACGATTGCGAAATCGGGAACCGCCGAATTCCTGCGCAGCGTGCGCAAGAGCGCCGATTCGAGGGTCTCGCCCGAGTTGATCGGTCAATTCGGCGTGGGCTTCTACGCGAGCTTCATGGTCGCGGAAGAGGTCAGCATCCTCACCCGCAAGGCCGGCGAGAGTGCAGCGACGCGCTGGTCGTCTTCGGGAGATGGCAGCTACGAGATTGAAGAGGCCGAGCGCGATCGCGCGGGCACGACGATTCGCCTGCAGCTCAAGCCCCCGGGCGGCGACGACGCGCTGGCCGACTACAGCGACGAATGGCTGCTGCGACAGATCGTCAAGCGCTATTCGGACTTCGTCGCCTACCCGATCCATCTGAAGGTCGAGGGCGCCGATTCGCGCACTCCGACGGATCCGCTCAATTCGATGAAGGCGATCTGGCGGCGCCCTTCCGATGATGTCAGCGACGATGAGTACGAGGAGTTCTACAAACACATCGCCCACGATTGGAACGAACCGCTGCTGCATCTCGCGAGTCAGATCGAGGGCAACTTCGAGGCGCGCACCCTGCTCTATCTGCCCTCGGTCGCCCCGTTCGACCTCTACCACCGCGAGATGGCGCACCGGGGCATCCAGCTCTACGTGAAGCGCGTCTTCATCATGGACGAGTGCCGCGATCTGATGCCCGAGTATCTGCGCTTCGTGAAGGGCGTCGTGGACGCCGAAGATCTCTCGCTCAACGTTTCGAGAGAGATGCTGCAGCGCAACGCGCAGATCGAGATCATCCGCAAACATCTGGTCAAGAAGGTGCTCGACGCGCTCAGCGAGCTGATGCAGGCCGACCGAGAAAAATACCGGGGCTTCTGGGCGCAGTTTGGTCCGGTGATCAAAGAGGGCCTGCTCGATCTCTCGCAGAAGCGCGAGCGCATCCTCGACCTCGTGCTCTGCGAATCGACCGCAGCACACAGCGGCGTCACTTCGCTCGCGGAAGCGGTCGCGCGCATGCCCGACCGGCAGCCCATCTATTACTTGACCGGGCCGTCCCGCGAGCAGCTCGTCCATTCGCCCCACGTCGAAGCGTTCGTCGAACGCGGCATCGAGGTGCTGCTGTTCACCGATCACGTGGACGAGGTCTGGCTCGAGCAGCATCCGCCCGAATACGCCGGGAGAAAATTCCAGTCGATCCTCAGGGGCGAGATCGATCTCGCCGGCGCCGCCGACAAAGAGCGGATCGAGGCGAAGCGCGAAAGCGAGGCGGAGGATTTCAAGCAGCTGCTCGCTGCGCTGCGCGCCGGCGTCCAGGATCAGGTGAAGGAAGTGCGCGTGTCGAGCCGCCTGACTTCGTCGCCCGCGTGTCTGGTCGTCGACGAGGGCGATCTATCGCCGCAGATCAGCGAGTTGCTCAGGCGCTCCGGCCAGCAGGCCCCCGACACAAAGCCGATCCTCGAAATCAATGCGTCGCATCCGCTGCTCGCACGGCTCAAGGCCGTCTGCGACGCGGATGCGAAGGATCCGCGGCTCGCCGACTACGCGGCGCTCCTCTACGGCCAGGCGCTGCTCGCCGAAGGAGGCCGCCCAGAAGACCCGGCGGCCTTCAGCCGCCGGGTCGCGGAGCTGATGCTCGCGGCGCTCTGAGCGGGACCGCGAGGCAAGCGGTCGCGCGCTCGATCGCGCGGCGTTCAGCGGCTGCGCAGCGCGTCGCGGATCTCGGTGAGCAGCAGCTCCTGCTTGCTCGGCGCGGGCGGCGCCGCAGGCGCTATCGCTTCTTGCTTCTTCGCCGAGTTCATCAGTTTGATCAGCAGGAAGATCGCCATCGCGACGATCAGGAAGTCCAACACCGTGTTGAAGAAGACGCCGTAATTGATCGTCACCGGTTGCGCGTCGGCGGTCTTGATCGGCAGCGTCCACGCCAGTTCCGAAAAATCGACGCCTCCGAGCGCCAGACCGATCGGCGGCATGATGACGTCGTTCACCAGCGACGACACGATCTTTCCGAACGCGCCGCCGATGATGATGCCGACCGCCATGTCGACCACGTTACCGCGCATCGCGAACGCCTTGAATTCCTGTGCAAGTCCCATCAGCCGCTTCCTCCTTTTGTCGATCGAGCGCTCGAATCGAGGCCCGCTATCGAGGGGGTGGACCCTACCATCGATGCGGCGATCGGTTCTAACGGAAATCTCCGCCGCGAACGCGGTCCGGAGCGATTCTCGCTCGCACAGCCCCAGAGTCGCCGCGTAGGAAATTCACCTCAAAAATCCGCGCTTTGCGGGGATTGCTTGCTTGTGGACCGCGAATCGACTGGCCGTACCCCGCCGACTCGCTCAATTTTTTGGCTACCGGGCTGCGCCAATCGGATATAAAGGTCGTTGCGAATAACCGGCCAGCGCGCTGCGCGGGTGGCTGATGAATCGATGGCGGACACGATGAAGGCGAAATTTTCCAACCAGTTCGGTTCGAGGCTCGTGACGATCGGGTTCGGTTCGAGACTCGTGACGATCAGTTCGGTTCGAGCCTCGTGACGATCGGGTTCGGTTCGAGGCTCGCGGCGATCGCGATCGCCGCGTCATTTTCGGCGAGCGGCGCGCTCGCCCAGCCTTCATTCGTCGCGTTCGAGAGCGGGCAGGTCCGACCGCTCGCACTCTCGCCGGATGGCAGCCGTCTGTTCGCCGTCAACACGCCCGACAACGCGCTCGAGATCTTCGACGTCAGCGCAGGCGGGCTCGTCTGGCGGGCCTCGATCCCCGTCGGGTTGGAGCCGGTCGCGGTCGCCGCGCGCACGAATACGGAAGTCTGGGTCGTCAACCACCTGTCCGACAGCGTGAGCATCGCCGACCTCGGCTCGACGCCACCGCGGGTGAAGCAGACGTTATTGGTTGGCGACGAACCGCGCGACATCGTGTTCGCGGGCAGCACTGGCAATCGCGCATTCATCACGACCGCGCACCGCGGACAGCATCGGACGCATTCGTCGATCAGCGGTGTCACGGGTGCGGGCGACCCGCAGCTCACCACCGAGGGCATCGGCCGCGCCGACGTCTGGGTGTTCGACGCGACCAACCTCGGTGCGACGATTGGCGGTACACCGATCCAGATCCTGAGTTTCTTCGCCGACACGCCGCGCGCGTTGGCGACGAGCCCCAATCGCGGCACCGTGTACGCGGCGGCCTTCCACTCGGGCAATCGCACCACGAGCATCGCCGAAACGGTCGTCCCCAACGGCTTCGATGGCGCCGCTCCGTCGGGTGGCGCGCCGGGCGGCGTTGCCGGCCCCGCGAACAACGCGGACGGCGCGGCGGCTCCCGAAACCGGTCTGATCGTCAAATTCGACGGCGCGCACTGGCTCGATTCCCTAGGCCGACAGTGGGACTCGCTCGTCCGCTTCGATCTGCCCGACCGCGACGTCTTCTCGATCAACGCGAATACGCTGGCGAGCAATTCGATCCAGCAGTTCAGCGGCGTGGGAACGATCCTGTTCAACATTGCGGTAAATCCCGTCAATGGGAAGCTCTACGTCAGCAACACCGAACTCCCGAATCACGTCCGATTCGAAGGCCCGGGCGACCACGGCGGTAGCACCGTCCAGGGGCGTCTGTCGGAATCCCGCATCACCGTGATCGACCCGAACGCGCCGTCGGTCGACCCCCAACACCTGAATCAACACATCGACTACTCGAAACTCCACACGGATGTTCCCGACCTCGTCGATCCGAGCCAGATCGATCACAGCCTCGCAACGCCGCTGCAACCCGTCGTATCGAGCGACGGCGCGACGCTCTACGTCGCGGCCTTCGGTTCGGGGAAGATCGGCGTATTTCCGACGAGCGCGATCGAAGACGTCAATTTCGAGGCGAATTTCGACCCGACGCTGCAGAGCGCAAACTACATCGACGTCGGCGGCGGCCCGTCGGGCCTCGTCCTCGATGAAGTCAACGATCGCTTGTACGTGATGACGCGCTTTGCCAACCAGGTCGAGGTGATCGATCCCGCGACGCGCGCGACCCTCGAGATCCACGCGCTCCACAACCCGGAGCCGGTGTCCCTCGTGGCGGGGCGACCCTTCCTGTATGACGCGCGGATCAGCTCGGGCAATGGCGAGGCTTCGTGTTCGAGTTGCCACATCTTCGGCGACAACGACAGTCTGGCGTGGAACCTCGGCAACCCCGACGACTCGGTCTCGACCAATCCGCAGAAGGCCGACCCGCAGGCACAGATTCTCGGCAATTCGACGAGCTTTAACCCGATGAAGGGCCCGATGACCACCCAGACCCTGCGCGGCCTCGCGACCCACGGCGCGATGCACTGGCGCGGCGACCGCGCGAGCGGGTTCTTCGGCGTCGACCCCTGCACAGAGCCCACGGGTGCGCGCTGCAACGAGGACCGCGCGTTCCGGAATTTCATCGTCGCCTTCGAGGGGCTCCTCGGCATGGACGGAACCGTCTCCGAAAACGACATGCAGCTGTTTGCGGACTTCGCGCTGCAGCTCGTGCCGCCGCCGAATCCGATTCGCGCTCTCGACAACTCGGTCGCTGGCGACGCCGCTCTCGGCGCGGATGTCTTTGGAGGGCCCAACGCGCCCAACTCCGACGTGATCACGACCTGCGCGGGTTGCCACGACCTCGACCCCGCCAGGGGCTTGTTCGGGACCAGCGGCGATCAGACCTTCGAAGGCGAGCCGCAGTTCATGAAGGTCGCCCATCTGCGAAACGCCTACACGAAGCTCGGCATGTTCGGCCAATCCACCGGAGGCCTGCACACCGGCGAACAGGTGCGCGGCTTTGGATACCTCCACGATGGAAGCGTCGACAGCTTGCTGAGCTTCGTGCGGGCGCCTGTGTTCAACCTCGCCACCAATGAAGATTTCCAGCTCGAACAGTTCCTGCTTCGCTTCCCGAGCGACCTGGCGCCGATCGTCGGCCAGCAGGTCACCCTCGATGTGACCAATGCCGGCGTCGTCAATCCGCGCATCGATCTGATGATCGCGAGGGCGAGCACCCCGTATGCGTCGCTGTTGCTCGGCGGCGCGGTTCCGGAATGCAATCTGGTCGTCAAGGGCAGCGTCGGCGGCACCGCTCGCGGCTGGGTGAGGGAATCGGGCGGGCAGTTCCGCGACGACCGGAACAATCTAACGACCGATGCCGCGCTGCGCGCGCTCGCGGCCAGCGAGGGGCCGCTGACCTACACCTGTGTTCCCCCGGGTTCCGGCCATCGAATCGGCGTCGATCGAGATGACGACGACGCCGTCGACGGCCTCGACAACTGCGCGAGCGTCACCAACGTATTGCAGGAGAATTTCGACACCGACGCGCGGGGTGACGCCTGCGACACCGACGACGACAACGATGGCCTACTCGACCAGGTCGAGACGAACACGGGAATCTTCATCTCCGAAGCCGATACGGGCAGCAATCCCTTCAACACGGATACGGATGGCGACGGCGTCGACGATTTCACCGAGGTCGCGGACCCCAGTCGTGACCCGAATGTGAGCGAGGGTCCCCCGCTAGTACCCTCGATGTCGCCTTTCGGCTGGTTGCTGTTGGTCGGCGGGCTGTTTGCGACCGGCATGGGCGCGAGCGCGCAGCGAAGGCGCCGGGCGGCGGCCGCTCAGCGAACTTCGAGTCGGTAGCGCCGCAGAGCCAGGTGCGATCGCTCGCTGGTCTGGATCTCGATCAGATAATCACCGGGCGCGAGCCAAGTGTTCTCGATTTCGACGCGGACGCGGTCGCGGCCCGCGTCGACCACGGCGTCGCCGAGTTTCAGTTCCCGACTTCCGTCCATCGCGAGGATGCGAGCCGGAAGCGCCTGCGCGCTCGGCAACGCGCCGGGTAGTCGCAAACTCAGGGCCAGATCGCGATCGGTCGGCAGCGACTGCGCGGATATCAACGTCGTTTCACCCGCAGTCAATTCGAAATCGCTGCGCTCGGCGGCCGACACGATCGGCACTTCTGCTGGAAGCTCGACGGTCTCCACGCGGATCGTCTTGAGATCCGGGCGCTCCGCGGCTTGCTCGGCTGCACCTATTCGATCGGAAGCGGCCACGTGATTGGAACCGGCCACGTGATTGGAACTGGCCACGTGATCGGAACCGGCCACGTGATCGGAACCGGCCACGCGATCGGAATCGACCCAGTGGATGGACCGCGCTGCAGCGACGATCAGGATCCCCGCGCCGAGCCACAGGGCTGCGCGCGCGACGGGTGTGTGCCGCTTGCCGGATTCGGGGGCGCGCATGCGAGACGGAGACTACGTCCGATCCGCCGGCGCCGCATCTGGGTTTCAAATCGATCGGCGAGATTGGCTCCCCGATCGACGAGATCGGCTTCCCGCGGATCGAACTCGGTCGATGGGAAGACGCGCTCTTCAGCAGCGCGCCCGATCTCGGAGAAGCATGCTTCGAGCGCGTCCTCAAACTCGAGCGGCGCTGTATCGGCGCAGAAATCCAGCCGCGACGCCCAGAAGCAATGCGCCCAAGACGGCCAGCCCCCAACCGGATACCGCGGGGATCGAACCCGGCTTGTCGTCCGGATCGTTGGGATCGGTGAAGAATTCCGCATTCACCTCGGCACCGTCGCTGGCTCCATCTGCGTCCGTGTCCGCATTCAGCGGATGCGTGCCGGTGTCATCGGGCGACACGTAGATGCCGGTTCCGGTTTCGACGCTGTCGAACAGGCCGTCGTTGTCGTCGTCCGGGTCGCAGGCGTCGCCGATCCCGTCGAGATCGAAATCCGACTGGTTCGAATTGGAGGCATCCGGACAGTTGTCGCCCGCGTTGAGAGTTCCGTCTCCGTCGCGATCCGAATCACAAACGTCGCCGAGCAGGTCGAAATCCAGGTCCTCTTGGTCGGGATTGGAGTCGACGGGGCAGTTGTCGGAAACATCGAGCACGCCGTCGCCATCGCGATCTTCGTCGCAGAGATCGCCGAGTCCGTCGCCATCGAGATCGAACTGATCGGGGTTCGGCGTCGACGGGCAAGTGTCGCAGGCGTCCCCGACTCCATCGCCTTCGGCGTCGAGTTGATCGGAATTCGGCTCGAACGGGCAGTTGTCATCGGGGTTTTCGAGCGTGTCCGAGTCCGGATCCACCCAGTCCCCGATTGGCACGATCACCGGACCGGTGCGCTCGCAGTGGTCGATCTCTCCGCCCGTGTGATTGGCGGCGGCGCGGTACCAGAAAACCACGTCGGTGTCTTCGACGCTCTCGCCGTCCGCATAGGCGGCCATGCGGCTGCGGCAATACGCGAACTCCGTGTTTCCAGGTGGGATGTCCAGGTCCTCGACCTCACTCCCCGGCTGGTAGTGGAGGATCCACGCGTCGGCTTCCGCAAACTCGTCGACGGGCATTTCGAGATCTTCGGATTCCGCACCCGCACCCGGCAGCAGCCGGTAGCCGAGTTTCGTTTTGGAGTCGCGGATCTCCCACGCGGTGTTCGCGTCGACCCAGTTGCGCGTGGTTTCGGTCTGTATTGCAAGCGGCGACACGCCCGCGTTGGTCTCGGCGACATTGTCGTGATCCGCGCCGTTGATGTCGAAATCGAGACGCCAGAAATTGTGGTGATGATGGGTCAAGGTGACGCAGTAGGCGGGGACGGACGCGTAACCGAAGAACGGAATGATCGTTCCATTCGGAAGGAACGTCCACGTCATCTTGTAGCGATACCAGCCGGCCTGCATGTGTGTGGTCAGGATCAACTCGTTGGGTTTCTTCTCGACCGCGACACCTCGGAAGCTGCCGACGTCGCCTCCGCTGCCACCGGTTTCGCAGACCGTCAGCGGCGGCGATCTCGGCTCGGCGTAGCCCGGAAAGATTTCGTTGTCGGCGATGAAGGTCGCCTCTTCGAAGGTCCAGTCGCGGAAGCAGCCGCATCCGCCGGGCAGATACTTGACGGCCAGGATCGGCGCGTGCGCGCGCTTGAGCACGAGTTGGCCGCGGAAATAAACATCGCGCAGCTCGAGTCCCGAGCCGTTTCCACCGCTGCTCTCCGCGGGACGCAGCCAGCACATCTCCCAGAGCGGATTGGTTTTGGGCCAGCTGAGCAGGTGCTCGTCGCCCGTGCAACTGGGACGGCCAGCGTTGGCGGCGATCGGCGAGAGAAGCACGCCGACGGCGAAGACGAACGGAGCGAAACTGCGGACGACAGCCATCTCAGATCACTCGCCATCCGCCGTGTGGAAGTTCCGGCGGGCGATGCGTTCCCCGCGTATGTCGACCGCCGAACGCCGGTGCAGACCGAATCGCGATTCAGACAGCATGAAGATCTGCAGACAGCGAGTGCCCGGCCCGCAAGCCTTGCCGGCGGCTTCCTGGAGCACGAAGCCTCCGTCGAAATTCGCGCTGACCCTTCGCGCCAACGTCCCGAGTTCCGCATCCGCGCGGATCACCGCAACCGCGTCGGCGATTTCTTCGGGAGACGGCTGCGGTTGGTCGGCCAGCGGCTGATCGGCAATGAGTGCACCATCGACCGCGTAGATGCGCCGACGCGCAACGCCGGCCTCGTAGTCGTAGACGATCTCGACGCTGCGCGGCTCGTCGCGGCCGCCCAGCTTCACGGTCTCGCGCCAACTTCGCAGCAAGCGCGTACCCGTGGGCCGACCCGACGCGTCGCGCGTCACCTCGCGCCTGGAATCGCGAACCGGAGAGTCGCCCCGCGCAAATCCGGCGGCAAACAAGAGCGCCGCCAACAACGCGGCCCCAAAAATCCCGAGGCAACCGGCCACCCGCACCCGGATCTCCAAAACACGTAGCCAATTCAACACGATACCCGACACTCTCCCCAATTGGAACTCAATTCTCCCCCCCGCCCCAACTGCTCCCACCCCCCGCATTCAGCCGCCCTGCAACGCGGAGCGACCCGGCCAACTGGCCCCCCTCGCGCGCAATCAACCGCGTTGCGATGCGGAGCGACCCAGCCAACTGGGCCCCCGCCAGTGGCGGACTCCCTCATTAGACCCCGGCCCTGCGCGGGCTACCACTGAAGCTTCAGGATTCCCCGCATCGCCTGCTCGAAAGCCGCGTCGTCCATGCTGGCGCGCGCCTTGAGGACGAGTTCGGCGTCCTTGCCGACCGGCACGCGCAGCTCTTGCCGCTTGCCCTCGACGGCGTCGGCAATCGCGACACCGACGATCTCGGGGCCGGGACGCTCGCCGCCGATCAGCGCCTCATCCGACCCGCCCCACGCGCGCTGCAGTTCGTCGTAGGGAGGCGCGTCGCTGCCGTATCGGGTGGAGTTGGCTCGAAACGACGACTTCACGAAACCGGGCTCGATCACGACCACGCGAATCCCGAAATGTCCGAGCTCGAGGTGCAGCGCTTCGGACAACCCCTCGAGGGCGAACTTGCTGGCCGCGTAGAAGCCCATCAGGGGCGCCGCGACGCGCCCTGCCATCGAGGACACGTTCACGATCACGCCGCCCCCCTGGGCGCGCATCTTCGGCGCGAGAGCTTGGATCATCCGCGCGGCGCCGAAGAAATTGGTTTCGAACATCCGGCGGACTTCTGCGAGCGGAACCTTCTCGATCGGCCCGTGGGTGCTCCAGCCTGCGTTGTTTACCAGCGCATCGACGGCGCCCGCCTGCGCGACCGCCGCACGCACCGATTCGTCGCAATCGACGTCGAGCGCGAGCGTCTGGGCGACATCGACACCCGCGAGGGTTTCGGGTCGGCGCGCGGTCGCCACCACCTCGTGACCGCGTCTCGCGAGCTCGATCGCGGTCGCGCGGCCAAATCCCGTCGAACATCCGGTGATCAGCACTCTCATGTCCACCCCCAGCGAGCTATGTCCACCCCCAGCGAGCTGCGGCGCAGCGCTGCGGCATGCATACCATCTCGCAGCGCGCGATGCGACGAGCCAGCCGAGAAGCGGCGCAGCCCCGATCGGGGCCAGAGGGCTCGCGCGAGCGCGATCGGAGTTCAAACCTGCGCGGAATGATCCGAAGCCACGGCAACGCGAGACGCGCGGCCGGCGGCTAGATCGAGGTCGCGATCGAACTCCGAGCGACCCATCGAATCGAGCAGCGAAGGCGCGTCCGACACAAATGCAATTGAGTGCTCGTGGCGCTCGTCCGAAGATATGCGCGAGGGGAATCTGCTTGTCCGAGACTCTTTTTGAATTCGTCGCCGCCGAGCTCCAGCTACGCAGCGGACTCGAGAATCTCGAGGCGCGCGGCACGCTGCGGCTCGCCTTGAAATCTTCGGGCCTGACGCCGCGCGAGCTCACACGCGAGCAGATGGTCGTGGTGATCGACCAGGTGATGCCGCGCGAATTGCGGGTGAGGGGCGTCGACAATCCGGAGGCCGTGTGTCGGGAACTCTCCCGGGCCGTCAAGGGATTCGAGGACAGCGAGGCTGAAGCGGTCGGCAGCTCGCCCGAGGACGTGTTCCGGCGGCTCTCGCGGAGCTGATCGACCGCTCGAGCGCGATCTGCGCCGCGCGCCCAAAGTGCCGACCGGGTCCGCGGGAAAGTTTTCGTTCGAGACCCGTCGAAGTGGCCGCTAGAATGCGCTCCTCTCATCCGGCATCCGCTCCCAGCGACCCGCCGCCTTGCAGATCCGATCGGACGCGCTCGGCGCAGGCTGGATTCGCTTCAGGCTGGATCCGCTTCAAACTGGAAGACTTGGTGAACGACGAACGAAACACCGATCGCAGCACATCTCTCCCGGCTGAATCTCCGCGGTCGCTGCTCGCGCCCGGCGACGTCTTCGAGCGGCGCCACATCGGCCCGAGCGATTCCGAGATCGGCGAGATGCTGCAACGCCTCGGCTACGCGAGCCTCGACGAACTCACGGACGACACCGTGCCCGCCGCGATCCGACTCGCCGAGCCACTGAAGCTGGCCGGACTCGAAGGCCCGCCGCCCGGCGAGTTCGAATTGCTCGAACGATTGCGCGAGATCGCATGCGAAAACCGCGCAATCCGATCGTGCATCGGAATGGGTTATTCGGATGTGATCGTGCCGCCGGTGATCCAGCGCAACATCCTCGAGAATCCGGGTTGGTACACCCAGTACACCCCGTACCAGGCCGAAATTTCGCAGGGTCGACTCGAAGCGCTGCTGAACTTTCAGACGCTGATCGCGGACCTCACGGGTCTTCCGCTCGCGAACGCGTCGCTGCTCGACGAGGCGACGGCCGCCGCCGAGGCGCTCGGGATGTGCGCGTCGATCGCGCGAGGCCAGCGGCGCGGCTTTTTCGCCGCCGCGGACTGTCATCCGCAGACGCTCGGCGTACTGAGGACGCGCGCGGCCGCGCTCGGGATCAAACTCCAGGTGGGGCCAATCGACGCGATCGACTTCGGGCCGCAGGATCTCTGCGGCATCCTGCTGCAATACCCGTCGACCGACGGTCGCGTCGAAGATCATCGCGCGCTCGCGCAGCGCGCCCACGCCGCGGGCGCGAGCGTCGTCGTCGCAACGGATCCGCTCGCCCTCACCCTGCTGGTGCCACCCGGCGAATTCGGCGCGGACATCGCGATCGGCTCCGCTCAAAGACTGGGCGTCCCGATGGGCTTCGGCGGGCCGCACGCGGCCTTCCTCTCCACCACGCAGGCAAACGTGCGACGGATTCCGGGCCGCATCGTCGGCGTGTCGATGGACGCGCACGGCGAGCCCGTCTACCGGCTCGCGATCCAGACGCGCGAACAACACATTCGCCGCGACAAGGCGACGAGCAATATCTGCACCGCGCAGGCGCTGCTCGCGATCATGGCGAGCATGTACTGCGTCTACCACGGGCCCGAGGGATTGCGGCGGATCGCCCGGCGCATCCATGCGCTCAGCGCGGCGTTGGCGGCCGGGTTGCGCGCGGTCGGCTGCAAGCTCGGCGATGCACCCCACTTCGACACGCTGCGCGTGACACCCAACGGAAAGGGAGCGCGCGCCGTCATCGCCGCGGCGCTCGAGCGCGGTTTCAACCTGCGCGCGTTCGAAGATGGAAGTCTCGGCGTATCGCTCGATGAGACCTCGACCCCATCCGACGTCGC
Source organism: uncultured Spirochaetales bacterium (assembly GCA_964494795.1). Lineage (GTDB taxonomy): Bacteria > Myxococcota_A > UBA9160 > UBA9160 > SMWR01 > JACZVU01. The sequence continues at coordinate 71,518 of CAZBSV010000005.1, read as the reverse complement.
ACAGTTGATCGCGGCGTTCTCCGCGCAAGCGGATCCGAGCGTCGACGTCGCGGCGCTGGTCGAAAACGCGGACCTCTCGCTTCCCGCCGAGCTTGCGCGCACGAGCGAATTCCTCAGCCATCCCGTCTTCCACCGCTACCGGTCCGAGCACGAGATGCTCCGCTACATCCACCGCCTCGAAGCGCGCGACCTCTCGCTCACCACGTCGATGATCCCGCTCGGCTCGTGCACGATGAAACTCAACGCCACGAGCGAGATGCTGCCGGTCAGCTGGCCGCAGTTCAGCCGCATCCACCCCTACGCGCCCGCCGACCAGCTGCGCGGCTACGCGACGATGCTCGGCGATCTCGCGACCTGGCTCGCGCAGATCACGGGTCTGCCGGCCGTGTCGCTGCAACCCAATGCGGGCTCCCAGGGCGAGTACGCGGGCCTGCTCGCGATCCGCCGCTATCACGACGCGCGCGGCGATCGGCAGCGGAAAGTCTGCCTGATCCCGGTGTCCGCGCACGGCACCAACGCCGCGAGCGCGGTGATCGCGGGTTTTCGCTGCGTGGCGGTGCAGACCAACCGGCAGGGCGACGTCGACCTCGACGACCTGCAGGCTCGCGTCGACGAGGCCGGCGACGAACTCGGCGCATTGATGCTCACCTATCCCTCGACGCACGGCGTGTTCGAAACGCGCGTGAAGGAAGTCTGCCAACGGATCCACGAGCGCGGCGCCCAGGTCTACCTCGATGGCGCCAACCTGAACGCCCAGCTGGGCCTGACCTCACCGGCAGCAATCGGCGCAGACGTCTGCCACATGAATCTCCACAAGACCTTCTGCATCCCGCACGGCGGAGGCGGGCCCGGCATGGGCCCGATCGCGGCTGCCGAACACCTGCGCGCGTACCTGCCCGGCCACCCGATCGACGGCGAGGGCGCCGTGTCCGCAGCCCCGTACGGCAGCGCGAGCATCCTTCCAATCAGCTGGGTCTACATCGCATTGATGGGCGCGGCCGGCCTCAAGCGCGCCACCCAGGTCGCAATCCTCAACGCCAACTACATGGCGGCGCGGCTCGCCGACCACTACGAGGTGCTCTATCGGGGCGCGACGGGTCGGGTCGCCCACGAATTCATCATCGACTGCCGGCATTTCGAAACCTCGGCCGGAGTCGGCGTCGAAGACATCGCCAAGCGGCTGATGGACTTCGGCTTCCACGCGCCGACGATGAGCTTCCCGGTGCCAGGCACGCTGATGATCGAACCGACCGAGAGCGAATCGAAGGCCGAACTCGATCGCCTGTGCGACGCGCTGATCGAGATCCGTCGCGAAATCGAGGGGATCGAAAACGGCAGCTGCGACCGCATCGACAATCCGTTGAAGGGCGCGCCCCACACCGCAGCCGCGGTCTCGGCCGACGCCTGGGACCACGCCTATTCGCGCGAGCGCGCCGCGTATCCGCTCGGCTGGGTGCGGGCGAACAAATTCTGGCCCGCCGTCGGGCGCATCGACAACGCCTACGGCGATCGCCACCTCATGTGCACCTGCCCGCCGCTTTCGGATCTGATCGACTGACGCGCGGAGCGCGCAACGCCCGTTATCCTCCCGCGCGCGAGGGAGGATGCATGCCGAGCTCCAGCGAACCGGGCGGCGAGCGCGAACCCCGCGGCGAACTCTGGGTCGAGCGCTGGATCCTGCCCGCGCTGCGCGACTCGTCGCTGCTGCCGCTCGTGCTCGTCATCGTCGGGCACGTCGTCGCGTTCAGCGCTCCGATGCTGATCTTTGCGCTGCGCGACCGCAGGCTCGGCGCGCAGATGGCGCTGTTCGGTTTGATCGCGCTGAGCTTCGGCTGCGTGCGCTTCGAGCTGCGCAGACAGCGCCGACCGGGCCTCCTCTCCGGCTGGATCGGCGCGACCTGGCTCGCGGCAATCGCGGCGGCCTGGGCGTGCAACCGCTACTCGCTGTTCTGATCCGAGCCGCGCGCTAGCGGGGGAAGCTTCGCTTCCCTTGCGGCGCACCTCGAACCCGTTCCGGGTTCGAGGTGCTAGCGCTGCAACATCGCGCGCGCCCTTTCGGCGAACTTCTCGCTGGCCTCTTCGTCTTCGATGAGGCTCGGGCGCGCAGCCGGAACCTCGACGCCGCGTCTCAGCGCGGGCCGCTGCTTGAGCGCGTCCATCCAGCGCTGCAAGTTCTCGAGCCCGTCCACCGACACCCCCGACCAGCGATGCGTTCGCGTCCAACACCAGTTTGCGATGTCCGCGATCGAATATTCGCCCGCGAGCCACTCGCTCTGCGCGAGCTGCGCGTCGAGCACTTCGAACAGCCGCCTCGATTCGTTCTGGTAGCGGTCGATCGCGGGCTGGATCTTCTCGGGGAAATAGCGGAAGAACACGTTCGCCTGTCCCATCATCGGACCGATCCCGCCCATCTGGAACATCAACCACGAGATTGCGCGCGCGCGGCCGCGCCGATCCGCGGGCAGCAGCCGCCCGGCCTTTTCGGCGAGGTAGAGCATGATCGCGCCCGACTCGAAGACCGGCAGGTCGCCTTCGCTGCGATCGACGATCACCGGGATCCGACCGTTGGGGTTGAGCCGCAGGAAGTCCGGCTTCTTCTGCTCGAGCGCGGAAAGGTCGACCGCGTGGATCTCGTAGGGGATCTCGAGTTCCTCGAGCGTACACGACGCTTTGTGGCCATTTGGCGTCGCTGCGGTGTAGAGATCGATCATGGAGTTCCTCGTCGGGCATCTGGCGCAAGAAAGCCCATGATAACCGACGCGTTCACGCCGGCGATCTGCTTCGCGGCGCTTCCGCGACTCGCGCGCCAGCCTTCGCGGCGCTCCAGCGACCCGCGCGCCAGAAGTAGCGATCAAAATGGCTAGCCATTTCGATCTGCCCCGGTGGTACACTGCCAGGATCAGAGCGTCGCGCGATGGATCGGGCGCGGCGCCAACCTGGCAGGCTGGCCGTGCCATGCGCTTCTCGGGTTTCCTAGGGGCTGACTCTACGCGCCTCATCCCCTCGTCCTTCGTGCGGATGGATCGGTTGATCGGGCTCGAGAAATTCTCTGGGCAAACAGTCATTTTTGACTGGACGACCTGGGGCGAATTCGGGCTCAATCTCCTCTGGCGAAATGCAATCGGTAGAGGTTAGAAGAACTGGGACTTGAGAACTGGATTTTGTCAGCGCCATCGACAAGGTGCTTAAAATGAGATTGACGATATTGGCAGCGATGTTCGCTCTTACGCTGTGGGGAAGCCCCGCATTCGCGGGCACCGCCGGATCCGAGTGGGACAGCGACGGGATCGTAGATATAGCCGACAACTGCAGGACTGCGCCGAACGCGCGGCTCAGGATGACACCGACTTGGATCTGTGCGGAAACTACTGCGACGCCGATTTCAACCAAGACGGCATAACGAACATTAAGGATTTCGGTTTGTTCGGCCAAGCGTTCGGCAAAGTGGACTGTGGTGTGTTCGGCAAAGAGGACTGTGAGAAATATTGCATCTGCATCGGTCACGTCGTTCCCGGCTGCACGGTCAATATTTGCGACTTCGGCAGATTCGGTCAGCGCTACCTCAAGAAGCCCGGCCCATCCGGAACGACACCGGGATTGGTGGCTTGCCCGTTGTAGCCGTAGGAGCTTCTGGACGTAGTGGTGGCAGCGCGCAGCGTGTTTGCGGAAGTCCGGGGATCCGAGCGCCCGAGAACAGCGGCAGCAGCAGCGTGAACACGGCGGGAGCCAGCTCTTCGACCGCTTGAACGCGAGCCCATCGAGCAAACCAAAGCAGCCATGCTTCGAGTGGAGACGCGGACGCTCGGATACCCGCGCCCTGTATCGAGCAAATCCCTCAGCCGCTTGAGATGCTTCTCGGCGCAGACAGCGATTCCGATCGACGGCGAGGTGATTTGGCTACGCGTCCGCGCCAGCGCGCCCTATGCTTGCGCGCGTGAACGAAACAAGGAGCGTGCCCGCGCTGGTCGTGTCGGGCTTCCTCGGTTCCGGCAAGACCACGCTCGTGCGTGGCCTGCTCGCGGACGCGCAGCGCAACGGCCGCCGCGCGGCCGTCGTCTCGAACGAATTCGCCGAACTCGGAATCGACGGCGCGCTGCTCGACCGCGCGGGCGATGCGTACGTGGAGTTGTCGGGCGGCTGCGTGTGTTGCCGACTCTCGGACGACCTCGTCGAAACGCTGCAACGGCTGCGCGAGCGCGTGGATCCGGATCTCGTGATCGTCGAAACTTCGGGTGTCGCGCTGCCGTTCGACGTGCAGCTGAATCTCTGGCGCGAGCCGATCGCCGACTGGATCGAGAGCGACGTCGCGGTGGTCGTCGTCAACGCCGAACAAGTCGCACAGGGGCGCGATCTGGACGGAACCTTCGCGCAGCAGGTGTCGTCCGCGGATCTGCTGCTGCTCAACAAGCTCGACCTCGTGGCCGCGCAGGCGCTGCCGGCAATCGAAGCTGCGCTGCGCGCGATCGAACCCGACGCGCCGCTGATTCGCGCGGTTCAGGCACGGGTCGATCCCGCGCTGCTGTTTCCGCCGGATCCAGACGGCGTGCGCAAACGCCGCCGGAGCGCGCAGATCGGCAGGCCGCCCCACCCGCACGAGAGTTTCGCGGCCGAGGTATTGCTGGTCGCCGATGCCGTCGAGCCCAAAGACTTGCTCGAGCGCGTGCGCGCGCTCGCGCCGCTGCGCGCGAAGGGCTTCGTGCTGACCTCCGAAGGGCCGCGGATCCTGCAGGGCGTCGGACCGCGCATCGAGTTGTCGAAGCTCGAGTTCTCACCGCCCGCAGATCTGCTCGGACGCATCGTGCTGATCCGCCGGATCGACGCTTGAGCGAAGCACCCCGCGAAAGGACCCCGGCTCCGCTCTACGATCGCGTTCCGAGCGGCGGTACGCGAGACACCGGCGAGATTCTCGACCGCTTCGTCGATTGGTTGGCGGAAGCGGGCTTCGACCCCTACCCCCACCAGGAAGAGGCCTTCATCGAACTCATGGCCGGGCGCCACGTCGTGCTCAATACGCCGACCGGCTCCGGCAAATCGCTCGTCGCGCTCGCGCTGCACTTCAAGGCGCTGTGCGAGGGCGAGCGCTCGTTCTACACCGCCCCGATCAAGGCGCTCGCGAGCCAGAAGTTCTTCGAGCTGTGCGACTTGTTCGGCGCCGAGCGGGTCGGCATGCTGACCGGCGACGCGAGCATCAACCACGCCGCGCCGCTGATCTGCTGCACGACCGAAGTGCTCGCGAACATGGCGCTGCGCGAGGCCGCGCAGGCGCCGATCCGCTACGTGGTGCTCGACGAGTTCCACTACTACGGCGACCGCGAGCGCGGCGTCGCCTGGCAGATCCCGCTGTTGCTGCTGCCGCAGACCACGTTTTTGTTGATGTCCGCGACGCTCGGAAACACGGCGGCGATCGAAGAGCGGCTGCACGCGCAGAGCGGGCGCGAGGTCGCTTGCGTCTACTCCGAGGCGCGCCCGGTTCCGCTCGACTTCGAGTACCGCGAGACGCCGCTGACCGAGACGATCGAAGCGCTGCTCGAGCGCGAACAGGCGCCGATCTACGTCGTGAACTTCACCCAGCGCCAGTGCGCCGAGCAGGCGCAGGGCCTGACGAGCGCGCGCATCGCGACGCGCGACGAGCGCGAGCAGATCGACTCCGTGCTCGCGGAGTTCAAGTTCGATTCTCCGTACGGCAAGGACATGAAGCGCTTCCTGCGCCACGGCATCGGCCTGCACCACGCGGGTCTGCTCCCGAAATACCGGCTGCTCGTCGAGCAGCTCGCCCAGAAGAGCCTGCTCAAGGTAATCTGCGGCACGGACACGCTCGGCGTCGGCGTGAACATCCCGATCCGAAGCGTGCTGTTCTCGCAGCTGTTCAAATTCGACGGCGAGAAGATCGGGATCCTCAGCGCGCGCGAGTTCAAGCAGATCGCCGGGCGCGCCGGGCGCAAGGGCTTCGACGAGCGCGGCAGCGTCGTGTGTCAGGCACCCGAGTACGCGATCGAGAACAAACGCGCCGCGGAGCGCGCGGGCGGAGGGGGCAAGAAGCGCAAAGTCGCGAAGAAGAAGCAGCCGCCCTCCCAGAACTTCGTGCCCTGGAATCGCGACACCTTCCAGCGGCTGATCCACCAGTCTCCCGAAACTCTGGTCTCGCGCTTCCAGATCGATCACGGAATGATCGTGAGCGTGCTCCAGCGCGATGCCGCGATGCCGCCCGCCGATCGCGGATACCGCGGCGTGATCGAACTGATCGATCGGTCGCACGAGCGGCCGGCCGCGAAGGCAAAGCTGCGGCGCGAGGCCGCGAAACTCTTCCGATCGCTGCGGAGCGCGGAGATCATCGAGATCGTCCAGACCCCCAGCGGTCGGCCGGAGGCTCGCGTCGCGGAAGGTCTCCAGTTCGACTTCTCTCTACACCACACGCTGTCTCCATTTCTCGTCGACGCGGTCGCGGTGCTCGACCCGCATTCGCCGAGCTACGCGCTCGAAGTCCTGACCCTGGTCGAGTCCATCCTCGAAGACCCCCGCGCAATCCTCTACGCGCAGATCCGCAAGCACAAGACGGAGCTGATGGCGGCGCTCAAGGCGCAGCGCATTCCCTACGAGCAGCGCATCGCGAAACTCGAACGCGTCAGCCATCCCAAGCCCGACGCCGACTTCGTTTACGCGGCGTTTCGCCTGTTCGTCCAGACGCATCCCTGGTTTGGCACGCAGAACATCCGGTTGAAGTCGATCGCGCGCGAAATGTTCGAGAGCCTGCGCGACTTTGCCGACTACACGCGCGAGTACGCGATCGCGCGCAGCGAGGGGCTGCTGCTGCGCTACCTCAACCAGGTGCTCGGCACGCTCGTGAAGACGATCCCCGAGAACGCGAAGACCGATGCGGTCTACGACGCGATCGCGTACTTCCGCAGCATGATCCAGCGCGTCGATTCGAGCCTGATCGACGCCTGGGAGACGCTCAGCGATCCCGTCGCGAAGCTCGCGAGATCCGAGGCCGCGGCGCGACAGTTCGATCTCGCGAAGGATCCCGCGCTGCTCGCGGCACGCGCGCGATCGGAACTCCACGTGCTCGTGCGCGCGCTCGCCGTGGGTGACTTCGAAGCGGCGGCCGCGTGCGTCCATCAGGACGCCGACGATCCGTGGGATGCGCTGCGCTTCGAGCGGGCTCTCGCGCCCTACTTCGACGAATACGCGGAGATCCTCTTCACGCCCGACGCGCGCAATTCGCGACGCACGCGGCTTGCGTCCAGCGGGCCCCGGACCTGGAATGTCTCTCAGGTGCTCGTCGATCCGCAGGGCGACCACTTCTGGGCGATCGAAGCCGCGATCGATCTCACCCAGCAGCGCGATCCCGAGGACCCGATCGTGCGAATCCGCCGGATCGGAACCTGAGCATCGACGCGCCGCTCAGCGCGGTCCGCGCGCAGCAGGCGCCGATCCGTGCGAAGCGCGAGCCGAGCGTTAGGCGCGGCCGCGGCGCTCGCTCGCGATGCGCGCCTTCGAGGCCGCCCACGCACAGATCGGACACGCGCCCAGCTCGTGGGCGCGCGCTGGACAGTATTCGCGCCCGAAGTAGATCATCTGCAGGTGAACGCGGCCCCAGGTCTCGCGCGCGAAGAGCTGCTTCAAGTCACGCTCGGTCTGCGCCACGTTCTTGCCGGACGAGAGCCCCCAGCGCGCGGCGAGGCGGTGGATGTGGGTGTCGACCGGAAACGCGGGCATCCCGAAGGCTTGCACGACCACCACACTCGCGGTCTTGTGGCCCACGCCGCGCAGCGCTTCGAGTTCTTCGAAAGTCTTCGGTACCTGCCCGTCGTACTTGTCGACGAGGACCCGCGAGAGTTCCGCGATCGCCTTCGCCTTGGAGGGCGACAACCCGCAGGGCCGGATGATCTCGCGGATCTCGTCGACCGAGAGCTTGCACATCTGTTCGGGCGTCGAGGCGCGCGCGAAGAGTTTGGGGGTGACCTGGTTGACGCGCAGATCCGTGCACTGCGCGGAGAGCAGCACCGCGATCAGCAGCGTGTAGGGATCTTCGTGGCGCAGCGGCGCGACGAGCTCGGGGTAGAGGGCGTCGAGTTGCTGTTGGATTCGCTGGGCTTTTTCTTCGCGCTTCACGGCCCGCCCAGCGTAGCGCCGACGCGCGCGGAGCGGATGCCGCGCAGACTTTTCGAGCGCATCGAGTTGGGTCACAATCCGCGCCGTGGAGTCGGGCGAGAGCAATTACGATCGGATCTACGCGGTGGTTCGCCGCATCCCGCACGGGCGCGTCGCCAGCTACGGACAGGTCGCCGAACTCGCAGGCCTCGGCGGCCACGCGCGGCAGGTCGGTTACGCGCTGCACGCGCTCACGAGCGAGCGCGCGGTGCCGTGGCATCGGGTCGTCAACGCGCGCGGCGAGATCAGCGCGCGCTCGGACCCCGGCGACGATTCGCTGCAACGCCAACGGCTCGAGCGCGAAGGTGTCGAGTTCGACGCCGCGGGTCGCATCGAACTCGAGCGCTACCGCTGGCGGCCCGAACCAGAAGATCGCTCGCGCGCGAAGCGCAGGCTCCGCGTTCAGCCGCCCGTGTAGCGCGCGAAGCGCAGGCCCCTCGTTCAGCCATTCGTGTAGCGCGCAAGATTGGCGGCGGCGGCGAAGCCGCCAGTCAGTCTGCTCGCTCCGCGACCGGAATCGAGCGCTCCGATAGCTTCGTGCGCGGCAGTTCCTCGTCGACCCGCACGCCGGCCCGCTTGACCAGCCGTGCGGGCGTGCCGACCGCGGTGCTGTCGGGCGGCACATCGTGCATGCGAACGAAGGAGCCCGCGCCGATCTTCGCATTCGAGCCGACCTCGATCGGCCCGAGCAGCGTGGCGCCGGTTCCGACCAGCACGTTGTCGCCGAGCGTCGGATGTCGCTTGCCGCCGTGCTTACCGGTTCCTCCGAGCGTCACGTTGTGAAACATCACGCAGCGGTCGCCGATTTCCGCGGTCTCGCCGATCACCACGCCCATCCCGTGATCGATGAAGAAGGCCCGGCCGATGCGCGCGCCCGGGTGGATCTCGACTCCCGACCAGACGCACGCGAGTGCGGACAACAGCCGCGGCAGGATCGGGATCCGCAGGCGCTCGCGCGCGAAATGCGCGACGCGGTAGATCCAGATCGCGTGGAGCGGCAGATGGCAGAGCAGCGTCTCGAGCCGGCTGGTCGCCGCGGGGTCGTTGCGGACGACCGCATTCAAGTCTTCGGCGAACGTCCCGAACATGCTGCACCTCCTGGCTTCGCGCGGAGTGTATCCGCGCGTCGTTCGCTGCGCCGGAGCGCGCGTGCTACGCGTTTCGCGACCCACTGCGGGCGGCCGTGCAAAAATCACTCGACAACCTGATCGCGCTATTGGACCTCGAGGAACTCGAGGTGAACATCTTCCGCGGCCGCTGCACGGAGGGCTGGCAGCGCGTCTTCGGCGGCCAGGTGCTCGCGCAGGCCCTCGTCGCGGCGGGCCGCAGCGTCGCAGAAGGCGTCGCCCACTCCTTTCACGCGTATTTCCTCAGGCCCGGCGACTCGACGATTCCGATCCTCTACGAGGTGGACCGCACGCGCGATGGGCGGACGTTCACGACCCGGCGCGTGACCGCGATCCAGCACGGCCGCGCGATCTTCCACCTCGAAGCCTCTTTCCAGCGCGCGGAGCGCGGGCCCGAGCATCAAGACGAGATGCCCGACGTGCCCGACCCTGAATCGCTGCCGACCTGGCGCGAGCGCATGCAGCCGCTGGCCTCGCAACCGGAACTCGTCGAGAAGCTCGCCGCCCGCTCGCCGGATCGGATCAAGCACTGGCTCGCGAAGGACCGCCCGATCGACATCCGCCACGTCACGCATTTCGACCCGATCGCGCCCGCGAAGCTGCCGGCGCGGTTGCAGGTGTGGCTGCGCGCGGACGGACAGCTGCCCGATTCCCCGCTGCTCCACCAGTGCGTGGTCGCGTTTGCGTCGGACATGACGCTGCTCGAAGCGGCCGCGCTGCCCCACGGCATCTCGTGGTCGGACGGCGCGCACATGGTTGCGAGCCTCGATCACGCGATGTGGTTTCATCGGGAGTTTCGCGCCGACGAGTGGCTGCTCTACGATCAGCAGAGCCCGAGCGCGGGCGGCGCGCGGAGTTTCAGCACGGGGCGGCTATTCGGCCGCGACGGCCGACTGGTGGTTTCGGTCGTCCAGGAAGGGCTGATCCGCCCGGTTACGCGGCGCCGCTGAGCGGCGGCGAATCCCGGTCTTCGAGCGCTACTTCCGCACCCAGCAGAACACTCTCGAGCAGCTCATCGTCTTCATTCCGGCGATGCTGCTCTTCGGCCACTACGTGAGCGCGCCGATCGGCGCGGGCCTCGGGCTCGTCTTCGTCCTCGGTCGCGCGCTGTTCGCCCGCGCCTACTATCGCGATCCCCCGAAGCGTGCCCTCGGCTTCGGATTCTCACTGCTCGCGAACCTGGTGCTGACGCTCGGAGGACTGATTGGCGCGATTGTTGCGTATCTCTGAACCCGCCTTCTGAGCGAGCGCCGACATTTTCAGCTGGGATCAGCAGCGAGGACCTGCGAAAGGGCTAGACTTTTCGCCTTTCCCGCGGCTGATTCGAGGCCGCAAGAATCGAGAAAATCAAGGATTTCTTGGAATGAGCGAGAACGCGAAGCTGAACGCATGGGTTCAGGAAATCAAAGACCTGTGCCGACCAACCGACGTCCACTGGTGCGACGGCTCCGAAGCCGAAAACCGGCGATTGATCCAGCAGATGCTGGACGCGGGAACGGCCCGCAAGCTCAACGAAAGCAAGCGACCCAATAGCTACCTGATCTGGTCGGATCCCGCGGACGTCGCGCGGGTCGAAGACCGCACCTACATCTGCTCTGCGCGCGAGGAAGACGCCGGCCCGACCAACAATTGGCGCGACCCGGCCAAAATGAAGACGCTGCTGCGGGGCCTGTTCGACGGCGCGATGCAGGGCCGCACCCTGTACGTGATCCCGTTCAGCATGGGGCCGATCGGCTCTCCGATCGCGCACATCGGCGTTCAGATCACGGACTCCCCTTACGTGGTGGCGAGCATGCGCGTGATGACGCGCATCGGGAAGCGGGTTCTCGACACGCTCGGTAACGCTGCGTTCGTGCCGTGCCTCCACTCGGTCGGCGCACCGCTCAGCGACGGCGAACAGGACGTGCCCTGGCCGTGCAACGCTGAAAAGAAATACATCGTGCACTTTCCCGAGACACGCGAGATCTGGTCCTACGGCTCGGGTTATGGCGGCAACGCACTTCTCGGCAAGAAGTGCTTCGCGCTTCGCATCGCTTCGGCGATGGCGCGCGACGAGGGCTGGATGGCCGAGCACATGCTCATCCTCAAACTCACCTCACCCGAAGCAGCGGTCCGCTACGTGTGCGCGGCGTTCCCGAGCGCGTGCGGCAAGACCAACCTCGCGATGATGAATCCGACGCTCGACGGTTGGCAGGTCGAGACCATCGGCGACGACATCGCGTGGATGAAATTCGGCGACGACGGGAGGCTCTACGCCATCAACCCCGAGGCGGGTTTCTTCGGCGTCGCGCCGGGCACGAGCATGAAGTCGAACCCAAACGCGATGCTGAGCATCACCAGGAACGCGTTCTTCACCAACTGCGCGCTCACTCCCGACGGCGACATCTGGTGGGAGCAGATGACCGATGAGCCGCCCGCAAAGCTCAAGGACTGGCACGGCAACGACTGGACGCCCAAGAGCGGCCGGCCGGCCGCACACGCGAATGCGCGCTTCACCGCGCCCGCGAGCCAATGCCCCGTGATCGCCCCGGAATGGGAAGATCCGAAGGGCGTGCCGATCAGCGCGATCCTGTTCGGCGGGCGCCGCGCGACCGTCGTGCCGCTCGTCAACGAAGCGCGCGACTGGCAGCACGGCACCTTTCTCGGCTCCATCATCAGCAGCGAAAAGACCGCCGCGGCCGCGGGAAAGGTTGGCGAGCTGCGTCGGGATCCGATGGCGATGCTGCCCTTCTGTGGCTACAACATGGCCGACTATTGGGCGCACTGGCTGAAGATCGGACGCCGCGCCGGCGCGAAGCTCCCGAAGATCTACTACGTCAACTGGTTCCGTAAGAGCGCGGGGGGCGACTTCCTCTGGCCGGGCTTCGGCGAGAACGGCCGCGTGCTCAAGTGGATCTTCGAGCGCTGCCTGGGAACCGCAAAGGCGATCGAGACACCGATCGGAAATCTTCCCGCGAACGATGCGCTCGATCTGAGCGGCCTCGACGAGATCTCGCGGGACGACGTGAAGGAACTGCTGCGGGTGGATGTCGACGGCTGGCTCGCGGAGCTGCCGTTGATAGACGCCTACTACGCGCAGTTCGGCACTCATCTACCCGAGCCGCTCCGCGACGAGCTACGCGCGATGCAAGACCGGCTCGAAGCGGCCAAGAGCTGACGGGCGGGCGATCCCGCAGCTCGTGACCGTCTCTTGACCGCCTCTTGACCGCCTCTGGACCGCTCTCGGGCCTGCTCGTCGTCGATCTCACTCGAGTGCTCGCGGGCCCGTATTGCACGATGGTGCTCGCGGACCTTGGCGCGCGGGTGATCAAAGTCGAAGCGCCCGGCCGCGGAGACGACGCGAGAAAGATCGGACCCTTCGTCGGGGATCGCTCCGCCTATTTCATGTCGCTCAATCGCGGCAAGCAGAGCATCGCGCTCGATCTCAAGCACGCCGCAGACCGGCCCCTGTTCGAAAAGCTGCTCGCACGAGCCGACGTGCTGGTCGAGAATTTTCGCCCCGGCGCGATGGCGCGTCTGGGATACGGCTGGGACGAACTCCACGCGCGCTTTCCGCGCCTGATCGTCGCGAGCACGTCGGGCTTCGGTCAGAGCGGCCCCTACGCGCAGCGACCCGCCTACGACGTCATCGCGCAGGCGATGGGCGGAATCATGAGCGTCACCGGCCATGCGGGCGATCGACCCACCCGCGTCGGAACTTCGATCGGCGACATCGCGGCGGGGCTGTTCACCGCGATCGGCATCCAGGCGGCCCTGCTCGAGCGCCAGCGCAGCACAACGGGGCAGCGCGTCGACGTGAGCCTGCTCGACTGCCAGGTCGCCATTCTCGAGAATGCGATTGCGCGCTACGCGGTGACGGGCGAGGTTCCGAAACCGATCGGCGCTCGCCACCCGTCGATTGCGCCCTTCGATGCATTCTCGACACAAGACGGTTTCATTGTAATCGCAGCCGGAAATGACGACCTCTTCGCGAAACTATGCGAAACGATCGGCGCAGCCGAATGGACCCGCGACGCGCGCTTTCGAACCAACGACGAGCGGAACCAGAACGCGGACGCCCTCAAAGGCCTGATCGAGGCGGCTCTCGCCAAGCGAACGACGAGCGCCTGGCTCGAAGCACTTCAGAGCGCGGGGCTGCCCTGTGGACCCATCAATGACATCGGCCAGGTCATGCGGGATCCGCAGCTGCTGGCCCGAAACATGCTGCTGTCCGTCGACGACGGCGCGGGCGGCAGGCTAACGATGGCTGGCAATCCGATCAAGTTCTCAGCGCACGAGGACCGGGCGACACGCCAAGCGGCACCCGCGCTCGATGCGGATCGGCAGCGAATTCTCGCCGAACTCGATCAGCCAACGGTTCGACCCGAACCGCTGGGCCGCTGATCGCCCGGCAATCGGTCAAATCGCTCAGCTTTCAGCGTCGAACTGCCAGTGACCGCGGCGCGTCTTCTGGCCGAGTGACGCCTTCAGAGCCGACAAGAACTGGCTGCGCGGCCACGCTGTCGCGCCAAAGCGCGCGAGGTGCTCGGTGTGGACCTGACAGTCGATCAGGTCGAATCCCCAACGCGCGAGCTGCTCGACGAGCATCACGAACGCTGCTTTCGACGCGTTCGCGCGCGCCGCGAACATCGACTCGCCGAAAAAGCAACCGCCTAGCGACACACCGTAGAGTCCACCGACGAGTTCGTCACCCGACCAAGCCTCCGCGCAGTGCGCGTAGCCGAGCGCGAAGAGCCGTGTGTAGGCATCGATCATTTCGTCGGTGATCCAGGTCCCGTGCTGCCCATCGCGCGGCATGCGCGCGCACGCGCGAATCACCGACTCGAACGCGCCGTCGAGTCGGATTTCGAACGGTGGATCGCGCAGGATCTTGCGAAGGCTGCGCGAAACCCGCAGCCGCGAGGGAAGCAGCACCATGCGCGGATCGGGGCTGTGCCAGAGAATCGGGAGCCCTTCTTCGTACCACGGGAAGATTCCCAGCGAGTAAGCGAGCAGCAGGCGCCGCGGCTCGAGGTCTCCACCCAGCGCGAGCAGTCCGCCGAAATCGGCCTGTTCGGCTGGCGGAAAGATCAACTCGTCGGTCAGACGATAGATGGGCACGCTAACCCCTCGCGCATCGGATCGCGTTCGAAGCAAGCGGCGCGCCCTGCGCGATGCGTTTCCGCGACCGGCGCTGGAACGCCGCAACATCGGTCGAAACGGCTCGCAGTGCTCCCTATACTCGAACTCGTCGATGGCCAAGCCCATACTAGAGCAACGAACGCAAGTAGAGCACCGAACGCAAGCAAGGCGGGCCGGCCACGCGGTCGCGCTGATGCTCGCCGCCGCTGTGCTGTCCTGCGGCGACGCAGCGCCTCCGGTGCAGAAGCGTCTCGATGTGAAGTGGCAGGCCCCAACCCCTCTGCTCGTCGGAAATCAACTGCGAAACCCGGGCTTCGAGGAGGACACGGAAGGCTGGGGAGAGGGCGGCGACCGCAAGTTGGTCGATTTCGAACTCGCGACTGCGCCCGTACACGCGGGCCATCGCTCCGCCTACTTTCTCGCGAGCTGGCAGCCAGGAGACCAAGAGCGCCCCGTCCGCTTCGTCAGCGCGCCCCAGGAAATCTCGCCAACCCGCTTTCCCGACAGGGTTGCGGGCTGGTATCGCGTGGAGAGATGGGAGGATGTCCCGGAATCGGGAATTCTCCAGCTACAGATCATCGTCGTCGCGGCCGGCGACCCGCGCACGCCCGAAATCGTTGCGTCGCATCATCCAGCTGACACGGAGATCAGCCCAGAACTCAACAACCTACAGGTCCGCTACCAGCTCGCGGGGCCCGCCGAAGAACCCGATGACGGGGGAAACGTCAAGACGGCGATCATCGCCCATGGACCACCCGAACTTGCAACCTGGGTGCACTTCGATCTACCGGTGAAAAGCGACTTCGAGCGGCTCTGGGGGACTCTGCCGGAGAAGTACCAGAAGCTGGGGGTGATCTTCGGGGTCCGCTGGGACGACAAGCCCGAGGGGGCCGCGCTGCATGCGGACGTCTACTATGACGATCTCTTCTTCGGCTTCGAGGATCTGCCGGATTCGCGGTCGCATGACTCCCCGCAGCGTTGATCGCGGTGTCCAGTCAAACGGCTCGCGGGTGTCAAACGGTTCGCGGCTGTCAAACGGTTCGCGGCTGTCAAACGGTTCGCGGCTGTCAAACGGCTCGCGGCTGTCAAACGGCTCGCGGCTGTCAAGCAGCTCGCGCCTGTCAAGCAGCTAGGGCCTGTCAAACAGCTCGCACCTGTCAAACAGGTCGGGCCCGTCGAACACGCCGGGTCCGTCGCGCGCTTTCGTCACGCATCGGTAACGAATCGCCGCTTACGGGTCGATGGACTAGGGCGGGAAATCCGGCCCGCAACGGGAGGCTGCGTTGAGCATCATCAGCAGCATCGATTGGCGTTACATCGCGCTCGCAGCGCTCGCGCTGATCCTATCCGCGCTCGCCTACCAAGGCCTCTTCACGACGAGCAGTTACGACCTCGAGCATGAAGTGGAGAATCTGTTTTTTCACAGCACCGCATCGGGCCCTGGCGTGACACTCGTTGTCGCGCTCTGGTTCGTCTACCGCCGCTGGTATCGACTGCTCGCGCTGCCGCGGCGCGCAGCATACGGCCTCGCGCTCGGCCTGCTGCTGCCTTGCGTCGCGATCTACGCCTGGGCGACCTACACCGGCGCGCAAGATCTGCTCGTTCCCGCGCTGATGCTCCACTTGATGGGTACCGGGGCACTGCTCTGGGGCGCGCCAGCGCTCCGGATACTCGCGCTGCCGACGTTGTTTCTGGTGTTGGCGATGCGGATCCCCGCAGCGCTGCTCAATCAGGTTCTCTGGGCGATGCAGATCTGGACCGCCGAGTACACGGGTTTCGTGCTGCGCGTGCTTGGGATTCCCACTTCAGTCACCGGGGACCAGATCCTCCAGCCGGACCAGAACTTCGCGATCATCGAAACCTGCGCGGGCCTGCGCTCCTGCGAGTCGCTCACGATGCTCGCGTTCCTGATGCTGGACATGTTTCGGCGCCGCGGACTGCACGCCGCGCTGCTACTCGTCGCGGCACCCGTGGTCGCGTTCGGCGTCAACGGGCTTCGCGCCGTCACGCTGATCTTGAACCCGCATTCGGAGATCGGCGAAATCCACACCATGCAGGGGATCGCGATGCTGCTCGTCGGCCTGCTGATCCTCTATGGAATTGACGGGGTGCTGGAGAAATTCTTGCCCCGCCGCGCACGCGCCAAGCGAGCCGCTGCGTCGAGCGACGCTCGACCTGCGAAGACCAGCCTCGTCGGACCGCTGCTCGTCAGCGCGCTGATCGCGGGCGCGCTCGTGACCCTCTCCGAGACGCTGCCGCGCTGGCAGGCACCCGCGCGCGGGTCGCTACCCCTCCCGGACAACCAGATCCCCAAGGAATTGGACGGCTGGACGTCCACCGCGCTCAATACGGATCTCGCCTATCTCGGAATCGTGCGCTTCCGGGCGCGGGTCGATCGCGAATACAAGCGAGGCCGAGAGTCGGTGCGGCTGTTCGTCGGCGTCGGCAATCTCGAAACCCGCAACGGGAGTCCGCTTTCACCCAAAACCGCGTTTCCCGGCAGCGGCTGGTGGCGGGAGGATGAATTGCGCGAAGTTGCGCTGCCGCTCGATGGCCCGCGGGCGCGGCTGAGCGTGGTCCGCTTCGGGACGGGGAATCGGCGAGAGCTGGCACTCGACTGGACGCAGGGAAGCCGGGGCCTCGCGGACGAAATCCTCCGCTACGCGCTCGCGCTGGACAACAGCGCCTGGGGCCGGCCGCGAGAGGGCGTTTCCGTGCGAATCAGCACGCCCTTGGGGGCGACGAGCCCCTCGCGGCTAGCCGCCGCGGAGGCGCTGCTGCTCGATTTCTACCGCTCGTTCCGACCCAAAATCGACCTCACCGGCTACCCGCCGAGCGTATAGCGCAGCCCTAGGGAAAAGCTTTTCCCTATTCAGGAACGCGCGTTCACACCCGGCTCCTTCGCCAGATATAAAACTTCCTTTAAGATCAATGACTTACCTTTCAGTTGGCCAGTGGCATCGCGTTTGCACATAATCGGGCCCAAGTGCGATGCGCGCAGGGGATTCTGGTTGGCCCTGCCAGAGATCGCGAGAAAGCGAGAAAGCGAGAAAGCGAGTAAATGGGAGAAATGGGAGCGTCTTCTATCTGCGGATTGATCGGTTGATCGGGCTCGCGAAATTCTTTGGGCAAACAGTCATTTTTGACTGGACAACCTGGAGCGAATTCGGGCTTAATGTCCCCTGGCGAAATGCAATCGGTCGAAAGTCAGAAGAACTGGGAATTGAGAACTGAAACTGGTCAGCGCCATCGACAAGGAGCTTAAAATGAGATTGACGATATTGGCAGCGATGTTCGCGTTCATGCTGTGGGGAAGCCCCGCATTCGCGGGCACCGCCGGACCCGACACGGACAGCGACGGGATCGTAGATATAGCCGACAACTGCAAAATTGCGAAGAATCCGGCTCAGGATGACAGCGACTCGGATAAGTGCGGAAACGTCTGCGACGCCGATTTTAACCAACTAGGCAACACGAACGTTACGGATTTCGGTTTGTTCGGCCAAAAGTACGGCAAAACGGGCGCGGAGAGCTTTTGCATCGCCATCGGCCACGTCGTTCCCGGCTGCACGGTTAATGTTTCCGACTTCGGCAGATTCGGTCAGCTCTACCTCAAGGCGCCCGGTCCGTCTGGAACAACACCGGGAACGGTGGCTTGCCCGTTGTAGCCGTAGGAGCTTCGGGAAACATTGCAATCAAACCACTCTGATCTTGATCAGAACACTCTGAGTTAATCGAGGAGACAGGACAATGCGGAAATTCTTTACAGCAGCAGTGGGCTTGGTTGCACTGGTGGGGTTTGCCGGTGCAGCCAGTGCGAGCGCCACGATCGACCTTCTTTGGGCCAACGGCACTAACACGATTCAAGACGTCCCGCTGTCGGGCACAATCGTCCTGAACGTGAGGCTCACCACGGGCGCGGGCGGCTCGTCGGGCGGCGTTGTGAGCGTCGACTACAGCAACGCACTGAGCAAGGTGGCGGTCGTCTCATTCGCGAACACACCGAACATTCCATCAAATGTGTTCCCGTCGACTCTCGGACTGCCGACCGACTCGGGATCGCAGATTGTGGGCCTCAACGCGGTCTGCGTCTGCTTCCTAGGTGTCGGCACCGGCATACAAGGCGCGGGCGGAACCGCCCAGCTCGGAACGATCACGTTCCGAAAGAGCGCGCTCGGAAACGGCACGTTTACGTTCCGGCCGGTCATGGGGCCTAATGACGGCATTCTGAACTTCGCTGGCGATACCATATCGAACGCGACGCTTACGCTGAACAGCGCCAGCCTGATCAATGCCCCGGAGCCGGGAGCCATCTCCCTGCTCGTGATGGCACTGGGTGGCGTCGCGCTCGCAGGGCGCAGCCGCAGGAGCTAGATCAAGTTTTCCTAGCGTAGCGCTCGACCAGATCAAAACGCCCCGGGTTTCGACCCGGGGCGTTTTGCATTCAAGTTGCGTCTTGCATTCAAGTTGCGTCTCGCTGAACTCCTCTTCTCTCCCGTCGACGCCTCCACTCCGATGCGTCCCCCGTCTTCTTCTCCCGCCATTCTCCCTTCTTCTCCCACCATTCTCCCGCGCCACACTGCTTGCCCCGTTCCACGGCGCCCTCTTCTCTGACCTGACCTTTGACCTCTGACGTCCGACCTGACCTCGGATCTAACGCGCGCGCGTTTCCGCTCTCCTTCGACATACGCGCTTCTGACGCGTGGAGATCGCGTCACGGCGTGGCTGTAATTCTTCGCCTTTGCTGGATCTCGTCTTTCAGCCCCGGCTCGTCCGTGTCTTTCAGCCGGCTTCCGTGATTGGGGTGACATTATGCCTAAAGGCTCTTCTGCGAACGGCCGAACAAGAGAGGCACGCCGCGCACTTAGGCGTGAATAAAGAGGAGAGCCCCCCCATGAAACGCATGCTACTTGCAAGCACTTTGGTCTTGTTGTTCTGGGGGGCGCCCGCGTTGGCTGGCCCCCCGACCGACACTGACGGCGATGGTCTCTACGATTTTCAGGACAACTGTAGAACAGCCTTGAATTCGGCCCAGGACGACACGGACGGAGATCTGTGCGGAAACCGCTGCGACGCGGATTACGACAACAATGGCGTTCCTGGATTCAGCGACTTCGGTCAGTTTGCCCTCGCCTTCGGCACCAACGACCAGGAAAAATGTCACACCGGTACGATCCCGGGTTGCACCGTGGGCTTCGCGCAGTATGCGTTTTTTGCGCTGAATTTTGGCGTCGTCCCCGGCCCGTCGGGTACGACAACGGGCACGACTGCCTGCCCGTAGTCGAAGACCGCTGTGTGGTTCGAAACACTTTGCACGATTTACGTCGTGGAACACGAGGAACGAGGAGATAGGAAGATGCGGAAATTCTTGGTCGGTATGGCTGGTGGACTCATCGCACTGGCGGGCTTCGCCGGCGCGGCCAGTGCGAGCGCAACGATCGATTTGATCTGGGCGGCCTCTGGAACAAACACCACGAGCATTGCCCTTGCGTCGAGCAACATCACGCTGAACGTGATCCTCACAGCAGGTGCGAATGGTTCGGCGGGCGGCGGTATGAGTATCGACTACACGGCGCTGGTTGCGGATTTTTCGGTCGTCAGCTTCCAGAGCTTCCAGGGAGGCCCTCTGCCGCTCGGACTCGGAGCTACCACGGATACCGGAACCCAAATCAGAAACATCAACGCTACGGTGTTTGCTCCGCCTGGTCCGGACGGTCTGTTGGCCGGACAGAGCTATTTGCTGGGGACCGTCGTGTTCCATCTCGACACCGCGACCGCGGGATCCTTTCAGATCACCTCGGGCGACTTCGCTCCTACGGACGACATATTGGATGGTTTCTACAATGTCATCACCCCAACGACCACGTTCAACAGCGCCTTCGCGGTCGTGCCCGAGCCGAGTACGCTTTCCCTGCTCGGTATGGGACTGGGTGGCCTGTATGGGGTTGGGCGCAGGATGCGCCCGAAGCGCTGATACGACGCTCTGATTTCCTACTCCTCGGATCGACCGAACGCCCCGCGCTCAAACCCGCGGGGCGTTCGTCATTTGCGACTCGCAAGTCGCGGGCGTGGCGAGGCCGCGTAGCACCAGCGCGATCGCATCGTCGAAGAACGTATCCAGAGCGCTGCGTCGCAGGCTCCGATGCGCGGAGGAGCGCTCGGTTCGAATGATCGCATTCGCGAGCGTCCAAAGGATGCTCGCAACCTCCCACGCGTCACACGGGGCGAACACACCCTCGGCAATGCCCCTTTCGACGATCCCGGCCAACAGCCCGAGGCCCTCTTCCCAGAGTCGGACCACCTCTTCCACGAGTTCGGGCGGCAGGTCGCCGATCACGGCCTGGTTCTCGATCGCCCAGAAGATCTGGAAATAGTCCGGATTTTCGACGTAATGCTGAAAGTAGAAACGACTCACTCGAACGAGTGCCTCGGCCGGCGTGGCCTTCGGGTCGAGCGCGGCGTGCAGTTTCTTCTCGAATCTCTGGGCTTTGCGCGAGAGAACCGCGAGGTAGATCTGCGCCTTGTTGTCGAAGTAGCGGTAGAGCGTCCCCTTGGCGACACCCGCGAGTTCTGCGATCTCGTCGAGGTTCGCGCCCATGAATCCGTCCCGAAAGAAGATCTCCTTTGCGGCCTCGAGGATCCGGCGGCGTACTTCGGCCTTCTTTTCCTCTCGCCCGCTGCTGGACGGCCTTCGCGGGTCGCTGATGATCTCTCTCGTGTTCATCGCGCCGCTGCTTTTCGAAGTTCTCCGATCAGGTAACTGCGCATGTTCTCGGGGTCGACGATCGCTTCGAGAGAGCCGACTTCGAGAGCTCGCTCCACGCTGTGGATCGAATCGAATTCGGACGCCAGTTCGGCCTGTTTCTCGAGCAGGACTTCCTTCCAGGCAATTTCGAGTCGGTCGCGGCCGCTCGCTCCGGTTTCCCGTCGGAGTTTTGCGATCCGCGGATCTTTCGCCGCGCGCGCTCGCACTTCTCGGGTGAATACGACCGCAGCCGCCGGCGCTCCACCGATCACCGACGCGAAAGAACCCGTGAGCGCAGCGGCGCGCAGGCCCTCGTTCAAGCTGCCCGAGAAGACCACGTAAGCGCCGCCGTGGTATCGCGACACCACGAGGAAGACGATCGCGCCTGCGAAATTGACCACGGCCCGGGCGATTTCTGCGCCGTGCTCGAGCTGCAATTTCCGCATCGACTCGGGCGACCCGTCGAATCCCGATAGATTGGCGAGCAGAACCACCGGTCGATTCCCGCTCGCCGCGTTGAGCGCGCGCGCGAGCTTCTTCGACGAGAGCGGAAACAGGGTGCCGCCGCTCCACACGGATGGGCCGTCGGTCGGGCTGTAGCCTTCCCGCGCCAGGCTGCGGCTTTCGATGCCGATCAGACTGACCGGAAAGCCGCCGAGATGCGCATCCCAGATGATCGCCATCTCCGCGCCCTGCCAGGCGCGCCAGCGCTCCAGCTGGCCGCCGTCTTGATCGATCACGCCGGCCATCAGCGCGCGCATCGAAAACGGGCGCTTGCGGTCGAGATTCGAATCCCGATCGAAGATCTCGCCGAGCTTGCGGAAGTCGTGTCCCTCTTCCGGCTCGCAGGGATACTCGGTGATCGTGCGCGTCTCCGGGTCGCTGGTCGCAAACAGCCGGGGCGCGCCCTCGCCGGGCGGAACGAACGTGAAGCGGTAGTGGTCGTAGAGGATCCGGTAGGCGTCCACGAGATTGCGCGCGTAGAACTGGGCCTCACCATTGGGTCCCATGATCCGCTCGAAGCCGCCGATCGCGGTGTCGTCTTCGGCCGACACCGCACCCGCCGCTTCGAGAGCGGCCCGACCCGTGAGCAGCATCGAAGCCGACGCGGTCATGATCAGCACGCCGCGAGTGTGCTGGAGCATCGTCGCCAACGCGTCGAAATAGCTCTGCGCACCGACGTTGACGCCCTGGACGATGATGTGGATGACACCCGCCGACTGCGTGAAAGTGATGATGCGCCTCACCACTCTCGCCGTCGCGTCGAGATTTTCCGTGCCGCTGTCCATCGCGATCCGCGCGCCGCTCGACACCGGCAACCATTCGAGCGGAAGCTTCATGCTCTCCGCGAGGTCGATTGCCGCGATGATCCGATCGCACTCCGGCGCCGCCAACGCGCCCATTCCAATCGTCGGGTCCGACAGAACGAGTACACGCTTCATGCCTTCCGGGACTTTTTCCGTCGGCGTCTCGATCACGCCGAAGACGACGGAACTCGCATTCATCCCGTAGGGGCGACCCGCGACGCTTGCCGCCGTCGGTGCGGCTGCGTCGCGCGCCAGGTCGAACTCCTCGAATTTTCCGGGCGGCAAGTCCGGTGCGGCTTCCGGGTTCGCGACGCCGTTGTTCGACGATCCGCCGGTCAGCAGACGGATGATCTCATAGGGATAGACGAGCCGGCGGCGGCGCGCCTCGACGACCTTTCGCTCGTAATCCCGGGCCGGCTCCAGGGGATCCAGATGCGGTTCGCGCCACGAGAGCTCCATGTTGCTCCCGGTTGGGTCGGCGATCACGACCTCGAACGGCCTGGCGCGCTTCTCCGGGTGAGCGCGATCGAGTACGTTCAGCCGCGCGATCACCTTCTCGAGGCCGAGATGTCGCGTGGCGGGCGCCAGGCGCCGCGCGAAGCGCGCGGCAACCTGGTCGTCGAGGAAGATCGCCGGCGAAGTGAAGACCGCGATGCGGTTCCACTGCAGTCTTCGACTCGGATCCCGCAAGCCGAGGTGGCTTCGCAACGTACGCGCGGCGTCGAAGAACACGCGCTCGAACGATGCGAGATGCAGCGTAGCCTCGTGGCCGTGCTCGGGAGAGCGACCTCGAAAGTCGGCGAGTACGAAGATCCGCTCGTCACCGGAAATTTCTCGCGACCGCAGGTGGAAGCAATAGATGTCGTCTGGAGAATCCAAGCGCTCGCAGTCGAATGCTCTCAGTCGGTGGAGATCGACGCGCCCGGCTGTCTCTGGATGCAGACCGTAAAGTTCTTTCATCACCTCCCAACCTCGAGCGGTCTGCACGAAACTGAAGTGCTCGGGTCGGTCGTTTTCGACGAGTGCAGTCAGGCTGAGGCGGTCAGCATGCAAGCGCTCGGAGAGCGCGGATGCGATCTCGTCGCGCAGGCCTTCGAGATCTCGGCGATCTCCGACGGGAACCAGCAATTCGATCGCATCGATTCGCTTTTCGGAACCGAATTCACGCGATGCTTGGGCGAGCCGCTCGAGCGTCTGGAGCATCTGGTCGGGCTTGGTAACGCTCCCGAGCAGCGTTCGACCGTCCTCCCGGTGGAGCCGTTCAACGTAGGTCGACCCGATGACCGTGGTCGTGTGCGTCGGAGGTTTATTGGGCGCGTAGAAACGGCTGATATGTGCCGCCACGGCGACCGAACGGCGCAGTGGATTCGAATCCGCCAGCCAACGACCGACGCGATCAAAAACGTTCTGGGGTGCGTTGGCAAGATGAACCAACACCGCTCTGGGAGGTTGGCTGGGCACGAATTCGGCGTCGGCGAGCCAGCTTTCCACCTCCTGGGTGGTCTGCTCCGCTTGGCGCTCCAAGGCGGGACCTTCGAAGATCGTATAGCTGGCTTCGATCGCGCGATCGGCCAGCGCGTCGGGCACCAGACCGCGCAGACTCGAAATGCAAGACAGGGAATCGCGGAGCCGTTCGTCGCCTCCGAGCGAAACACCTGATTCTGCGAGAGCGTGAATTCTTTTCAGGATCTCCAAGACGAGACGCCGCCGCAGATCGGGTGACAACTGGCTGGCCACGATGCGCAGGACTGCGCGCTCGAGACTGTCGCAAGCCTTGAGATCGTTGATTCCATAGTGGACGAGCGCGCGACGCAGGATCGCCAGGAAAGCTTCCGGCATCCCGGAACCCTCGGTAGCCATCCTTCGCATGTAGGCCCGCAAGCGCGCGTGATTCGACGGGCCAACCACACCGGTCTCGGACGCGTGCGGAGCCCGCACGAAGAGCTGTTCGACATCCGAGAAGATCGACAACTCGTGACGGATCTCGGCGAGCTCGCTGCAAAATCCAGCCGAGAGGCCCTCGGGTAGCGGGCACTCGAGCAACGCGACGAGGCGCATGCCTCGTGCGGGATTCACGTCATAACCCATCAGGATGCGCCGAATCTCGCCTCGCGCAGCATCGATCGCAGCGCGTCGAGCGGCCGCATCCGCTCGCTCGACGACTTTCAGATTCTGCACGACGATCTCACCTCCAACTTCGTCGGAGAAGAAGAGATCCAGCGAATCCACTTCGGGTGTCAGCATCAGACGCTTTTGAAGCGGCGATTCGAATGCCTCACGCGTCTCGGCTTCGATGATCAAGAGCAGCTCTCCCGCGCTCACCTGCTGCCCGCTTCGCACACAGATTTCTTTGACGACGCCACTGATGGGAGCGCGGAAGTCGATTTCGCTCTTCATCGCCTCGAGCAGGCCGAGAGATTGGCCCGCCTTCACCGGGTTTCCGACCGCCACCTGCAGAGCGATCACGACGGCGGGAGTGCCCGAGCGAACCTGGCCGGCGAGTTCACTCGTGAAGCGGTAGGGATGCGCCTCGATCTCGATCCGCAGGCCGCGCTCCGACACATCGTGCAATACGCGGAGGTTTCGACCGCCCAGTTCGAGGATCGCGGAGTTCTCGCGCTCATCGCTGAGCGTCGCGACGGCAACGCGACCGTCGAGGTGGACCCGGTAGCGCCAGGCGCCCACCGCGAAAACCTCGAGGCGGTAACTCTCCGCGCCGGCTGTGAGATCGATCCGCTGGCCGGTCGAAGGCGGGATCGACGTCGGCGAAAGCGTCGCCGGGTCCGCATAGAATTTCTGCCGCGCCGCGTCGCGCGAGCGCTGGTAGGCGAGGATTGACGCGGCGACCAGGGCCTCGACGGCGTGAGCGTCGGAGCCCAACCGAAGCTCGGGCGTGCGATCCAACCACTGGGTGTCGAACTCGCCCCTGCGGTATTCAGGAGTCTCGAGGATATCGATCAGATAACCCTTGTTGCTCGCCCCTCCCGCGACCACGAGCTCGAAATCCGTGAGCGCACAGACGAGTCGAGCGCGCGCCTCTTCACGCGTCTCACCCGTGGCGATGATCTTCGCGATCAGCGAATCGAACTCCGCAGGCACGCGGCATCCGGCGGAAACTCCGGAGTCGACCCTCAGTCGCAGCCCGAGTGCGGGATCGAATAGCGCGATCCGGCCGGGTGTCGGAAGAAAGTCCGCCTGGGGGTCTTCTGCACATACGCGGGCTTCGATCGCAACCCAGCCTCCGGAATCTCGGAGCTCCGGCAGCGGTTCTCCCCTCGCGATGCGAATCTGGAGTTGCACCAGATCGATTCCCGTCAACTCCTCGGTAATCCCATGCTCGACCTGCAGACGCGGATTCACTTCGAGAAACGAATACGCCTGGTCGACGACGAGGAATTCCACGGTTCCCACGCCCACGTACCCGACGTATTCGACCAGACGAACAGCGGCTTGCTCGAGTTCATCGCGAAGTTTCTGCGAGAGTCTCGGAGGCGGAGCTTCCTCGATCAATTTCTGGTGCCGACGCTGCACCGAACAGTCGCGACATCCGAGTGACATTGCAGAACCCTTCGCATCGGCGGCGATTTGGACCTCGATGTGCCGACCGCGCGAAAGCTTGCGTTCGATGAACAGGCGATCGCTGCCGAAAGCCGCCTTCGCCTCCGCGGCCGCCGAACGGAACGCGGCCGCGAGCTCGGACTCCGACTCCACCATCCGGATACCGCGACCACCACCCCCCGCAGCGGCCTTGACGGCCACCGGGTAGCCGAGTTCCGCCGCGCAGCGCGCGGCGGCATTCTCGTCTGCGAGAGCGCCACCGCTCCACGCCACGACCGGAATTCCCGCATCTTCGGCAATTCGCTTGGCGTCGATCTTGTCGCCGAGAGCGCGCATCACATCCCCGGATGGCCCCAGGAATCGAATCCCCAGCGCGCTGACTCGATCCACGAAAATGGGGTCTTCCGCGACGAACCCCCAGCCGGGCCAGACGGCGTCCGCACCGGCGCGCACGAGAAGATCGATCAAGCGATCGTGGTCGAGGTAGGCGGCAACCGCTCCGTTGGGCGCCTCGAGTCGAATGGCGTGGTCCGCGTGGCGGACGAAGGGCGCGTCGCGATCGACGTCAGTGTAGATCGCGATCGATTCGAGATCCGAACCCTCGAGCGCCTTGAGCGCCTTGACGGAGCGAATGCAGCGCATCGCCGCCTCCCCGCGATTGAGGATGGCGAGCCGGCGAATGGCGGTAGCGAGACTCAATGGAGAACGCTCGGGCGGGCTTGGTCGATGCGCGGATCGCGGCACGCGAAACCCGCGTACGAGCCATGGTGTGACAGCGAAAGCGCCACGGGTGCGCGCTCGCCGGAGACGATCAACTCGGGAATCCGGCGGGCCTTCTCGATCCGCAGATCCGAAATCGCAAGGCGCAGTTCGGCTGCAATCGACGCGATCGCAAACCGGCGAACTGCTTGACTCGAGTCGCGAAGTTCGGCCGTCGTCAGCCGACGCGCGCCCCAAAACAATCCGGTGTGAGCTTGATTTTCGCTCACGACCGCGTGCACGCAGTCCCCGTCGATCCGGATCCGCACCGGCAAGCGGTGAATTCCGTATCGGACCGATCCGCAGAGCGAGCGATCGAGATCGACGACGAAGCGCGCGGGAGAAAACGCGGCCCCTGGGTGTTCCCGACGCACAGCCTTGAAGGCGGCCTCTTTTGCCGACCACAGGATCCAGCGCCGCTGCACGTCCGTGTGGCCGCTCGAGATTGCTTCGAATTCCCCAGGGCAAAACACGCGCCGATCGAAACGCGCGTGGCACGCCACGAGCGACGATTCAGGATCGCGGAGATCGACGATGTCATTTCCGAGCATCAACGTACTCCTGCTCCATCTCGGCGAGCCGTTGCGCGATCTGCCGCGAAATGTCCCGCGAAGCGCGGAGGCCTCGGCAGCTCGTCTTGGGCTCGATGACCGAAACGGATCCGCGAAAACGCTCGCCCCGCACAGGCAGATCCGAATAACCATCCTGGTGATCGCCTCTCAGATACACACAGAGCACCCTGCAACCCGCAACGCTTCGATAGACCCGCCCGACTCCCGAAGCCGCCAAATCCGGATCCACACGTCCGGTTCGGCTCCGCCCCGCCTCGGGAAAGATCAGAGCCACTTCGCAGTTGGAGACCGCATACGCCAGGCGAGCCAGCACTTGCGTGACTTCCGATCGATCGCCACCGCGCTCCACGGGAACGCACTTGAATGCGTAGATCGCCATTCGCGCGAATCGCGTCACCGCAAAAATCGACCGCTCCGGAACGTTCCAGGGCAGCGTTCTGAAGTGTCGGAAATACCACCATGGAGATCCCAACGCCCACGCGATTACGAGCGAGTCGATCATCGTGAGATGATTCGCGCAGATCATCAGCGGCCCGTCCCGCTCGAGGCAGATCCGGCGATACTCGCGTCGAAGGCCGCGGAGGTTCTCGATGCGGTAACGCAGCACACCGCACAGCGCGATCCCAACCAGCGGAATCGTCAGGGGCGACAGCAGTCGCGAAATCTCGCGCTGTAGCGCCAACTTTCGGCGCACAGCCGCCGACAGTGGGGCGATGGGCCGAAGCGCCACTATCCGATTTTCGCCTCGATCAACTCGACCGCATTTCCGACGGTCTCGACCTTGTCGACGTCGTCGTCATCGATCTCGATGTCGAACGCATCCTCGAACTCGAGCACGACGTCTACCAGCCGGGCAGAGTTCACTTTCAGGTCATCGAGGATATGGGTCTTCAACGAGACGCCCTTGAGCGCCTCCTGGTTCTTCACATAGGGGGTTAGAATCTTGACGACTTTCTCAAAGATCTCGGTTTGATCCACGGAAGGGCTCCTTTCTTGTGTCTTTGCAACGCCCGCAGGCGCGGAATGCTCTCGGGCTAACTAGCTGGTGAACAGCATGATACCCCGGAGAGGAGTTATTCGTTCCACTTTCGAAACACCAGACATGCGTTGACATCCCCAAAACCGAAACCCGCCTTCACCACGACTCGAAGGTCCGGGGCCTGAAGGGCGGTGTGCGGAATCGACGCCGCGTACGGCTCGATGTCGGGGTGCACATCCTCGCAATTGATCGAAGGATGTATGAATCCTCCAGTGAGCATCAACACGCAAGCAACCGCCTCGATTCCGCCAGCCGCGCCAAGGGCGTGACCAATCATCGACTTGGTCGATGTGATCGGGGGCAGATCGTCAGGTCTGCAGCCGAGAGCGGCCGCCCAGGAATGAACCTCCTTCGGGTCCGCGCTCGTCGCCGTCAGATGCCCATTGATCGCGCCCACTTCTTCGGGAGCAACCCGCGCGTCGGCGAGTGCAGCCTGAATGCAGCGCCTCACCCCGTCGGGATTCGGCGCCGTCATGCTGCCACCTCCTCGGTGGCCACCGCAGTTGAGCGCTGAGCCGGCCACTTCGGCGAGGATTCGCGCTCCGCGTTCCCGCGCACTCTCGAGACTCTCCAGCATGAGCACGCCCGCGCCCGCGCTCGGGACGAAGCCCGCCGCCGTCGCGCTCATGGGTCTCGATGCACGCTCCGGTGCAGCGTTGAAACGGCGGCAGAGCACCCGCATCGCGTCGAAGCCGGCCCAGGTGTAATGGCTCGCGCCCTCGGCGCCTCCGCACAACATCCGCTTGGCGAGTCCGCGGCGGATCCGTTCGACGCCCATCGAGATCGCTTCACTGCCGGTGCTGCACGCGCTGGAATTCGTGGTGACCTGATTGCCCAATGCAAGGATGCCAGATAGACGCGCCGAGACCCCGCTCGACATCACCTGTTCGACGGCGACGCTTCCGAGTCGACGAACGTTCTTTGCGTTCGTCATCGGAACGACCGAATTGGCGATCGTATCCATGCCGCCGATCCCAGTGCCCAGCACCGCTCCGGTGTCCCAGTCGACGCGATCGTCAGCGGAATCCGGTCGCTCGAATCCGGCATCCGTCCAGGCGTCCACTCCCGCAATCGCCGCGCATCGGTGCCCAGAGTTCATCGCGAGCAGGAGATCCTCGGAAAAGTACGACTCCGCGAGTTCATCGATGCCCTCGGGAATACCCGCGACATGCGATCCGAAGCCGCTCTCGACCATCTTCTCTTGAACGCGAATACCCGAGAGCCCCTTGCGGAGCGCGAGCTCGAAGTCTCGGACGTTGTTGCCATTCGGTGCCAGCACACCGATCCCCGTCACCACCACCCGCGCACTCATTTGAAGATTCCCATTCCAGAAACAGTTCCCGAACAAACGAGCGTTCCATCATCGAGCTTCATCTCGGCCCTCGAACGCAATTTTCGCCGGCGAAAGAACACCTTCTCCGCGGTGATGGTCACGCGGTCGCCCGGGTTCACGATCCCGGCGAATTCGACATTCGTGTCGGTGAATAGGGTCATCATCTTCGCGGTATCGGCTTCACTCTCCTGGGCGAGCAGATAGATGCCCAGCGCGACGATGCCTACCTGTGCGAGCGACTCGATCAGAATGACTCCGGGTGTGACCGGATTCCCGGGAAAGTGACCGCGATAGAAATCCGCATCGGGACGAAACCGATAGGTGCCAACGATGTGATCATCGTCGAGCTCGAGGATGTCGTCGATGAAGCGAAAGGGTTCCCGCTGCGGGATCAGCGCCAGGACTTCCTTGGGTGTCAGTCGAGTTCCGCTCATCGCTGCATCTTTCCGCCGCGAGAACGCTCAGAGGCCATCGGATAATCGGAGTACGCGATGTCTCGGAAGGTGCCGACCTTGGCTCGCTTGATCTCGTAGATCGGTTCGTCGTCGACGAACAGCGTTGCATCACCGATCACCAGTGTGGCTCCGGCGTGGGCAATCTTGGTGAAACGGCGAACGTCGATCTCGTAGCGCACGCAGCGGTCGTGCGGCCGGATCTGGCCCGAGAATTCGATCTCACCGCAGCCCAGTGCTCGGCCGGATCCAAGCCCGCCGCGCCACGCGCAAAAGAATCCCAGCAGTTGCCAGACACCGTCGACACCGAGGCAGCCGGGCTGAACGGGGTCGCCGCGAAAATGACACTGGAAAAACCAATCGTCGATCGCCACGTCGCGCTCGGCGACGATTCGGCCCCGGGGGCCGTCGCTTCGGATTTCGAGAATCCGATCGACCATCAACATCGGCGGTGCCGGAAGTTGTACGTTGAACTCGGGAGGCGCGTCAGTGAAGAGATTTGCGTGGGCGAATGCGAGCATCTCTTGCTTCGAAAAACTCTTGCGATCTCGGAACTCCTCGTAGGTCACAGAAGATCTCCGAATCGGATCAGGTAGCTCGACCAGGTCAAACCGGAGCCCACGCCTACGACGGCCACATCGTCACCGTCGCGCCACTTCTCCCACTCCATCGACACGACCGACGCGGAACTCGCGCTCGCGGTATTCCCGAACCATTCGACATTGCTGAAGTGGCGATCGGCGGGGATGTCGCAGTGCTTGCAGACCGACTCGAGCATGCGGTGATTCGCCTGATGGCCGACGAAGTTGAATCTTCGGTCGGGCTCCTCGAATTGCTCGCGCAAGCTGCTGAGCAGGCGTGTCATCCGCTTGATGCCGAAGGTCTGGACGGTTCGCCCCTCCTGATGAAAGAAGCCGAGGCGCGGAACGACAACCTTGTCGTTTCCCGCCGGGCTCGACGCAATGGTGTTCCCCTCGATCCGAGCCCGCGCCGGATGCCTCGTCGAAACCACGGCGGCAGCAGCACCGTCGCCCCACAACACGGCGGCCGAGCGATCGGAATAGTCGACCGCCTTCGTGAGGCAGTCCGCAACGACGAGAACGATGTAGTCGGGAAGCAGGTCGGGTTGCATCTTCGAAAGCAGATAGAGCTGCACGTAGAAGCTGGTGCAGGCCGAATTGATGTCGAAGGAGGGCACTTCGAGTTCCAGCGCGCGGGCGATGTTGCAGGACTCGGCGGGTGACGTCGTGTCCATCAGCGAAGTCCCGCCAATCAGCATGCCGACGTCGCTCTTCTCGATACCAGCCCTCGCAATCGCGAGTTCTGCCGCCCGTCTCCCGATCTCTGCGTTGCTGTAGAGAGCCGCTTCCATCGCGGCCCGCGGTTCGGCATTCCGGGTCTCGCGGATGTAGTCGAGCGGTAGCACGGTGCGCCGTGAGCGGATGCCGACGCGGTCGATGATCCACTGATCGTTCGTTCCGATGTCGAGATCTTCGAGGAATTGATTCGAAATCTCGTTCTCGGGATGAAAATGCCCGACGCTGTGGAGATAGACCGTCACTTCAGCACTCCCGAGATGTGCTCGCCGCCGTCCACTCGAATCACTTCGCCATTGATCCAGGACGCTTCTGGCGTGGACAGCAGATAAATCACGTTGGCAACATCAGCGGGCGTCGTCAGGCGCCCGAAGGGATTGCGCTGGCGGGCCTGGGCCTTGAGCTGGAGGCTGCCGGGGATCGCCTGCAGCGCGGCAGTATCGGTCACACCGGCTTGAATCACATTGGATCGGATTCCATACGGAGCGAGTTCCACCGCCATCGAACGCGTGATCGACTCCATCGCCACCTTGGCGGCCGCCACGGCCGCGTAACCCTTCCAGGCAACTTCGTTTCCCTCGCTGGTGAGACCGAAGATGCGCGCGTCATCCGCAAACAGGCCGCGCTCCAGCACGACCTGGGACCACCCGAGCAGGCTCGTTCCCATACTGTAGATCGTTCGCCCGAGATCCTCGTCGTCGATGTAGGAGCGATCCGGATAGGTCGGTCGCGCGGCCAGCGTGTGGAGGCCGTCGGCGCCCGCCTCGAACAGTTGGTCCGCCGCTGCCTTCAGGCTTTCCTCCGCAACTCCGAGCCGTTCCGCGAGGTCGCGCGCCGTAGTCGAAGCTGCCAGCTTCTCGGGTGCGATCAGCTTGAGATTACCGAACGCGATCGAGTGAAGCAGAACCCGCACTCGGCCGTCCGTACCCATCGCGCGCTTCAATTCCGTCAGGATCTCGTCGCGTTTGGCGGGATCGAGCGCGTCCGTGTTGAAGCTGAGCAGCGCCGCGCCCGTGCCGCGAATCTTCTCGAATTCGGGCTCGATGCGCGACATGGCGCCGCGCCGATCGCGATGTACGACGCACAGGCTCATGCCGTGCTCGGCGAGCTTCTGGGCAGTCGCGAGCCCGAAACCGCTCGAGCCTCCGAGCACGATCGCCCATTGGTCGCGGTTGAAGTCCTGATTCATGCGCCCCCCGCCATGACTCGCAGTTGCTGATTAGACACAAGGCGCCCGCTCAGGGCCGCCTCACGAAAAAGCTCCCGGGTTTCGTCGCGGCCAATATCTAGGTTGTGTAGAGAGCACTATCCCTGGTATGAGCGACCGGACCAGCGTCGTAGTCCTCTCGTGGGCTCGCCCAAGGATGACTTCAAGTCATTTCTTGTCAAGGCAAAAGCCGAAATGGAGTCCGGAATTCGGCTGCGTCGCTCCAATGAAGCGTCTCCCCCAGGGGGAGCCGCCCTGTAGCGTGTTATGCTCGGCGCCATGTCGGACCCGGTCGTCGACCTTCTTTCCTTCATCGATCGCGCACCCACTCCCTATCACGCCGTCGCGGAGTGCGTCAATCGCCTGAGAAGCGCCGGCTACGCGGCGATCCGCGAAGACGAAATCTGGGAACTTTCGCCGGGCGATCGGCGCTACGCGGTTCGCCACGAGGGCAGCCTAATCGCGTTCGAGATCGGTGAAAGCTCGCCCGCGCTGGGCGGTTTCCGCATCGTCGGTGCTCACACGGACTCGCCGAATCTGCGCGTCAAGCCGACCCCCGACGTCAACGCCCACGGCTATCGCCAACTCGGCGTCGAACCCTACGGCGGCGCGCTGCTCCACAGTTGGCTCGATCGGGATCTGTCGCTCGCGGGGCGCGTGACGCTCCGACGCGAACCCGAGCCGCGCACACTCCTGATCGATTTCGGCCGGCCCATTCTCCGCATTCCCAATCTCGCGATCCACCTGCAGCGCGAGCTGGCCAACGACGGGCTCAAGCTCAACGCCCAGCAGCACATGGCGCCGATCATCGGGTTGGAGGAGTCGCCCCCGCTGCGGGACCTGCTCACCTCGGAACTCCGCGCACAGCATCAGATCGAGGTCGAGGCCGCAGACCTGCTGGCCTTCGATTTGATGACCTACGACGTGCAACCTTCGATGGTCTCGGGCGCGCGCGGCGAATTCATCCACGCCTCGCGGCTCGACAACCTGGCTTCCTGTCATGCCGCCTTGACCGCCCTGATCGGTGCGGGATCGAAGCCGCTGCCGCGGCACACGCGCATCGTGGTGCTCTACGATCACGAAGAAGTCGGAAGCCGAAGCGCCCGCGGAGCGGCGAGCCCACTTCTCGCCGGAGTCCTCGAGCGAACGATCGCGGGCTTCAAGGGAGGCGAACCGCAGGGCCTCGAACGAGCAGTGGCGCGTTCCATGCTGATTTCCGCCGACATGGCGCACGCCATCCACCCCAACTACCCGGATCGACACGAGCCCGAACATCGCCCGGTCATCGGCCGTGGGCCCGTGATCAAGACCAACGCCAATCAGTCGTATGCGAGTGATGCGCAGACGGCCGGCGTGTTTGCGGGGCTGTGTGATCGTTTGGGAATCAAGCCCCAACACTTCGTGTCGCGCAGCGATCTCGCGTGTGGATCCACGATTGGCCCGATTACCGCCGCGCGGATCGGGATCCGCACCGTCGACGTCGGCAACCCGATGCTCTCGATGCACTCGTGCCGCGAAATGGCCGGAACGGCGGACGTCGAGCCGATGATCGACGTATTGCGCTCGTTTCTGGAAGGCTAGACGCGCACATGAACAACAACGGCGAGTTGGATCGGGACTTCATCGCGCGATCCGTCCGCTTCGCGATCGTGCTCGCAGTCTCGACAGTCAGGTCTTCGTGGAGGACCTGCTCGACGCCTACCGGAGTTGCGCGCTCTATTCGGGCCAGACACCGCCGGGAACCTGAAGTGTCGCTGCCGCGCGAAGTCCGATCTGCGTGGCTCGCGCGGCCGCCCGCGCTATTCTCGGCGCCATGAGCGAAGATCAGGATCAACGCGACAGCGAGCGCGACGAAGAAGACGCTGACGCGCCCGCCCCCACCCCGTTCGACAATCCATTTTTCCTTCCCGTGCTGCTCTGGGCCTTTGCGGTCTGGTTCGGCTGGGACATCGTCACCGCTTCCGACGCCTATCGGAATTACCCGCGGTTCAACCAATACGGACTCGCGGGTTTCTCGCTCGCCGCGATCTACTTCACCTGGTCCGCGATCAAGGAAAAGCGCGCCAAAAAGAACGAACCGTCCGACTGATCGCGCCGCGCAGGGGCGGATCTAGACCCCGCCGCGCGAGCACGCAGCCAGCTCAACCCGCGAACTCGCAGCGAGATCAACCCGCGAGCGCGCAACCCGATCACCCCGCGAGCAAGCTGCGCGCAATCACCTTGAGCTCGAGGATCGGCTTGACACCTTCGAAGATCGGTAGCACCTGGGCGTCGACCACGTAGCGGCTGATCGGATACTCCTCCGCATAACCCCATCCTCCGTGCAGCAACTGACCCTGCTGGGTGAGTTCGACCGCCACGTCGCAGCTGAGGAGTTTCGCCTGCGCGGCGAGTGTAGACGCTGCGCGCTCGTCTTCGTCCATCGCGATCGCAGCCGCGTAGGTGATCGCACGGGCGCCGGTCAGCCGAGCTGCCATCCGCCCCAGCGCGTACTGGGTGAGTTGAAATTCCGAAAGCGGCTTGGCAAATTGAGTTCGATCCACCACGTACTCGGCGGTTTTTTCGAGCGCCCCCTGCGCGAGTCCACAGGCGCGGCCACCGGTTTGGAGCCGGCCCGCCGCAAAACCCGCCATCTGGAGATAGAAGCCTCGTCCGAGATTTGCGTCACCGCCGACGAGATGATCCAACGGCACCGCATAGTTGTCGAAATTCAGCGTGAAAGAATGCATCCCGCGATAGCCCGGCGTGGCGTCTGCCTTTCCGACCAATCGACCTCCACCCGACTGCGTCATTTCGAATTCGTGTCCCGTGAAAGCGTCTTTCGGGACGATGAACAGCGAAAGGCCGCGCGCACCCTTCGAAACATCCGGATCGGTTCGCGCCAACAATGCGAGCACGTCGGCCCGACCTGCGAACGTGCACCACGACTTCGGGCCGCTGATGACCCATTGGTCGCGGCCTTCGAGCCTGCGCGGCTCGGCCTTGCACTTGACGGCGGCGACGTCGCTGCCGACATCCGGTTCGGTGACGGCGATCGCGACCATGATTTCGCCGGACGCGATCCTCGGCAGCCAATGCTGTTTCTGCGCTGCGGTGCCGCCCCCGAGCAGCGCCTTGGTGAGAATCTCGGGTCGGGTGATGAGCGACCCCGCGCCGGCCAGCGAAACCCTCGATAGCTCTTCCGTCGTGAGGATCATCGCAAGATTGCCCATCTCGGAGCCGCCGTAACGCTCGGGGATGCCCATCCCGAAATAACCGAGTTCGCTCATCTTGGTGATGAACTCCTCGGGAACCAGAGCATCGCTGCGGTGGATGTGCTCGGCCTTCGGCGCGATCTCCGCACCCGCGAACTCGCGCACCGATTCGCGGACCTGTTCTGACATCTCGTCGAGCGGAACATCGTTTCGCCCACGCGTGTCGATGACGTGGCGACCAATTGCTCTGAACACCGACTCGTGTCCGACGCGCCGCAGCAGCGCGCGGACGTCCGCGGGGAACGCTACCTCGAACGCCTCCTCGCCGATTCCAAGATCGTCGACGGCGGGGGCGAGGCGAACGCGCAGGCTTTCGACGAGATGCGCCACCGCGGCCGCGAACGTCGTCTCGAGGATCGCGGAGGATCTTCCCTCCTCGCGAAGCGCTGCCGCAAAATCCAGCGCTGCGCGCGCGGCCCGCCCCTCTGTCACCGCGTATGCGACGCGTTCGGCCAGCACCTGGTGATCGTCGATTCGCTCGCCGCCCTGTGTAACCGCGCTCGCGCGCTCGACGGTCTGGTCGAGAAGTTTCTCTGCCGCGTCGAGCAGCGATCGGGCGTCGGAGAGAGTCGCTTCGGCAGCCATCGAGGATCCTTTCGCGAGTCCTGGAAAATGCAAGCCGCCTAGGATAGCGTGATCGCACAGTCAGCGAAGCGCATTTTCGCCCGGGGGTGCCATGAGCGTTCGATCTTCAGTCCGAGTCGGAGCCGTCGCGATCGGCCTGCTACTCGCCGCCACCGGCCTGCGACTCGCCGCCACCGGCCTGTTACTCGCCACCACCGGCCTGTTACTCGCCACCACGAATGGATGCGCGGCTCACCGCGGCGCCGACGCGACCGGCGATGCTCGCGGATACAGCAGCGATGTCGCCAGCGTCCAGGTGATCAGCGCCTTGGTCGGCGGAAAGAACGTGTTCATCCCGTCGACGATCGTCGTCACCGCGGGCAGGCCTCAATTGCTTTCGGTCTTCAACACCACCGACCAACCACACGGCTTTGCGATCAAGGGATTGTCGATCGAAACCGTGCTGAATCCCGGCGAAGAAACCAAGATCGAGCTTCCCGCCCTCGAGCACGCGGCGATCTACACGATCGGATGCCAACTACACCCGCCCCACCGCACGGCGACGCTCATGGTGGTGCCCGGTCGCTAGCACCTCGAACCCGGAACGGGTTCGAGGTGCGCCGCAAGGGAAGCGAAGCTTCCCCCACTAGCGTTCCGCGCAGCTGTTTAGGAGTTCAGGTACTCAGCGGCTCTCGCGTTCCGCGCTGGTATCGGAGACTATCGCGTTCCGCGCTGGTATCGGAGAGATAGGCCATCAGCTGATCGACGAGCGATGGGTTCCCGACTACGAGTCCGAGTTTTCCATCGCGCTCGGACAGCGTCACGCAGCGGCCGCCCGCCTCGGGTACCAGGATCTGAACGGGCGCGACGTCCCAGATGCGCAGGCCCATGTCCAGCATGGCGCCGACGCCGCCGCCGAGGACCTGCGCGTAGCCGAACGCGTCCGTGTAACCGCGCAGGATCGGGATTTCGCGCGCCATCCGCTCGAAGGCTCGCCTCTCGCCGCGTTCGTCGAAACAGAAGGGGTCGCCGTGCGAAATGATCGCGCGCTGCAGATCCGTCTCGCTGGACACCCGCGTCGGCTTGCCGTTCCGACGACAGCCGCCTGCCTTCCAACCGACGTAGCGCTCGTCGAGGGCGGGCAGATCGATCAGCCCCATGACGGGTTCGCCGTCGATCGCAAGCGCGATCAGCGTCGAGAACAGCGGGATTCCGCGCGAGAACCCGAGCGTTCCGTCGATGGGATCGATGATCCACTCCGGGCCGTCACTTCTCCCCTCGGCGCCGTATTCTTCTCCGAGGATCGAAAACTCCGGAAAGCACTGCTGGAGGTGTTTTCGGATCACCCGCTCGGCGGCGCGATCGGCTTCGGTAACGGGAGTGCCGTCGCTTTTCGTCTCGACCGCGACGCTGCGGAAACGCGGAAGTGTCTCTGCTCTCGCGAGATCGGCGGCGGCCTGCGCGGCAGCCGCCACTTTTTCGAGATCGATCGCGTGCATGGGGGGCCGAGCATATCACGTCGGCGCGCGACGAGCGCCGCGGCCGCGCAGCGGAAAGCGGGGCGCTCAGCCGCTCGTGTCGAGCGCGCGCAGCTGGCGGAAGGAATAGATCCCCGTCGAATGTCCGTCGCTCCAATCGATCTGGATCGCGTAGCGGCCGACGCCTTGGATCTTCAGCGGGTGGACATCCTCGGGCACGGACTCGACATCCAGGCGGGGCGCGCCGGACCATTCGTCGACGCAGTGAGCGCACGCGCACGCGAGCCGAAGCCGCCTCACCGAGTATCGACTCTGCTGCCCGTCGGACCAGGTGATCCCGAGTTCGCTCGGGCCCGCTTGTTCGATCCGGATCGGCGTCGTCGCAGGGGCGTCATCCATGGCGCGCAAATTCTAGCTCCGCGCGCACCGACCGCTCAGCGAGACACGCGGATCCGCGCGGGCTAGCGTTGCGGCTCGTGGCGGATCCGAACTTCGACGACGCGATCGCGATTCTCGGCGGCACCGGAGCACAGGGGCTGGGGCTCGCATTGCGTTTCGCGAAGGCAGGCCGACCGGTCGCGATCGGCTCTCGAAGCCCGGAACGCGCCGACGCGGCCGCACAGCGCGTCCGCGCGGCGGTTCCGGGCGCTGACGTCTCGGGCTGCGAAAACGAGCAGGCGTGCCGCCGCGCGCGCGCAATCATCCTTTCCGTTCCGTTCGAACACACCGCGAGCAGCGTCAAGGCGATCCGCGGCGCGCTGGTCGCGGGCCAGATCGTGGTGTCGATGGGCGTTCCGCTGGCCTCGGCGACGGGAGGCCCGGCGACCCAGACGCTCGGAGTCTGGCAGGGCTCGTGTGCGGAGATGGTCGCCGCGCTGCTGCCGGAGGGTGTACAAACCGTCTCGGCGTTTCAAAACGTGGCCGCCGAGCGCCTCCGGGAGCTGGAACGGCCCGTCGACTGCGACGTCGTCGTTTGCGGCCCAGAACCCGCGCGAAGGCAGATCATGGCGCTGTGTGAACTCGTACCCGGCCTGCGCGGGATCGATGGAGGCCCCCTCGCGAACGCCCGGATCGCGGAGGCGATCACGGCCCTGCTGATCGGCCTGAACATCCGCTACCGGGTCGCCGGCGGTACCGGAATCCGCTTCACGGGGCTTCCGGAAAGCGATCGTTGAAAAGCCGCGGCACCCGCGCCCTATATCGGGCGTTAAACCAATGATTTCAAGGACTTGAGGCGTTGGTGTGCGCAGGTACTGCGCGGCCGGCCGACACCGCCATGCTGCGAAGGATGAAAAACCATTCAGGCTCAATGGGTTGTGTGTCAGTGCGGAGATAAGCACCAGATTTTGTGGAATTTCTATTGACGCTCCAGCGCGCTGGGAGTACACAGGCCCGACGGGGATGAGACAGTCTGCTCGATGGCCTGGGGGGTTTCAATTTACAGGCAGCCGTCGAGGAGAAGCGAGTTGGAGGAGGGATGGAGGACCCGAATCCGACCCGGGGGCTCTGGAGGTTCCGGAGCCTCTCTCATCCCCGGGATAGCTTGGCCCGCCTCGGGGGACCTTGCGACCACGTCACTCCAACCAGCCACCATTCAATTGCGGCCGGCAATATCGCGGTCAGCCGTATCTCGCGGAATCGCCGGTCGTGCTCGTGTCGTGGAGTGGAGCGAGGCAGGCGCTCCGAAGTAAGCGAATGAATCCAATGCGCGGCGTGTCGATCGCCGCGCAAACATCTCGGCGCACGGCGTAGACTGGTCATCGCGCTGACACAAGGGGAGAGCGTGAAAAGTAGCGAGACGACGGACGGCACCCTGCAGAAGGAACAACTCCACGCTGTGGGCGAGCAGAAGAAACCAAGCCGAGCACCGCTCGGTATGCAGGTCTCTCGGCATTTCACGTCCGTCGGTGACAACCCCTACGACTTCGACGAGTGGGAAACCCGAAGTGCGAAGATCGCCAACGAGAATGGCGAGGTCGTCTTCGAGCAGACGGATGTCGAAGTCCCGAAGAAATGGTCGCAGCTCGCCACCAACGTCGTCGTCTCCAAGTACTTCCGCGGACACATCGGAAGCCCCGAGCGCGAAAACAGCGTCCGGCAGCTGATCGACCGCGTGGTCGGCCGAATTCGCGAATGGGGAGACACCTCGGGCTATTTCCGCACCGAAGGAGATTCGCAGACCTTTTCGGACGAACTCAAACACATCCTGCTCACCCAGCGCATGTCGTTCAACAGCCCCGTTTGGTTCAATTTGGGCGTGAAGAACAACCCGCAGCAGGCCAGCGCTTGTTTCATCAACTCCG
This sequence comes from uncultured Spirochaetales bacterium, assembly GCA_964494795.1. GTDB lineage: Bacteria > Myxococcota_A > UBA9160 > UBA9160 > SMWR01 > JACZVU01. The sequence goes on along the minus strand of CAZBSV010000005.1, from coordinate 31,232 downwards.
TCGAAGACACCATGGAATCGATCATGGACCTCGCGAAGACGGAAGCCATGCTCTTCAAGGGCGGATCCGGCACGGGCTCGAATCTCTCGAAGATTCGCTCGTCGCGAGAGACGCTCGCGGGTGGCGGGACCGCATCCGGTCCGGTTTCGTTCATGCGCGGCTTCGACGCCTTCGCGGGTGTAGTGAAGTCCGGCGGCAAGACCCGTCGCGCCGCGAAGATGGTGATCTTGAACGCGGACCATCCGGACATCATGGAATTCATCCGGAGCAAGTCCGATGAAGAAAAGAAGGCGCACGCGCTCATCGATGCGGGCTACGACGGCGGCTTCAACGTTCCCGGCGGCGCCTACGACTCGGTCTTCTATCAAAACGCCAATCACTCGGTTCGCGTCACCGATTCGTTCATGCATTCCGCGCTGGCGGGCGGCGACTGGGAGACCCGCAGCGTCACCAGCGGCGAGGTGATCGACGAATTCAAGGCACGCGATCTCTTGAAGCAAATGGCAGAGTCCGCGCACGAGTGCGGCGACCCTGGCATGCAGTACGACACGACGATCAATCGCTGGAACCCCGTCAAGGCTTCGGGGCGAATCAATTCCAGCAATCCATGCTCGGAGTACATGTTTCTCGACGACACGGCCTGCAACCTCGCCAGCCTCAATCTGCTCACGTTCCTCGACGAATCCGGCGAGTTCGATATCGCCGGTTTCCGGCACGCGGTGAGACTCACGATTCTCGCCCAGGAGATCATGGTCGATCACGCCGACTACCCGACGCCGGCGATCGCGCACAACAGTCATCTCTTCCGGCCGCTGGGACTCGGCTATGCGAACCTCGGTGCGCTCCTGATGACCTGCGGGCTGCCCTACGACAGCGACACGGGGCGCAACTTCTCCGCAACGCTTACCGCGTTGATGTGTGGCGAGGCCTATCACACGAGCGCGGACATCGCCGAAGCGATGGGGCCGTTCCTGCGCTACCGGATGAACAGCAAGCCCTTCCTCGAAGTGATCAAGATGCACGTGGAAGCAGCTCTCGCGATCACGGGTGAAGGCGTCTCGGAGCCGCTGCTCGCCGCGGCTCGAGAGAGCTGGCGCATCGCGTACGAAAAGGGCGCGCAGTTCGGATTCAAGAACGCCCAGGTAACGGTGCTCGCTCCGACGGGCACGATAGCCTTCATGATGGATTGCGATACGACGGGCGTCGAGCCGGACATCGCGCTCGTCAAATACAAGAAGCTCGTCGGCGGTGGCTATCTCAAGATCGTCAACAACACCGTACCGGCAGCCCTCGATAAACTCGGCTACAACGAAACCGAGATCAAAGAAATTACCGACTACATCAGCGAACAAGAGACGATCGAGGGAGCACCGGGACTCAAGGAGTCCGATCTACCGGTTTTCGACTGCGCGTTCCGGCCACAGAATGGCAAGCGCAGCATCGCCTGGATGGGCCACATCCGGATGATGAGCGCCGTGCAACCCTTCCTTTCGGGCGCCATCAGCAAGACGGTAAACCTCCCCTCGGATGCCAGCGCCGAAGACGTCATGCAGGCCTACATCGCGGGTTGGGAACTCGGCCTCAAGGCACTCGCCATCTACCGCGATGGAAGCAAACGCACCCAACCGCTGAACACGGGCGAAGACAAGGACCGCGGTCGGCGACTCGCCGAGGTGCGGCCGATTCGCAAGAAGCTCGAGGATGAACGCACCGCGGTCACGCACAAATTCGTGATCGCAGGGCACGAGGGATATCTGACCGTCGGTCTCTACGAGAGCGGCCAGCCCGGCGAGATCTTCCTGCGAATGGCGAAGGAAGGCAGCACGGTGTCGGGTCTGATGGACACGATCGCGACGATGACGTCGATCTCCCTACAGTACGGCGTGCCGCTGCGCGCTCTCGTGGACAAGTTCAGCCATACGCGCTTCGAGCCGGCGGGCTTTACCAACAACCCGTCGATCCCGATCGCAAAGTCCGTAATGGACTACGTGTTCCGCTATCTCGGAAACCGCTACCTGCAGAGCGATCCAGTCGAGGAAGAACAGGCCGAACGCGCCAGCGCCAGTGGAATCGACGCGCTGCCGCTCCGATCCGCCGTCGCCGGAGGCTCGGGCGACCGAGCCCATAGCCGAGCTCAGGGATTCATCAATCAGGCCGACGCTCCGAGCTGCCACGCTTGCGGCGCCATCATGATTCGCAGCGGCACTTGTTACAAGTGCTTCAACTGCGGCGAAACCAGCGGTTGTAGTTAGTCGGGGGTTAACGGCGTCTCGAACTTGGGGGGGTGAGAGACGCCGGGGAGCGCGGAGTCGCCTGGGTCAATTGACCGAGTGCGCTCCGCGCTCCTGGTTTCGGCGCGAAATCAATAGATCCAGCGACCGCCCTGATAGCGGAAGATTTCCGTCACCGGAAGCGACGAAGCCACCGAGCAGCGCGAGGCATCCGCCCCGTCACAGCTGTAGACCTCTTCGTTGTAGCGGAGAATCCCGACGAACGGCGCCGAAGGATGACCCGTCGGACGCAGTTCCACCGTGAAATCCTCGCCAAATCCACGGTAGGTAATCAGGTTCTGGCTCGGCCCGGGCTGGACGGTAGAATTCTTGCGGTTCTGGGTCTCGTTTTCTTCCATCTTGGCCATCCACGAGCGCGCAAAATCCGAAAACGAGCTCTCTGCGCGCTCGTCGGTCGAGTCGGGAATCGCTGCGACCGAGTCCGCGATGGAGGGAGATGCCACCAGCAACAAAGCGGCAGCTATCGTGCAGATCGAAATGAGTGTCGAACGTGATAACCGGGTCATATCGAAGCTCCTTGTTAGGGCTCTTTTCCCCCGATTATCGGTCGATCCAAAACTTCGCTGAAGCAACACGTGAAATCCCGTGACGACGCTCACAAACCTGCTACCCAACACGAAGATGCAGGATACGTCGTTTACGAGCGATTTCGTACGCACACTGGCTCCGGCGCTGCGTCAGGCCGCATCGATCGCGCGCGCTCTCGAAGGGCGCGTCGCCAATCGCCCCAAGGCCGGTGAGGCAACCGCCGTGAAGGCCGCACTCACGATCGCCGACACCGCATCCCAGGAAGCGCTGCTGATTCCGCTGCTCGAGCAATTCCCGGAGCTGAAGTTGGAAGCCGAAGAGGATACTCCGTCCGTCGCGCGATTTTCGGAATCGAGCGACGCACTGGTCGTGATCGATCCGATCGATGGCACCCTGCGATTCTATCTCGAAGGCGCGGGCCCGTACGCGGTGATGATCGGCCTAGCGATCGAGGGTCGCTACGAAGCGAGCCTCGTCGCGCTACCCCGCGAGCAGCTGTGTTTCGATGCGATACGCGGCCGCGGCGCGCAAGCGCGCAACCGGGCCGGCGCGATCGAAAGCGTCAGGGTCGGCGAACCCAGCGGAAACCGGGTCCTCGTTTCCCACGACCTCCCGCGCGCCGCAGTCGAGAAGCTGCAGCATCGCGGATACGAGGTGGCTGCTGCTTCAGGCGGCGCGATCTCCGTCGCTCCGCTGATTCCGGGCGTCTGCGCGGGCCTTCGCTTCGCGGGCGAGAACCCGGAAGGAGTGAGCATCCGCGGCCGCATCGGCGCGCTGATCGCAGCCGAAGCCGGCGCATTCGTGATGGGCGAATCCGCCCCCTTCCCGCCCGAAATCCGAACCCCCGCCCGCGCCCTGCTCGTCGCCGCCACCCCGGAAATCCTGGGCCACCTCCAGGAAGCCCTCGCCGCGATTCAAGGCTGAATTTCGAAACACGGCTGTGTCCGTTTTTGACCCCCGTGCGACGCGAATGCCGGGTTCCAATCGCCTTACATCTGCTGATAATCCGGCCCCTCTCCGCCCTCGGGCGGAGTCCAGGTGATGACCTGATAGGGGTCGGCGATGTCGCAGGTCTTGCAGTGGACGCAGTTCTCGTGGTGGATGAAGAGCTTCTTTCCGCCGGGCCGATCGGGATCTGGAATCATCTCGTAGACGGCGGCAGGACAGAAATTCTCGCACGGGTTGCCGAATTCCTCCGCGCAGGTCGTACTGCACAGATTGGTGTCTGCGACCACCAGATGCGATGGCTGATCGGCCTCGTGCTGCGTGCCGCTGAACTGAACGAGGTGCTCCTTGCTGAAGGTGAGCACACCGTCGAATTCGAACGACTCTTGCTGCCGCTTGGATTTCGGAAGCTCGGACAGCTGCTTCATGTGCGCATGGCCCGGCTTGGACTTCATCTCGCCGATCAGGCCGCGCCCACCTGTCAGCTGGCGGAAGGGTTCGTTCAACATGAAGAACGGAAGGCCCCGCTCCGTCGATTGGTGAAAGTTTCGGGACGCCCAGTGCTCGTCGAAAGCCCAACTCGAGCGGTATCGCTCCGAAAAACCACCGAGCGTCGTGGTCGAGAAATCGTTTCGCGCCAACGCGTCGACGATCGTGTCCGCGGCCATCATTCCGGATTTGATGGCCAGGTGGATTCCCGCGAGTTTCTCGGCATTGCAGAAGCTGGCCGTGTCTCCGATCAGCAGCACTCCATTCGCATACAGCTTGGGCATCGAATGCAGGCCGCCGGTTGGAATGCACTTCGCGCCGTACTTCACGAGTTCCGCTCCGTCGAGCAGCCACTTCATGTACGGAGTCGTCTTGAACTTCTGCGCTTCCAGATGAGGGTCGCAGTGCGGGTCTTCCGAATCCAGCAGCGTGACGAATCCGAACGACACGAGGTTGTCCTTCATGTCGTAGAGCCACATCCCGTGAAAACCGTCGAAGATCTGCGGAATTCCGAGTCCGTGAACGACTCGGCCCGGCCGGTGTTTCTTCGGATCGATCCTCCACAATTCCTTGATGCCCACCTCGAAGGTTTGCGGATTCGCGCCAGCGAGTTCGAAATCTGAAATGAGCTGCTTCGAGAGAGAGCCTCGAACACCCTCGCCGAGTACCGTGACCTTGGCGTGGATGTCCATTCCCGGTTGGAACGTGCTCTTGGGTTTTCCATTCTTGTCTACACCCATGTCGCCCATCCGAACACCGATCACCCGATTTCCCTCGCTGAGAATTCGGTCGGCGGCGAATCCGGGGTAGATGTCCACACCCGCTTCTTCGCAACGCTCCGCCATCCATTTGGCGACATTGTTGAGTGAGGTGACGTGATAACCCTTTTTGCGAAAATTTGGCGGAACGAGCGGTCCGGGAACGCTGACTTTCCCCTTCGGATGGAAGATCCAGAATCCCGCGTAGTCGCAGACGTACTCCGTCGGAAAGCCTTTCTCGGCGAAATCCGGCACGAGTTCGCGGATGCCGCGCGGATTCATCACGGCACCCGAGAGCATGTGATCGCCGACCGCCGCAGCCTTCTCGAGAACCAGCACGGAGGGAGGCTCGATGGGCGCTCTTCGCTCGCCTTGGGCGCGCTCGTTGAACGCTTGGATCTGGTTCATCAGATGCAGCGACGAGGCCAGCGAAGCGGGTCCCGCCCCGACGTAGAGGACGTCGACCTGCATGCTCTCACGTTCGACGGGGCTCATCCAAACCTCCAATTTGGCAAGACGGCGATCCAGCAATCCGATGAGACGGCGAGGCAGCGAGACAGCGAAACGAAAACGAGCGAATCGAAGCGCCAGCGGCGAGCCGATCGCGGACGCCGAAAATAGGCAAACCGGGGTCCCCGTCGCCAGAATCGACCGCGATCGATTCGATCGCTCGCGCGAGGCCGAGCGGGATCGATGCGATGGCGAGCGGCCCCAAGCGGCGCGACGAGTATAATCCGGGGATGGCGAGCGCCCCGGCCAGCTTGGTCGACATCCTGCGGGAGTTTCTCACCGCCTACGAGCTGCTGGACGAGCTCGCAGAGAAGTACGCAAGAGACCAGCTCGTCTTTTCGGATCTTCAGCAATTCGTCGGAGACAGCGATTACAGCGTTCTCTTCCGCCTGAAAGAGAAGTGTCACTCGCTGTTTCGACCGGAACCCGGCGCTTCGCAAGTCGCCAAACCCCGCGAAGCGCTGTTCGACCTCGCGGTCGGGTCGCTCTTCCACGAAGCGATGAAGTTTCGCGAGGATTTCTACCAGCGCGAGGTCTACGGCCCTCGGGTGCGGTCGCTGCGCGCCGAAGCGGGCGCGGAAGCGAACGGATTGTTTCACGAATTCGAGCGGATTCTGTCGGCGGTCTCCGCCCGTCTCAAACAGGGATTCGCCGAAACGCAGTCCCTGATGGTGCAGTCCTGGGACCAGCTGCGGGTCCTACTTTCCGAGCAGGGCGCCGAGGGCTTCGTCACTCGCTTCCTGATCGAGAGACGCGAGACGCTCGAGAAGATGGGCCCTCCGGGATTGGAAGCCTTGCTGGCGTCCATTCATGGCGATGCGGCCGCGGGATATGTGATCGCAGGGAAATCGTATCTCGCGAGCGGCCATTACGAGACAGCGCACCGCGCCCTCGCCATAGCCCTAGAGCATGGTGGCGATCGACGCCAGGTCTCACATTGGTCCGCCTACGCGCGCGGGATGTCCGCGTATCTCGCAGGAAATTATCCGGAGAGCCTGGTGGGTTTGAACGAGTGGGCAGATTCGGGAAGCGCCGGCGACGACTCCCTCAGGGATCTGGCGCATTCCGCGGTTTCGAGTCTTTCTCGCTTGGTGGAAGGCGATGAACGCGACAAGACTCTCGCATCGGCGTCGAATCTCCTGGGAAAGCTTCATCCGGCGAGTTGAGATCAAGCCGCTTCCGCGCGCGCACGGGTCGAGAAGTAGAGCCATCCACCGACGCCGATCACGATCAACGCGACCCCGATCCACTGCGGCTCGGTCATCCCCAAAGCGACGGTCGGGTTTACGCGCCAATTCTCGATGACGATCCGACCCAGACCGTTGAAGGCCACGTATTCACCGAACAAGAACGGACTCACTTTTCGACGCCGCCATAAAACGGTGGCCACCACCAGCAACCACGCGACCTCGTAGAGCTGTGTAGGGTGAACGGGTACGTCGATGGGTGGAGCACCATCGGGAAATCGCACTCCCCACGCAACGTCAGTGACGCGACCGTAATCGTCACCCACGAGAAAACAGCCGACCCTTCCGATCGCCTGCCCGATCGCCGCCGCCACTGCGGCGCAGTCCGCAAAGATCTTCACAGGAATCTTGTGGATCCGGCAACCAACCGCGCCAACGATCGTCGCGAGAATCAATCCGCCGTACCAGGTGATTCCGTCTCGCGCGAAGAACAACTCCGAGAATGCCCGCCCCTCGCGAATCGAAACATCGACCGCAAAATAGAGCTTGGAGCCGAGAATCCCGCCGATGATGACGTAGATGAGGATCGTGCTGGCCTGCTCGCGATCGAGGCCTTCCTCTTGCATGCGCACGCCGGCGATCCACGATCCGACTAGGAATGCGATCGCGAGCATCAGCCCAAACGTGCTGATCGTGTAACCAAAAATCGTAAAGAGTTCGGGATACATAGGACGGCCCAGCCTACGCAATGCCCCAAACCCGAGCAAGCCGCCGCAGCTGCCGACCGACAGTTCCCCCGACGCAAAAGACAACGCTTCTTCCCAAACCGACCCCGCCAAGCGGGCCCGGGCTAGTGGAGCTGTCTCAATCGAAAGCGAAACTGTCCGGACTAGTGGGGCTATCTCAATCGAGAGCGGAACTGTCCGGGCTAGCTGCGACGCGGAAACGTAACGTGGAAGGTCGTGCCGCATCCGCTGCCGCTTTCGAGCCAGACTCGACCGCCGTGCGTTTCGGCGATCTTCTTGACGATTGCGAGTCCGATTCCCGTGCCTGATCGCCCGTCTCTCGTCGGGCCGAGACTCTGGAATACCTCGAATACCTGCTCGTGGTGTTCGGAATCGATTCCGCGTCCAGAGTCGCTCACGGAGACGCGGGTCAGGTCTCCCTCCTCGACGATCGAGACCGCGATCCGCGGATGGTCGCAGGCGCCCATGTGGTCGATCGCGTTTCCGATCAGATTCGAGAACACCTGGTAGAGACGCGTTCGATCGCAATAGACGAGCGGCGGATCGTGGGGAAGCTCGAGATCGATGCCCGCCGCATCGAGCCGCGGTTTGATTTCTGCCCCCAGCTGGGCGAGTACGGACAGTGGGTTGACGAGCGCCTTCCGTTCACCCGGCTGTCCGATCCGCGACAGCTCCAACAAGTTGTGGATCAGATCCTCCATCGTGCGCCCCGCCTGCTCGATCCGATCGACGAAGTGGATGCCCGTATCGTCGAGCAGCGTGCCGTAATCCTGTCGCAGCAACCGCGAGAATCCCAGCAGCGCCACCAGCGGAGAGCGCAGATCGTGGGCGAGTGCGTGGACACAATGCTCGAGCTCGGCATTCTTGCGGGCGAGTTCGCTCATCGCCTGGTGGCGCTCGCTGGCGTCGCGCAAACAGATCACAGTGCCGTCGAAGGTTCCGTCGTCGAGACGCCGCGTCCGCGCGGACGCGGCGATTCGCGCCTCGCGCCCGTCGCTGTGGGTCAGCGTCAGCTCCCATTGTTCGACATGGCGCTCCACATCGATCGAGGAAGCCAGGCGCTCGAGATCCGCGGCATTGTTCAAGAGCGCCGCGACCGGTCGATCGACGAGGCTGCAGCTGCCGTAGCCCAACAGCCTCTCGACCGCCGCATTCGCGTAGACGATGAAGCCTCGTGCGTCGACGACCAGCAACGCGTCCGGCGCGTCATCGAGGATCGATTGCAGCGCTCCGCCCCTCGATTGCTCGGCGAGTTCGGTCGCCTGTTTTTTGGATTCCACCGGCCGCGCGATGACGACGTAATACGACCGCTCGTCGGGTCGGTCCGACACGGGAACCACGTTGATCTCGATCCGGATCGAATCTCCGTTCTCGTCGTTGAGTCCGATGACGGCATTGCTCAAGAAGCCGTCCCGGCGCAAGCGGGAGCGCAATTCGAATGCCTGCTCGGGACTGGTAAATTCTGGAAGAAACGGGAGAAGCGTCTTGACCTCACAGCCGATCGGGAATTGCGCACCCCCGAAAAGACCGACGAGCCCATTGCTTCTCCAGAGCACGCGGCCGCTGGAATCGGTAACGAGCACGAACTCGTAGATCTTCGCGAGGGCTTCGAGCAGCGTGCGGGCCGGAATTCGGTCGACCGGTCGATCGCCGTCGGAAATACGCTGAACGAGAAGCTGGGGAACCGTAATCGGGGGACTCATTCAACTCCAGACACCACTGCAGCTGCCAATGCTCCGCGTGGAGCGGTCAATTCGATTTGACCGACCTCCAGCGCGTAAGAGCGCGCACCCAGGATCGCCTATGCCCACCCCCGCCCCTGTCCAAGGCCGACGGATGGTATCACCGCAAAAAACCCTGGGTCAACGAAAGCTTTGGGGACAGCGTCATTCAGTGGGCGCGCCGGTCCAGGCGCCCCCGGCGCTCCGGAGGCGGCGATCCGGCTGGGTGCGTGGAAGGAGTGCGTTGGCTTGCCTATGCTCCGGCCCGCATCGGAGCCACCGAACACACCCGACCCCCCGCGGGGGCTTTGCGTGGCCGCAAAGCCAACTTCTTTGGGACCAGCCATCGATCGGATCCAATCGCAGCGCGCCCGGAGACGCCGTCGAGAAACTTAGCCCGAATCCAACGCAACAGACCGGACCAAAGGCGGGGTATGAGATGGGTCGAACCAGAGTCGTAGCGTTGATCGCAATCGCCACGTTGATGCTGTCGGGTACGCGCGCCGAGCAGCCGGTAGAGGTCGTGGAAGTCGCGGCCAGTCTCGAACCGGCCCGCTTCGACGAAACCCAGTTGATGCGCTTTCTCGATCAGGCGAATGCGGCGTTGTCGCCGAACGAAATCCGGCGGATCGCGGCCGCGGTGATCCGGTACAGCGAAAAATACGAGCTCGACCCCGTTCTCGTCACGCAGGTGCTCTGGGTCGAGAGCGGCGCGCGGCCCTGGGTTCGCAGCCGACTCGGCGCGATCGGGCTGATGCAGGTCATGCCGCACGTCGCCGAATCGCTCGAACTCGCGGGGAGCCTCGCGGCGATCGAGACGAACATCGAGGCCGGTTGCTGGATTCTCGCCGACAACATCCGCCGCCTCGGTGAGGAAGACGGCGTCTCGGCCTACTTCTGGGGATCCGACATCCGCAGCGTCGCCTATCTCGATCGCGTCAAGAAAGCGCGCGCGGCGGTTCGCGGCGCATCCGAGTCTTGAATCCCCCGACGGGCCTATCCGGCGACCAGCGCCTAGCCGGCGATCACGAGCGCGCCCCCGAGTCGATCCACGCCGCGATCCGCCGCACGGAATCGCACATCCAGGGAGCGACCGGACACCTGTTGTTTCGACGCGCGTGGCTACCGCCGACACCGCAGCGAATCATCGTTCTCGTTCACGGCTACGGGGAACACAGCGGCCGCTACGAACGCACCGCGACGGATCTGGCTCACTCGGGCTTCGCGGTCCACGCCTACGATCAGCAAGGCCACGGCCGCTCGCACGGCGTCCGCTGTCACGTGCGCCGATTCGACGACCTGCTGGACGACCTCGAAGGCTTCGTCTCGGCGCTGCGCGCCGAGCAAACGCCGCTGCCGATCGTTGTCGTCGGTCACAGCATGGGGGGGTTGCTGGTCGCCGCGTATGCGAGCCAGCGAAACCCGGACGTAGCTGGCGTCGCGACTTCGGGTGCGGCGCTCGCCACGCCCCCAGATCTCTCTCGCGCGCGCATGAGCATGCTCCGCGGCTTGAGGTGGCTCGCGCCCCGCCTGTCGTTCGCGAGCCGACTCGACCCGGAAACCCTTTCGCGCGACCCGCAGGTGGTCCGCGCCTTTCTCGAAGACCCGCTCGTAGAGACGCGGATCGCGGTCTCGCTCGCGGCGGAGATGTTGTCCGCGATGAAGCGAACCGTTGCCGCTGCGGCAGCGGTGCGGGTTCCGATGCTGCTGCTGCACGGCGAAGACGACCGGCTCTGCCCCGTGGAGGGAAGCCGCGGCTTCTTCGAGCAGCTCAAGCTGACCCAGCGGCGGCTGCGCACGTATCCTGGGTTGCGGCACGAAATCTTCAACGAGCCGGAGCGGCGCGAGGTCCTCGACGATCTCACCGGCTGGATTCGCGAACTCGGCTAGGTTTCGAGGACCTGGGGGGTGCCAATGGCGGGAAAACTTTCACACGTCGACGCGAGCGGCCGCGCCCAGATGGTCGGCGTGGCGGACAAGGCGGTGACGCACCGCGTCTGCATCGCGCGTGGAGAAGTGCGAATGGCCGCGGAAACCCTCGCCTGCATCGCAGAAGGCCGAATCGCCAAGGGCGACGTACTCCACACCGCGCGATTGGCCGGAATCCAGGCCGCGAAGCGCACCGACGAGTGGATTCCGCTCTGCCACTCGCTTCCGCTCGACGGCGTCGAGATCGCGCTGACACCTGATCCCGACGCATCACGCGTGCGAATCGAAGCTCGGGTCGAAACCCACGCCCGAACCGGGGTCGAGATGGAGGCGCTCGTGGCGGTTTCCGCCGCCTGCCTCACGATCTACGACATGTGCAAGGCGATCGATCGCGCAATCTCGATCGGTGGAATCGAGCTCGTCCACAAGAGCGGCGGCAAGAGCGGGTCGTGGGAGCGCCCGGGCAAATCGACGCTAGCTTCGGACCCCTCCGGGGGGTGACCGGTGTTGGGCGGAGATGACGCGAGTTCCCGAGAACCAAACCCGGCGGACCGGTGTCAGAGCCAGGCGATGACTGCTTCCGGCTGTGGAACGCTCGACGCGACGACACCCCTGACTTCGGTGAAAACCGGAGATTATCGCGACGTCGACCCCGACGGAGATCTGGTCAGCCGCTGGAAGGCCGGTGACACGAGCGCGTTCGAGAGCCTGATCCGGCGGCATGAATCGCGCGTTTTCGGCCTCCTGATGCGGATGCTTGGCAGTCGGGAAGAAGCGCAAGATGTCGCGCAGGAGACGTTCATCAGCCTCTACCGCCACGGCCACCGCTTCCGCCACGACGCGCGCTTTTCCACCTTCGTCTATCGCGTGGCCGCCAACGCGGCCCTCAATCGACGCCGAACGCTCGGACGCAAGAACGCCCGCATCGCCAGACTTCAGTCGCGTAACGCGGCGGGCGACGATCTGCCGTCGACGCCCCGCGACCCCGAGGCCGCCACCTACGGCGTGCAGGTGCAGAAACAAGTGCAGCAGGCGTTGCTCCAACTGCCCGCCGACCTCAGAGCCGCAACCGTTCTCTACGACATCGAAGGACTCTCGTACCGAGAAATTGCGGCCGTGCTCGAGATTCCCGAAGGCACCGTCAAGTCACGAATCCATCGCGCGCGAAGCGCGCTTCGCGATCGTCTGAAGGGACTCGTGTCGACTGGTAAAAAAGGAGAAGGAACGTGAATTGCACGAGGATACGCTCCCACCTCGGCGATCATCTCGAAGGAGATCTGGATCTGTCGTTTCGTGCCCGGGTCGATGAACACCTGGGTCGTTGTCCGAGCTGTGCGAGAGAACTCAGCGAGCTGAGATCGACGATTGCACTGCTCCGATCGTTCCCGCCTTGCCTGCCGCCGAGCGAGATGGGCCGCGAGGTGATGCAGCGAATCGAAAGCGGAGAATTTCGGCCGCGGCGGATTTCGACCGCCATGCGACATTTGTTCGACCCGCGCGTGGCCGCTGCAATGGCGGCGGGATTCGTGGGATTTGCGATCTTCACGAGCGTGGAGACCAGCTGGGTACACGCTCCTGAAGTCGTGGCGGTCGCACCGATCGCGCAAGGCGTCGTAGACGCGAAATTGATCGAGATGTGGGAGACTTCACCTCCGACGCTTGCCAACGTCCGGGCGATCCAGCCGCGCCTCGCGGCAATCGAGAGAACCGCCGCCAATCGCTTCTATCGTCCGGATCCTCGAGAGATGGTCGTCGGCTTCTACGGTCGGGTCGATCCCGATTCTCAGCAGCTGGATCTCGACGAACAGCTCGACCGCGCCAAACTCGATCCGGGAGGCTTTCTGCGTCAGCTCGACCAGATCGCCGAGATGGAGCGGCGCTCCAGGGTCGCGCCGCTCGTGGTTCGAGCGGGTCGCCGCGGCGACGCGCAGGCGGTAGCCGGTCAACTCCGCGCCACCGCCCATCCCCTGGCGGGCCCATTGGCGGCTGAGTTCGATCCGATGCCTGCGATACCCGTGACGAATCTGAGGGTCGTCCCCGCGTCGTACTGACCCACCACCGAATCCGCGGAAGCGACGTAACACGGTGCAATCGGTTATCGTCGGGATCTCCCGGTGGCTACGCTGACGCCCCCGCCAAACCCGACACCATGGCGAAGACACGACCCATCGGACTTCTGGCGATCGCGCTCATCGCGCTGCCCGCGATCGCGGCCGAGCGCGCGACCGTCGACTTGATTCCCCCGACGCGATCGGGCTGGACGATCGGAAGACTCTTCGCCCCGATCACCGGATTGTTCCGGGGTGGGCCCGGCTACTGGTACGACGAGCGGACGCTCGAAATCGACACCCAACCGTCGGGCGCGAGCCTCGACCTGTTCTATCTGAGAGAAAACGTCCAGCTCCGCTTCGAACGCGCCGAATCACCGGTCCTGCTGTTGCTCCCAAAGCGGATCGATGCCGGCTCGCGCGATTCGGTCGCCATCCGCGTCGTGCTCGATGGTTTCCTACACGAGGAAGTCAGCGTCGAGGTCCGATCCCTCGAAACGCAGGCGACCATCGATCTTTCCCCGCTGCCAAATCGCCTACAAGCCATCACCCATACACGCCTCTCGGGTCGCGAATCGCTTCGCTTTCTCACGACCGAGGCTACGGTCTTCCGCTTGCGAAAGATGTCGGACGGGTTTTCGATCGTATTGTCGCGCACCCGCCTTTCGGATCGCGCTTCCGATTCGATGCAGAGCGTCTCGAGTGCCGGTATCGAAACACTGCGCGCCGAGCAGCTGGGGGAAGATCTCGTCGTGTGGGCTCGGCTCGACGCCTCCGCCGAAAAGGGGCTAGACGTTCGATCCACACAAGGTTACGACGCAATTCGCGATCTGCATCATTTGAGTGTCGAACTCGTTCCCGCAGAGGGAAACGCAGCGGCGCTAGCCCGATGCCAACAGGCGCTGGACCGCATTCAGCGCTCGAAGGTCTTCGGATGCGGGCTCGAGTTCGACCGCGCGATGCGCTCGCGGCTCGACCCCGAAGCGCTCTCGAGGGCACTCACTCCTTCGGCGGCGTTTCTCGCCCCCTACTTGCAGTCGGCACTGCGGCGTCTCGGAGAACTCTCGCCCGATGGCCTCATCGAGCTAACAGACACCACGAAGTTTCTCCCGTCGAAACCGATCGATCTCGCAGCCGCGAGCGCCCGATCAGCCGAAGCTGTCGGCTATCTCTCCCTGCTGCGGGAACTCGTGGCCGAACTCGAACCGACTGACCGCGATCGACGTAACACACTGCGAGGCGTGATCGCGCCGGAGATGTCGCGCGAGCAATTCGACGGCATCTCCGACTTCGCCGAAGATCTCGAGCGGCGCTGCAGCGCGCGAACTTCGGTCTCGGGCCCATAGCTCTTCGAAATCAGATCGCGAAGACGTGCCGCCGAGGCGCTTTCGGAGCGCTATAGTCGTCACGCCCCGGTCCCGGGAGCGAAAATGCGCGGCTCTCGATCGGACCCTCCGGACCGCCCCCGCGAACGCCTCGACGCGCTGGGCTCATCTGCTCTGAGTGACGCGGAGCTGATCGCCCTCTTGCTCCGCACCGGCAGTCGCGGCAGCAGCGCCTTGGCGCTGGCGACGGATTTGCTCAAACGCCACGCAGGGCTCCAAGGGCTGTCGCGGGTGAGCGGCCGCGAACTCGCCAGCATTCGCGGAATCGGACCCGCCAAGAGTGCGAGCCTGCGAGCCGCGCTCGAGGTCGGGCGCCGACTCGCGGGCCGGAGGCTTCAAGCGGGAGCCGTGATTCGCAGCCCGTCGGACGTCTACCACCACTTCCACCCGAGCCTGAGAGACGCCCGCCAGGAGCATTTCCTCGTGATTCTGCTCGACGCCCGCCATCGCGTGCTGCGCTCGGAGATGATCTCCCAGGGCACCCTCACGGCGAGCCTCGTGCATCCGCGCGAAGTATTTCGACCCGCCTTGCGCGACGCCGCCGCCGCGCTCGTGCTCGTCCACAACCATCCGAGCGGCGATCCGACACCGAGCGCGGAAGACCGTGAGATCACCGCACGGCTCGCGAGCGCGGGGGAGATTCTCGGCGTGCGCATTCTGGATCACATTGTGGTCGCCGAGCGGGGCTTCTGCAGCCTCCGCGAGCAGGGCGAACTCTGAGCCGAAATTGGGCAATCAGGGCGGATTTCGAGCCGAGAACGGGCTAAGGGGGCGGGCCGGATCGGCCGATGAGAGGTTTCGCAAAGTGGAGCCCGCAACCAGGCGCCCCCGGGATCGAAGCCGATGGCCAGACCGCAGCTACAAGCAGCCGTGTCTCCGCGCTTCATCGATGCGATCGAGCGGCGCAACTCGCCGCGCGCAGAATTCGTCGTACGCGTCAACTATCAGACCGTTGATTCGTTCTTTTCCGAATTCGCGCGCAACATCAATGATGGTGGCATCTTCGTCGAAACCGAAGCGCCGCAACCCGTCGGAACCAACGTCGAGCTCGAGTTCAAGCTGCCGGGCGCGGAAAGGCCGGTCGAAGTCGTCGGCAATGTGGTGCGCTCGATCAGCGTGGATCAGGTCGGACCCGATGGAGCCGTCGGCATGGCAATCGAATTCGAGAATCTCGCCGCGGACGTCCGCGAACAGATCAATGAAATCATCCAGAAGCTCCGCTCCAAGAGCGCAGCTGAACCGGACGCTTCGGTCTAGAACGGGACGTCACTCGGCGGCGGCCCCGAGGCTTCGCCGGGGCCGGAATCTCCGCCGGACGAACCGGAATCCCCGGTAGATCCGCCGCTCGTCTCAGCGCTGCCCCGTCCGCCCAGGAACTGCACCGTCTGCGCGACGACCTCGGTGGTCTTGCGCTTGATGCCTTCCTTGTCTTCCCACTCCTGGGTCTGAAGCTTGCCCTCGACGTACACACTGCGTCCTTTCTGCAGAAACTGGGCGCAGTTTTCAGCACTCTTTCCCCACACGACGATGCGGTGCCACTCCGTTCGCTCTTGATTGTTTCCTTCCTTGTCGCGCCAGCGCTCGTTGGTCGCGAGTGTGAAGTTCGCGACGGCCTGACCGCTCGGGATGTATCGAAGTTCCGGATCCCGCCCGAGATTTCCAACCAGAATGACTTTGTTTACGCTCGCCATGAATGTCTTCTCCGTCGTTTTGCAGGGTGACGACCCATCATCCCGCCGACGGAGCAAGACGTCAACCGTTCGATCCCTCAAGCATCGCGAATTGTCGTCGATCGACCTGTGTCGCTGTGAACCCGCGGTCTCATCGACTTCGCCAAGCGGTGCTCGATCGCGTAGCAGCGGACCGACTCGCGAATGCCCACGAATCAGCGCGGAGCGCCTTCAGCGCCGCTTCAGCCGGCCGCCCCGCGGGCGAGTTCTTTGTTGCCGAGTTCTTGAACGGGTGACGGGCGCCGCCTACCCTGGAAGCGACGCCTTCCCAGGGGGTGAGAGGCTGACTCGACAGCGGGTTCGATGTGGCTAGGACTGCCGCCAGCAAGCGCCGGTCCGCAAGCCGATCCGGTTCGCCGATCTCACGGCGAGTCGCCGAGGAATGCGTCGGATTCGCGCTGGTCGGCGCGTCGGTGCTCGCGCTTCTCGCGCTCGCGACGTACTCGCCAGCAGATCCGATCTTCGAGCGCGTCGAGGTCGCCAACCGCGCGGGCGTCATCGGGGCCGCGGTGGCCGCAATTCTGTTCCGCACACTCGGCTACGCGTCCGCGGTTCTGGTGATCGCGTCGGGCGCGATCGGAGCCCGACTGATCCTCGGCCGGGGATTGCCTGGACCGATGTCGCGCTTCTGGTTCGCGAGCGTCGCGCTCCTGCTGTCGATTTCGACGTTGGCGCCGATCGTCCAGCAGGCCTCGCCCTTTGTCTACTCGGGCAAAGAGGGCGGCGCCGTCGGAGCCTTTCTCGCCGAGCGCGAAATCTGGCTCGTGGGCTCCTGGGGTGTGGTGATCGGCAACGCCGTCCTCGGGCTGGTCGGGGTGCTGAGCGCCACCGGAATCTCAGCGGGTGCGCTGCTCGCCCGCCTCGGAATCGGGCTCGGCTGGTCGGCCGCCGCGATCGGCTCCGCGGCTCTCGCACTCGGCAATTCATTGATGAGCAGTTTTGCAGGCTTGCGGCGCGGCGGAGCCGAATTGATCGGCG
Organism: uncultured Spirochaetales bacterium; assembly: GCA_964494795.1. GTDB lineage: Bacteria > Myxococcota_A > UBA9160 > UBA9160 > SMWR01 > JACZVU01. Next base: position 13,987 of record CAZBSV010000005.1, on the reverse strand, counting down.
GGCTCGAGAGTGGATCGCGGTCCATTCGCGTTTGGCGGGAGCGGCGATCCCGGCGCCGCAGGGCCGCTGCGGCGGACGATTCAGCGAGTGCAATAGCGCAAACTGCGGATTCCAATGCGTCAGCCGCGGGGCGCTCGGTTGAGGCCGCACGCGCTCCCAAGCGCGGCGGCGCTGCGGGGCCGACGATCGTGGACCACATCGCCGAGCGCCCCCGCCGCGAAGGCGTGCAGGAGACGTTCTCGTTCGGCGAGGAGCGCCGCGGTCCCTATCAGCTGCCCGACATCAGCGTCTTCGAGCGCCCGCCCGAGGGTTCGCACAAGTACGACCGCGACAGCCTGATCATGAACTCGCGCATCCTCGAAAAGAAACTCCAGGATTTCGGGATCGGCGGCCGCTGCGTGACCGTGCATCCGGGTCCCGTGATCACGATGTACGAGTTCGAACCCGCGTCGGGCGTCAAGGTCAACCGCATCGTGACCCTCGCCGACGACCTCGCGCTGGCGCTTCGCGCGCTGTCGGTTCGGATCATCGCGCCTCTCCCGGGAAAATCCGTAGTCGGAATCGAAGTCGCGAACCCCGACCGCGAGACCGTCTATCTGCGAGATATTCTCGAGTCCGACTCGCTGCGAGCGGAGAAATCGCTGCTCACGATTGCGCTCGGCAAGGACATCTTCGGCAATCCGAGCCACGCGGACCTCGCGAAGATGCCGCACCTGCTCGTCGCGGGATCCACTGGAACGGGCAAGAGCGTATTTCTCAACTCACTCTTGTGTTCTCTTCTATGTCGCACGACACCCGACGAACTCAGGCTTCTACTAGTCGACCCGAAGCTGTTGGAACTATCCGTCTACGGCGGGATCCCGCATCTGATCGCGGACGTCGTGACGAATCCGAAGCGCGCTGCAGCTGCGCTCGGCGGCATCGTTCGCAAGATGGAGGAACGCTACCAGATGATGGCTGCGCTCGGGGTGCGAAGCATCACCCAGTTCAACGAACGCGTCGATCGGGAACTCGCCGCAGGAAACAAGACCTACCGACTCAAGCCGAAACCCGAAGAGGAGGACGGACAAGAGGTCGCGTATCGACGCCTCCCCTTCATCGTCGTGATCATCGACGAACTCGCAGACCTGATGGTCGTTTCCGCACGCGATGTCGAGGAGTCGCTCCAGCGACTCGCGCAGATGGCGCGGGCCGCGGGCATCCACCTCGTGCTCGCAACCCAGAGACCGAGCGTCGATGTCCTGACCGGAATCATCAAGGCGAACTTTCCCGCTCGGATTTCGTTCCAGGTTTCGTCGCGCACGGATTCCCGGACGATTCTCGACCAGAACGGAGCCGATCACCTGCTCGGACAGGGCGACATGCTCTACCTGCCGCCGGGCACTTCGAAGCTGCAGCGGTTCCACGGTGCATTCGTCGGCGAAAAAGAAGTCGAAAACCTGACCCAACAACTCCGAGCCCAGGGCGACCCGAGTTTCGACGATGATCTGATCCAGGTCTCCGAGGAAGGCGAGGCGTCGGACAAGCCGGGTGAGGATGTGGACGAGATGTTCGACCGCGCGGTCGCGATCGTCGCCGACAGCCGCAATGCGTCGATCTCATACCTCCAGCGCAGGCTCAAGGTCGGCTACAATCGCGCGGCGCGAATGATCGAGCACATGGAGCACGAGGGCATCGTCGGCCCTCAGGTAGGCACCAAGCCCCGCGAAATTTTCGTAAGCTCCATCCAGCCGTGAATGCGACATCGCTCCCGGGCGTCTGAACGAATGATGCGAATCCGCACTGCAAGCGCTCTGGCGCTCTGGCTTCTGACCTCGCAAGCGCCGGTGCTTGCGCGTGCCGATGCGCCGCCCGCGCCCGCTTGCCTCGACTCCACGGTTGCAGCGCTCCAGAAGCGCTACGAATCTGCGCGCGATCTCCGCGCGGACATCGTCCAGACCACCCGATCCGTCGCCCTCGGTGCGAATGCTTCGGAGCAGATGACGTCCACGGGAAGCGTCGTGTTCGCGAAACCGGGAAAGATGCGCTGGTCGTATCTAGAGCCAGAGCCGAGTCTCGTGGTCAGCGACGGGGAGACCCTATGGATCTACGATCCGGTTTTTCGCGAAGCTCAGAAGCTTCCCGCAACCGAGGGATACTTGTCGGGCGCGGCGATTCAATTTCTGCTCGGCGCGGGCGAGATCCGGCGCGATTTCGAGATCTCGGCGCTTACCTGCGAAGCCAGCAGCGCCGAGTTGCAGTTGCTGCCTCGCAATCCCAGTTCCTACGAGAAGCTCCACGTGCTCGTAGATTCGAATACGGGCGATCTGCTCAAGACGACGGTCTATTTCGTACTCGGCAATGTGACGGAGGTCGCGTTTTCCAACGTCGAACGCAATCTCGATCCAGCCGCGGATCTGTTCCGATTCGATCCACCCGCGGATGTCCGCGTGATCGAGCTCGAGCAGCCGTAACGCGAGCAGCCGTAACGCGAGCAGCCGTAACGCGAGCAGCCGTAACGCGGAATGGGGTGCGCCTTCCCCCGCACCCGCAGGCTTCGACTCAAAAACGGCGCGTGGGCGACGATTTTTGTCATCCAGGCGCCGGTAACAAGGCCGCTGCAATTGCCCAATTGCGGAACCACAGTGCTCTCTCGCGTCGAACGCCGCAAAAAGAGGCGCTGTGGTTAGCCCTCATGTCGATTGGTGGTGCGCTGACAAAGCCGTCAACGAGCCGGCAGCCCAGACGCAGCTTCGCGCCAGATGGCGGCACCTTGCGAGCGCTTTCAGACCCCGATTTCAAAATATTTGTGCGCCCGAGAGAAGCTGGCGGGCGCTGCGGCCGCCCACCCGATCGATCCCTGCTCGCTCGGGCTCGGCGAACAAGATCGCTTATGGGTCGCGGAGTTGCAGTGGCGGATGCCGTGTGGATGCGGTTGACACTCCGGGGCCGCATGATAACATCGACAACGCGCAAAAGATGCACGAATTCAATAAGTTCGGCGTTTCTCCCCCCTCCGCCCAGCGCGGTGGCACTCGCGCAGAGTGCACCGTGAGGCTCCTGCAGAACGCGCGCGTGGGAGTGAGCACCGCCGGCGCAGCAGCGGAATTTTCGAGGTTTCCGTCGGACTTCGTTCTCAATTTGGACGGTTTTTCGATGCATCGATCGCCGCGATTCTCTGCAACAGCCCTGTCTGCGAACGGCAAGAGATTCTACAACCCCTTGCCAAGCGGCGGGTTCAAATCATTAGAGCGAAGCGTGCACCCACTTCTCCACGGTCTGGCATGAGCGTTGCAGTGATTTGCGTCATGCGATTTGCCTACCGGTCGGCGCAGCAGCCGGGGCAGGAGGAAGCGGAATGAGCGAGTTCGACCAGGGATCAGGCCGCAAGGGGTTCGTACGCGACGTCATGCGCCGGATGGCGCCGGGTGATGAGCCGGGCGTCGAGGTCCCGGACGAGGATCGCGAGAGAGTATCGCTGCATCCCGGTCAGGACGAAGTCGAAGATCTGCACGACGCGATCAGGCTTTTTGGCGTGGAATCACCTGAATTTCGCAGACAACTCGATCGACTCCTCGCGGAATTCGAAACACTTCGCCGCCGTTACCAGCTGACGCGTGACCAGTCCGCCGATGCCGAGCGGCAGAACGAGCGGCTCGTCAACGCGCTTCACGACGCCAAGCAGCAAATCGAACTCCTCAAGGCGGAGGTCGACAAGCTCTGCGCGCCGCCCAACCACTACGGCATCTTCAATCGCTCGAACAAGGACGGCACCGTCGAGATCGTCGTCGAGGGTCGCGCGATGCGGGTGAACGTGCACCCGAACGTGGATCCCTTCCAATTCGAGGAAGGACAACTCGTCGTCCTCAACGAGGCCTACAACGTCATCGAGGCCTCGGGTTACGTGTCGCGCGGCGAGATCGCCGCGGTGGTCGACTTCATCGCCGATAACCGCGCAATCGTACTCGGACACACGGACGACGAGCGGGTGATTACCCTCGCGGAACCGTTGCGCCACGAAAAACTCAAGGTCGGGGACCACATCCTCTTTGATCCGCGCACGAACTACGGTTTCGAAAAGCTTCCGAAGTCTTCCGTCGAGGAGGTCGTGCTCGAGGAGATTCCGGACATCACCTACGAGAACATCGGCGGACTCGGCGAGCAGATCGAGATTCTCCGAGATTCCGTCGAGCTGCCGTACATCTACCCGGAAATATTCGCCGAGCACAAGCTCAGGCCGCCCAAGGGCATCCTGCTGTACGGACCGCCGGGCTGCGGCAAGACGCTCATCGCCAAGGCGGTCGCAAACAGCCTCGCCAAGAGCATCGAGCAGCGCACCGGCAAGGAGACGACTCCGTACTTCCTCAACGTCAAGGGCCCGGAGCTGCTCAACAAGTACGTTGGTGAGACCGAGCACAAACTCCGAGAAGTGTTCAAGAAGGCCCGCGAAAAGGCGAGCGAGGACGTTCCCGTCGTGATCTTCTTCGATGAGATGGATTCTCTCTTCCGCATGCGCGGATCGGGAATTTCGTCGGACATGGAGGCGACCGTCGTCGCGCAGTTTCTATCCGAGATCGACGGCGTCGAGTCGCTCAACAACGTGATCGTGATCGGTGCGAGCAACCGCCAGGATCTGATCGATCCCGCTGTGCTTCGCCCCGGCCGGCTCGACCTCAAGATCAAGGTCAATCGCCCGGACGCGCTGGCCGCGCGCGAGATCTTCTCCAAGTACCTGACTCCCGACCTGCCTTTCCACGAAAGCGCAGTCGCGAACTACGGGGACGATCCACAGAAGATGGTCGAGAACATCATCGAGGAGACGATCCAGCGCATGTACAAGACCACCGAGGAGAACAAGTTCCTCGAGGTCACCTACGCGAAGGGCGAGCGTGAGATCTTCTACTTCAAGGACTTCGCGAGTGGAGCCATGATCGAGAACATCGTCGCGCGATCCAAGAAGAAGGCCGTCAAGCGTTTCATCGAGAACAAGGAGCGCGGTATCAAGCTCGAAGATATCATCGAGTCCGTGAACGACGAGTTCAAGGAAAACGAAGATCTACCGAACACCACGAACCCCGACGACTGGGCGCGGATCTCCGGCCGCAAGGGTGAGCGAATCATCAACGTGCGAACCTTGATGACCGGGATCAACCGAAAGGAGCGCTCGATCGAGAACATCTCCTCGGGCCAGTATCTCTAGAATCCGGGGGAGCCGCCCTCATGTGGAGACGCGATGGCGATTCCGAAGGTAATGGGTACGGAGATCGAGTATGGGATCACCGTTCGCGGAGACCCTGACTTCGACCCCATTTCGAGCTGCGTTCTCCTCGTAAACGCCTATCGGGAAGACCACGCTGGCGAGATCCTCTGGGATTACGACCAGGAGAACCCGCTGGCCGACGCTCGCGGGTTTCAAGTCGACGGCGAGAAGTACACGCCGAACCAGCAGGAAAACATTGCCCGCAACAAGACGCTGGTGAACGGCGCGCGGTTCTACGTCGATCACGCGCACCCGGAATACTCCTGTCCCGAAGTCACGAATGCTCGTGATCTGGTAATTCACGAAAAAGCGGGCGAGCGAATCATCGAGATCGCCAGGCGAGAAGCCAACGCGCTGCTGCCGGACGGCTCGCAGATGCTGATCTACAAGAACAACAGCGATCGCAAGGGAAACAGCTACGGCGCGCATGAGAACTATCTCATGGACCGAAGAACGTCGTTCAAGCAGATCGTGGAAAACCTCATGCCATTCTTCGTGACCCGACAGGTCTATACGGGAGCCGGTAAGGTCGGGAGCGAAAATCGCGGCCAGCGCTGCAATTTTCAACTTTCTCAACGGGCGGATTTCTTCGAGACCGAGGTCGCTCTGGACACGATGGTCAAGCGCCCGATCATCAACACGCGGGACGAGCCCCACGCCGATCGCGAAAAATATCGGCGCCTGCACGTGATCTGTGGAGACTCGAACCTCAGCGAATACACCATCTTCCTGCGCAGCGGCGCGACGTGCCTGGTGCTCTCCATGATCGAAGACGGCGCGATCAAGAAGGACTTGAGCCTTCGCGATCCGGTCCGCTCGATCAAGGAAGCTTCCCACGACTCGACTTGCACCAAGGAGCTCCAGCTCGAAGACGGAAAACGCCTCACGGCCGTCCAGATTCAAGCCGAATACCTGGAAATGGCCCAGAACTACGTAGCGGCCCGCGGTGCCGATCCGATGACCAAGGACATCCTCTTGAAGTGGGAGCACGTGATCGACTGCCTCGGCAGGGATCCGATGGAACTCGATCAACAGGTCGACTGGGTGATGAAGAAGTCCCTCATCGAACAATTCATCGATCGAAAGTCGCTCGACTGGGATGCACCCCAAGTGCAGATGCTCGATCTCCAGTACCACGATCTGCGTCCGGAAAAGGGCTTGTACTATATTCTGGAACGGCAGGGTCGAGCCGAGCGGATCGTCACGGACGAGGAAATCTCGGCCGCCATCCTCGAACCTCCCGATGACACCCGAGCCTATTTTCGAGGCGAGTGCCTGAAGCGTTATGGAGCAGCCGTTTTTGGTGTGAACTGGGATTCGATCTCGTTCGGTGTGGGCGACGACCCGATCAACCGGGTATTGATGGTCGAACCCCTCAAGGGCACGCGCGCTCACGTCGGCGCACTGCTGGATAGTTCTCCCACGGCAGCGGAACTGGTGGAAAATCTGCGGGCCTGAGCCCGATGGGAAACCAAACCAATGAAGCAAATCGAAAAAGCGAGAAGCACTGAAGTGGATGAGACGATCTTCCCGATCGTCCGCGCGGCTGAATCCCAGCAAAAGCAAAAGCCCAAGACTGGCGGCGGAGACGCCGGCGACAAGTCGGGAGAAGGTTCGCAAAAACTCGCGAAGAAGGGCGAGAAACTCAAGGAAGAGATGGACGCCCTGGTCGACGAGATCGACGAGGTCCTCGAAGAGAACGCCGAGGAGTTCGTCAAGAATTACGTCCAGCGAGGCGGCGAGTAGCGCGCTACATAGGCAGCGGAATTGCCCACGAGGGGGGGAGCGCGTTGCAGTTCGGGGGAAAGTACTCGGGGTCGAGCTTTTCAGAGCTCCTGGACGTCGACTTCAGCTATCTGCGAATGAATTGGAGCGATCTGACGCGGAGCGTCGACATCACCACGATTCCGCATGGAACGACGGTGATGGGCTTCAAGTACGCCGAAGGTGTCGTGATCGCTGGTGATCGTCTCGCGACCATCGGTCACCGGGTCGCTTCGCGCGACATGGAAAAGGTCTACCCGACCGACGCCTACTCGCTGATCGCCATCGCGGGCGCCGCTGGCCCGGCAGTCGAGATGGCCCGCCTGATGCGGATCGAGCTCGAGCACTACGAGAAGATCGAGGGCGAATCGCTCGAACTCGAAGGCAAGGCCAACAAACTCTCCCAGATGGTGCGACAGAATCTGCCGGCCGCGATGCAGGGCATGGGCGTGGTGCCGCTCTTCGCGGGCTTCGACCGGCGCCGCAACGTCGGCCGCCTGTGGGGCTACGACATGACCGGCGGCCGCTACGAAGAGACCGATTACGAGGCCACGGGCTCCGGCGGACTCTTTGCCGCCGAATCACTCAAGAAGTCCCACCGACTCAGTGCCGACCGATCGGAAGCGCTTCGGATGGCCGTTCAGGCGTTGGTCGACGCGTCAGACGAGGATCGCGCAACCGGCGGACCCGACGTCGTGCGCGGCATCTACCCGATCATCGACTTCTGCACCCGAAACGGGATCGAACGAGCGCCCGAAGCCGAGATCGATACGGTCTTCCGCTCCATCATCGCCGAGCAAACGAGCCGGAGGGGAGGCAAGTCGTGAGTATGCCCTTCTACGTTTCGCCCGAACAGGTAATGGCCGACAAGGCGGAGTTTGCCCGCAAGGGTGTGGCTCGCGGCAAGTCGAGCCTCGTGATCGAATGCGACGTCGGGATCCTGATGATGGCCGAGAATCTCTCCACGCTGTCGAAGATCGGCGAGATCTACGACCGCGTCGCCTTCGCGGGAGTCGGGAAGTTCAGCGAATTCGACCAACTGCGGAAGGTCGGCATCCGCTACGCGGACATCAAGGGCTACACGTACAGCCGCGACGACGTGCGCGGGCGCGCACTCGCGAACGCCTACTCGCAGGCAGTCGGCGATGTGTTCACCCAGCAGCTAAAACCGCTGGAGGTCGAGGTCATCGTGGCCGAGGTGGGCGACAACACGCTGGCCGGCCACGAGACCAACGCCATCTACCGGATCCAATACGACGGAAGCATCAGCGACCATCACGGCTTTTGCGTGATCGGTGGCGCGTCGGAGGAACTGACCGACGTCCTCCGCGCGGGGCATCGAGACGCAATCCCCCTAGGGGAAGCAATCGCTTTGGGGAAGACGGCCCTCGAGAGGGCCTCCGAGGGCGAACCGAGCGTCAACGTGAAGAATCTCGAGGTCTGCATACTCGAGCGGAATCGCCCCGGGCGAAAGTTCGTTCGGCTGAACTCCGATAGAGTTAGAGAGCTGTTGAGCGCATAAGCGGCGCGCGCGAGGCTCGGTGCGGTGATCGGTCGAATCACCGGCCAGCCGACCTCGGCGTACCGCAGCAGCCGGCGGAGTTTCGTGCAGAAGCGAATTTTCGGAGTCGAGACGGAATACGGCATCATCTTCACCCCGGAAGGGCGAAAGACGCTTCCTGTCGAAAAGGCCATCCGCTTCCTGTTCGAAAAGCTCATCACCACCGAACACTTCCTGAACGTGTTCCTTGAAAACGGCGCGCGCTTCTACCAGGACACGGGTTGCCACCCCGAATACGCGACACCCGAATGCGCGGCGCCGCGACAGTTGATCGTCTACGACAAGGCCGGCGAGCGGGTGCTCGAAGATCTCCAGGGCTACGCGGAGGAGAAGATCCGAGAGGAGCGCATCACCGGCAAACTCTCGATCTTCAAGAACAACACGGATTTCGTCGGAAACAGCTACGGCTGCCACGAGAACTATCTGGTCGATCGCGACGTCGACTTCTACTACCTCGCCGAGCAGCTGATTCCGTTTTTGGTCACGCGCCAGATCTATTCGGGCGCGGGCAAAGTCTTCCAGACCCAGGACGGCGTCCACTACTGCATCAGCCAGCGCGCGCAGCACATCTACCAGAAGATTTCCGGTACCACGACCAACGATCGGTCGATCATCAACACCCGCGACGAACCCCATGCCGATCGCGAGAAGTATCGCCGGCTGCACGTCATCGTCGGTGACTCCAACATGTCGGAGTACACGAACTTCCTCAAGATCGGAGCCTGCGCGGTCGTGCTCCAGATGATCGAGGACAACTACATCAATCAGGATTTCACGCTTCGCAACCCGGTGAAGGCGATCAAGGACATCTCCTACGACACCACCTGCAAGCGCAAGCTCCGCCTCGACAACGGCCGCGAGTACTCACCGATCCAGATCCAGCGCGAGTACTGCGAAATGGCCCAGAAGTACATCGAACAGTACCCCGTGAGCGACGAACTGCGGGAATCCGTCGCGATGTGGCAACACGTGCTCGATTGCCTCGACACCGACCCGGACAAGCTCGACCGGGAAGTCGACTGGGTGATCAAGCGGCGAATGATCCAGTCCTACATCGATTCCAAGGGCAAGGCCTGGAATGACCCGCGCATCTTCATGCTCGATCTGCAGTACCACGACATCCGAACCGACCGCGGCATCTACTACCTGCTGGAGCGCAAGGGAATGGTCGAGCGGATCCTCAACGACGCGGAGATCGTCAAGGCCAAGACCGAACCGCCGCACGACACCCGCGCGCGTATGCGCGGCGAATTCATCAAGCTCGCGAGGCAGAATTCGATCCAATACGATCTCGATTGGTCGAACATCCGGCTCGGCAATCTGCTCAACGTCCGCGTCATCTGTAACAACCCATTCGAGACGGACATCGAAAAGGTCGCCGAGCTCGTGAGAACCATCCAGAAGACCAACCTGCGCAAGACGAGCCTCTCCAAGCTCGTGATCCAGAGCTGACGTGAGCGACCCGAAACCCAAGCTCGTCGCGGTAGGGTCGGCCCAGGATGCGAGCGCTGCGCATCGCGCGCCGCCGCAGCGCCGACGCTGGACGGACCTCGGAGTCGGATTCTGGATTCTCGCCCTGATCCTGGCGATTGCGGTGGCGATCATCGCGGCCCAGACCCGCGGACTCGACCGGCTCACGATCCGGATCGAGAGTCTCGAAGCCGAGCTCAGCGCCGCGCACGGCACCCTGCAGCGCTACGAGAATCGCTTCGGCGAGATCCGCGAATCCGTCGGGCAGCTCCGCGCGCAGCTCGGCGAGCTCGAAGCGCTCGTCGAACCGCCTCCGGCTGCGACGCCAGAGCGCTGATCCCCGCCCGCTTCGCGCCGACGCCGACCGGCCGTCGGCGCTCTCCGGCAGCAACCCCATCACCAGTTGGCGGTCGCCCCAGCACCGGTTGGCAGTCGCCCCAGCACCGGTTGGCAGCAACCCCATCACCAGTTGGCGGTCGCCCCAGCACCAGTTGGCAGTCGCCCCAGCACCAGTTGGCAGTCGCCCCAGCACCGGTTGGCAGTCGCCCCAGCACCCGTTTATTGGGCGTTTCTGCGGGGTTTTCCAGGTCGCTGCGCATTGCTGCGCCCGAGCGGGGATCGAAGCCGCGCGAATTCGCTTTGGATGCCCCGCCTTCGCCTCAATTTCTGCCACCTCCGGCCGATATAGGCTACGGCCAGAGCAGCTCTTTCGGGCCATCGAGGACGCACCGAATGTTCACAGATCTGATCGCCGGACTTTTCTCCCACGATCTCGCGATCGACCTGGGCACCGCAAACACACTGGTCTACGTAAAAGGCAAAGGCCTGATCTGTTCGGAACCCAGCGTCGTGGCGGTCATGAACGATTCCAACGGCCGCGGAGATCGCGTCATCGCCGTCGGACACGATGCGAAGGCGATGCTCGGCCGAACTCCAAACGGCATTCGCGCGATCCGGCCGATCAAGGACGGCGTCATCGCCGACTTCGAGATCACCGAGGCGATGCTTCGCTACTTCATCCAGCGCGCCCACAAGCGCGGCAAGATGGTGCGCCCGCGAATCGTCATCTGCGTGCCGCCCTGCATCACGAGCGTCGAAAAGCGAGCCGTGCGGGAGTCCGCGCTGTCCGCTGGCGCGCGCGAGGTCTACTTGATCGAGGAGCCGATGGCCGCGGCAATCGGCGCGGGCCTCGACGTCACCGCGGCGACGGGCAACATGGTCGTGGACATCGGAGGCGGCACCACGGACGTCGCCGTGATTTCGCTTTCGGGCATCGTCACGTCGCGCTCGATCCGCACCGGTGGCGACAAGATGGACGAAGCGATCATCAACTACGTCAAGCGCAAGTACAACATGCTGATCGGTGAGCGGACCGCCGAGCAGGTCAAGCTGACCATCGGAACGGCCTCGGTGGACGCCAAGACCGAGGTGATGGACATCAAGGGGCGCGACCTCGTCGCCGGAATCCCCAAGGTCGTCGCGGCTTCGAGCGACGAGATTCGCGAAGCGCTCATCGAGCCGATCCACGCGATTGTCGAAACGGTGCACTTGACGCTCGAGAAGACGCCGCCCGAACTCGCAGCGGACATCGTCGATCGCGGCATCATGCTCGTCGGAGGCGGTTCTTTGCTGCGAGACCTCGACGTCGTGTTGCGCCAGGAAACGAAGCTGCCGATCCTGCGCAGCGACGATCCGTTCACCGCGGTCGTCCACGGCGCCGGCGCAGCGCTCGACAATCTGCAGCTGCTCAAACAAGTCGCGCTCGACTAACGGAGTCCGGCGCCAGCTGACGCCACCGAATTTTTCAGCGGGAACGCTTGCGCTGAAATTGATCGACTGCCCGCACGTGATCCGCGTACGTATTCGAGAAGATGTGCGTCCCGTCGTTGCGCGAGACGAAGTACAGATAATCGCTCTCGACGGGGTCGACCACCGCCCGCAGCGCATCGACACCCGGATTGGCAATCGGACCGGGCGGCAGACCCGATATCAAATAAGTGTTATATGGATTCTTGGAATTCTCGAGATCCGCGCGGCGAAGATTGCCGTCGAATTCGGCGATGCCGTAGATCACGGTCGGGTCGGTTTCGAGTCGCATCCCGCGTCGGAGGCGATTGCGAAAGACCGACGCGATCAACGGGCGCTCGTCCGGCGCCGCGGTTTCTTTCTCGACGATCGAAGCGAGCGTAACGACCTCGAGCATCGACAGCCCCTGGCCGAGCGCCTGCGGCTCGATCTCGCGCCAGGCCTCGGAAAACTGGTCGACGAACACCTTGGCGACGTCTCGTGCTCCGAGGCCGCGCGGCAGGCGATAGGTTTCCGGAAAGAGATACCCCTCGAGGGTTGCGCCCTCGACGCCCAGTGACTCTGCGCTCGCGGGATCTTCTGCGAACGCCATGAACGCGGCGGCGTCGACAAGCCCGGAAGCCGCGAGCCGCTGCGCGATCTGCGAAGCGGTCAGCCCTTCCGGAACCACCACTTCGTAGGTCATCACCCGACCCTCGGCGATCCCCGTCAGGATTTCGTCCGGCGTGAGCGCTGCGGAAACTTCGTATTCGCCGACCTGGAGTGCGCTTTCGAGTTTTCGATAGCGGGCGAGCCACTTGAAGCCGAGCGCGCTGCGGATCACGCCGCGGGACTCGAGGTCGCGCGCCACCTGACCCAGGCTCGCTCCGGGTCGCACGTCGAAGATCACTGGCGGCGCGGAGTCCATCGCGGGCGATAGCGCCCAGCGCAAGCTCGCCGCAACCGCTCCCGCGCCGAGCAGCGCAAGAGCAACCAGGACCGCGACGATGACGATCGCGCGCCGGCTCACTCGCACGACATCCGGGATGGAAACTCGCGCTCCAGGTAGGTCCTCAAGAGCAGCGTCGCCGCGACCGCGTCGACGGCTTCGCGCCGCTGCTTGCGACCGCGCTTCGATTCGCTCAGAGAACGTTCGGCGGCCTGGCTCGTCCAACGCTCATCGAGCAGATCCACCGGAATTCCGGTCGCCTCGCCGAGCGCGTCGGCGAAACTCCGCGCGGCTTGCGAACCGGGGCTCGCTCGCCCGTCGAGATGAATCGGAAGCCCGACCACGACCCGAACGATCCCCCGCTCTGCGACCACTTCGCGCAGCGCCACGACGTCTCGCGCGCGCCCGTGACTGAGCACGTACCCGGCTGGAAACGCGATGCTCGCAGCCGGGTCCGAAACCGCCAAGCCGATGCGCTTTTTGCCGAGATCGACAGCGAGAATCGGCCCGCGACTGGACATGGGTCTCAAACTAGCAGCCCGGGCAGGACCGTTATTTTATGAGGGGATTTTTGCTGGCCGGGGCCCAGTTGGCCGGGTCGGCGTAGGAAGAAGTGCACTGGTATGAGGGGGCCAGTTGGGCCGGGTCGGACTTTTCCTTTTTTTTCGCCTCGGATTCTTGACGGTCTGCGATCTCGAGGGGTACTCTGGCGGTCGGCGCTCGGCCCCCCTGCTGCGGCGTCGAATCGCTCCGCGGCCCTCCAGCCGCGGCCCGGGCGGAGCGCGCAGACTGCGGTCCCGATCGAGTCGATCGTATAAGTGTCTGAAGTATCTGAAGTATCTGGAAGTAAAAAGGAAACTGATTTCACGCGGCGCGTGGCGCGAATTCTGGCCAGCGCTGGAGGGCTCGGCTACGCGCCGATCGCCCCGGGAAGCTTCGGTTCTGCGGCGGGCGTTGGGCTCTACGTCGTGCTCTCGCCCCTCCACCCCCTGCTCTTCGCGCTGACCGCAGCCACCCTGCTCGCGCTCGGCGTCTGGGCGGCGGATCGGGCCGAGCTCTGTTTCGGACGCAAGGACGATGGGAGGATCGTGATCGACGAGGTCGTCGGCCAACTCGTCGCGCTGTCTCCGCTGCTCTGGTTCGCGGACCTCGACGGCGCGACTTCGCTCGCGCTGCTCGGCGCGGGATTCCTGCTCTTTCGGCTCTTCGACATCTGGAA
>CAZBSV010000004.1:0-52500 GCA_964494795.1 uncultured Spirochaetales bacterium | reverse complement strand
TTCGACTTGCATGTCTTAGGCACGCCGCCAGCGTTCGTTCTGAGCCAGGATCAAACTCTCCAGTTTGAACTGAACTCTGATGTGTGTACTTGCGTACTACACACCGGATTGTTCGGAATTACGCAGCACCCCAAACACGAGGGTGTTCGAGGTGCCGTTGTTACGGAAATTTGATGCTCTAGCCATCCAATCGGGTTTTCCAATCCCGATGGACCGCACGCTATTCAGTTTTCAAAGAACCGTTGAAGTCTGGCGAGGCTTGTTTCGAGCGCCGCAGACAAAAAAGCACCAGGGACCGACTCGGCTGCCCGAGGTGCCTACAAAATCGTGCCGGGCGCAGAACTTACGTCGGAGCGTGAGGATGGTCAAGGGCTTTTGCCGAGATTGAGCGGCGACCCCTCGGGGGTGAGCGGATCAGACCAGCCGAACTCGGGCAAATCGCCTCTTTCCGACCTTCAAGAGGTAGCAACCCGTCGACAGCCGCAGCGTCGGATCCTCGACGAGATCCCCATTGACGCGCACCGCTTTCTGGCCGACGAGGCGGCGGGCTTCGCCGCGCGATGCGACCAATTCCAATCGCTCGAGCATCTCCAGCAGCCCAACTTCCCCCTCCCGGCCGGTCTCAAACTCGACCTCTTCGAGGTCCGTCGGGGCTTGTTTGTCCTGGATGACGTTGCGGAAGTGATCCACGGCCGCCTGGCCCGCTTCTGCGCCCCAAAACCGCTCGACGAGAGCGCGGGCGAGTCCCAACTTGAACTCCATGGGTTCGCCGCGACCCTTCCCGAGCGCCTCGCGGGCAGCGCGCAGCGCGTGGAGGCGGCCATCGCCGAGCAGGTCGTAGTACTCGAGCATGAGCGCATCGGAAACGCTCATCAGCTTGCCGAACATCTCCTCGGGCGGATCGGTGATGCCAATCCCATTGCCGAGGCTCTTCGACATCTTGGCGCCGTCGGTTCCCACGAGCAGGGGATGGGTGATCACCGCCTGGGGGGGCTGGCCGTAGTCGCGCTGAATCTCCCGAGCCATCAGCAGATTAAAGGTCTGATCCGTACCCCCCAGCTCGACGTCGGCGCGCAGCGCGACGGAGTCGTAGGACTGAACAAACGGGTAGAGAAACTCGTGGACTGCGATCGGCTCGTTCGCCTGATAGCGCTTTGCGAAATCGTCGCGCTCGAGCAGCCTGGCAACCGTGTAGTGCGAGCAGAGGCGAACCAGATCGGAGGAGGAGAGATCTACCATCCACTCGCTGTTGAATCGCACCTCGGCGTTTTCGACATCGAGAATCCCTCCGACCTGGTCGACGTAGGTCTTCGCATTACTCTCTATGGTGTCTACATCAAGCGCTGGGCGCGTCTTGTTCTTTCCAGACGGATCTCCAATGCGGGCCGTGAAATCGCCGATCAGGAAGATCGGCATGTGACCGAGATCTTGAATCTTTCTGAGCTTGTTCAATACCACCGTATGTCCGAGATGCAGGTCCGGCGCTGAGGGATCCATCCCGAGCTTGACGCGCAGCGGGCGCTTCTCCTTCAGCGCGGACACGAGCCGCGACCGCAGATCTTCCTCGCCGTGAAATCCCACCGCGCCTTCGCGCATCACCTCGAGCTGCCGCTCGGCTTCGCGCTCGATGCTCTGGCGGGTCATCCGAGACACCCCGAGCAGTCTCGAACTTTTCGATCGGTGACGATCGCGTCCATCTGACGATCCCTTTCGTCGTGGGGAACCGCGTCCACGATCTGGAACTCGTAGCCAAACCCCACGAGCGTAGGAGCCTCGCCCAGATCGCTCGCGAATGCGCGATCGTAGTAACCCTTGCCCTGACCCAGACGGTAACCGTGCCCGTCGAACGCTACCCCCGGTACCACCACCAGGTCGCCGGCTGCGAGTCGCAGAGCGGTCCCGTCCTTCTGGGGCTCCAAAACGCCGAACGTTCCCGGGCGCAGATCTTCCCAACGCATTACGGCAAAGAATTCGAGGCCGATCGGATCGAGCGTGCGAGGCAGCAGGGCCGCACCGGCTTTCGCGACGACGGCATCGAAAAGCGGTCGGGTGGGTAGTTCGTAGGGGAGTGCCGCATAGAGCGCGATCCGTTTGGCGCTCTTGAACAATTCGAGACGGATCAGCGCCTCCGCGGCGGCTCGTGCCGCGCGCGCGGACTGCTCCGCGCTGACAGCGTTTCGCAGTCTCGACATCTGGCCGCGTAGCCGGCGCTTGGATTCGATGAGCTGGGAGGACATCGCCCCCACCATAGAACGCGCGTCCGGCTATTGCCCGACCACGTGCGCGTCGAGGGCGGACTCCGCGAGTTCGATCAGCGACTCCAACCGGCCCGGATCGATGCCGGTAGCGCGCGGGCCAGGCACCTCGCCGCGCTCTCGAAGCTCGACCAGTTCGCGCGCGAGATTGAGCGCCGACAGGATTGCCAGCTGCAGGGAATCGACGGTTCCGGTCTTCTCTTCGACGGTCGCCATGGTCTCGTCGAGATATCGCGCAACGCGCTGCAGTGAGGCTTCGTCGTCATCGGTACGGATCCGGAATTCCTGATCGCGGATCCGAACCGCAACCACCGGCTTGGCGGACACTACTCGCCAGCCTCTACGAGCTGCGCGTCGAGTTGATCGAGGTGCGCGATCAGTTCGTCGATGCGCTTGTAGGCGTCCTGCCGGCGCTGGTTCGCGGCGATCAATTCCGAGTCGAGAGCTCGGATGCGCTGGCCGCCCTCGCTGAGCGCACTTCGCAGGCCGGCGTTTTCCTTGCGGAGTTCGGCGTGCGATCCCGCGAGCGCTCGGATCGCGCACTCGAGTCGATCGAAGTCAACGGATTTCGAGGTTGTCTTGGAAATTTGAGTTCCCCCGTCGTGATGCGATCCTAACGGGGTCCGATGGAATACGTCAAGCGATGGACGAAGAAAGCCGGCGTCGTTTCGGGGCGTCAACACCCTCCAAAAAGTGGTGGAATCAAACTCTGTTGCGATCAGTCAAACGAACTGCGGGATCGCGAATCGCAAGCGCACATGAGATCGCGAAGCCGGTCGGGATAATTGGTGAAGATTCCGTCGACCCCGAGCGCGAGACAGCTGCGCAGATCCGCCGGCGCATCCACGGTATAAGGGTAGACGGCGAGCCCCGCGGCGTGGGCGGCCTCAACCCGCTCCTTGGACGCGATCCCGAACCAGGGATTGAGCGCTTCGGCGCCCACCGCTCGCGCGCGTTCGAGCGCGCCCTCGGGGTGCCGCCCCGACACCAGGACCGCCAGCCTCGCCGGCTTCGACAGCGCCCGCAGTCTTCCGAGCACGTCGTCACTGAAGGATGAGAACAGCGTCGATGCGAGCAGGTCCCGTGCCTCCACGGCCCGAAGCGCAGCCGCCTCGAGGCCCGGATACGCACCGTCCGATCCGATCTTGATCTCCAGATTGAACGCGATGCTCGCTCCGAATCGATCCAAAACGTCCTCGAGCGTCGGAATCACTTCGCCGTCGCCCGCGTCGAGGCTCTGGATCTGCGCGAGATCCGTCGCTCGAATCTCGCGCTGAAGGCCGAGACCCGCGAGATCCTCGTCGTGGCGAACGACGATTATGTCGTCGCGCGAGAGGTGAAGATCGATCTCGATCATGTCGGCGCGTTGATCGACAGCCAGCGAATACGCGGAGAGCGTATTTTCCGGGCGGTAACCCGAGGCACCGCGATGCGCGATCACGAGCGGCTGCGCGGATCGCGTCAAGGCTGGCCCTCTTCCCAATTTCGGGAGCGCTCGACCGCGCGCTTCCATCCCGCGTAGAGCGATTCGCGTCGCTTGGCGCTGAGGCTCGGCTCGAACGTCGTCGCGCGTCCAGCCGAAGCCGTGAGATCCGCGCGATCGGACCAGAAACCGACGCCGATGCCCGCGAGCCGCGCGGCACCGAGTGCCGTGACTTCGAGCACGGGAGGCCGCTCGACGGCTACGCCGAGGATGTCGGCCTGAAACTGCATCAGAAAGTCGTTCGTCGCAGCGCCGCCATCGACTCGAAGCGAGTCGAGTTCGAGCCCGGAATCCACGCGAACGCATTCCAGCACGTCTCGGGTCTGGTAGGCGATCGACTCCAGTGTCGCGCGCACGATGTGATCGCGGGTCGTACCGCGCGTGAGCCCGACGATCGTACCGCGCGCGCGCTCGTCCCAATAGGGCGCGCCGAGTCCGACGAATGCAGGCACCAGATAGACACCACCGGTATCGTCGACCGAGCGCGCGGCGGCCTCCGAATCAGCAACATCCCGAATCAAACCGATTCCGTCGCGCAACCACTGGATGGCGGCGCCCGCGACAAACACGCTGCCCTCGAGTGCGTACTCGACCCGGCCGTCGATCGACCAGGCAATCGTGGTGATCAGGCCCGTCTTCGATGGGTGCGCTTCTACACCCGTGTTCATCAACAGAAAGCAACCCGTGCCGTAGGTATTTTTCGCGCGCCCCGGGGCCGTGCAGTCCTGGCCGAACAGCGCGGCCTGCTGGTCGCCTGCAATGCCCGCGATCGGAATTTCAGCGCCCAACCATTCGGATTGCGCGGTCCCGAAGTCGCCGCTGCTGTCGCGAACTTCGGGAAGCAGCGCGCGCGGAATCCGCAACTCCTGCAACAACAGATCGTCCCAGCGCCGCTCGTGGATGTTGTAGATCAGCGTCCGCGAAGCGTTCGAAACGTCGGTCGCGTGAACGCTCCCGCCGGTGAGTTTGTAGAGCAGCCAAGTGTCGATCGTCCCGAACGCGAGTTCGCCGCGCTCGGCACGCTGCTGGGCGCCTTCGACGGCATCGAGGATGAAGCGGATCTTGGTGGCCGAGAAGTAGGCGTCGATCACGAGACCGGTGCGTTTGCGCACCTCGTCTTCGAGTCCGCGAGACCGCAGCTCTTGGCAGATCGCGGCCGTCTGCCGCGACTGCCAGACGATCGCCGGATGGATCGGCGCGCCGGTCGCGCGATCCCAGACCAGTGTGGTTTCTCGCTGGTTGGTGATCCCGATCGCCGCGACCTCGTCCGCGCGGGCGCGCGCCTTCGCAAGCGCGCCGCGCGCCGCCCGCAGTTGACTCTCCCAGATCTCGAGCGGATCGTGCTCCACCCAGCCCGGCTTCGGGAAGTGTTGCGGAAACGCGTGCTGGTCAACGGCCGCGATGCTCCCGTCGCGCTCGAAGAGAATCGCGCGGGAGGACGTCGTGCCCTGGTCGAGCGCCATCACAAATCGAGTCATCTTCGAACACCCACCTCAGAATCGATCAGCGCGGTTCGGGACCCGATTCTCCCCCAAACACCGCATCGACGAACTCGTCCGCCGAAAAATCGCGAAGATCTTCGGCAGCCTCACCGATGCCGACGAACTTCACGGGTATGCCGAACTCATCCGCCAACCCGATCAACACGCCGCCCTTGGCGGTTCCGTCGAGTTTGGTGAGAACGAGGCCCGTCACACCCGCGACCTCGGTAAACAGGCGCGCCTGGGAGATCGCATTCTGTCCGGTCGTCGCATCGAGAACCAAAAGAACCTCGTGGGGCGCATCGGCGAAGCCCTTTCCGATCACGCGCACCATCTTGCCGAGTTCTTCCATCAGCGGCCGCTTGGTCTGCAGACGCCCTGCGGTGTCGATGATCGCCACGTCGATCCCGCGCGCCACCGCGGCCTTGACGGTGTCGAACGCGACCGCGGACGGATCGCCGCCGGAGGGGCCAGTGACGACGTCGCAGCCGGTCCGCTCACCCCAGACTTCGAGCTGCTCGACCGCAGCCGCGCGAAAGGTGTCTCCCGCGCCGAGAATCACGCTGCGCCCAGACGCCCGGTAACGCGCGGCGAGCTTCCCGATGGAGGTCGTCTTGCCCGCGCCGTTCACGCCGAGGACAAGGATGATGTGGGGACTCGCGAGCGTCGCGAGCCCCGCAGCGGGCTCGACGCGTCGGAGTTTTTCGGCGATCGCATCGCGGAGAATCTGCTTCAGCGCGCCGGCGTCGCCGCCGCGCGCGTCGGCGCGCACCTTCGCGAGCAGGCTTTCCGCGGTCCGCACGCCCAGATCCGCTTCGAAGAGCAGCGCCTCGAGTTGCTCGAGCAACTCGGCGTCGACGCTCCGACCTACCAGCAATTGCCCGAGCCGCCCGACCAACCCCTCTCGCGTCCACCGGAGTCGTTCGCGCATGCGCGCGCGTTCCTGGGGCTCTGCGGCCGCCGCGGCCGGTGCTGCCAGTTCGCGCCGCGGAGGGCGCACTGCGCTTGCTTCGAGCTCGCGCGTTCTCGCACCCGATTGCCGTGTGAATCGCAGCGCGGAAGCGAGCACCCATACGACGGCGACTCCGACTCCGCCCAGGAGCAGCGCCGGCAAGAGCGGGCTGCGCATCGCCCAGGCTTCGAGGATGGCGATCAGGGATTGTTCCATTGCGGGCCGGAACATAGCGGCCTTCGGACGTCCCCGAGAGAGTCGCCGAGCCTGCGATTGCGGTGTGTTGCGCTTGTGGGCTGGGGGAGCGCTTCTTCAGTGCATCTCTACGGAGACGAGCTTGCTCACGCCCATGCGCTCCATCGTGACGCCGTACAGCACGTCGGCAACTTCGATCGTGCGCTTGTTATGGGTGATCACGATGAATTGCGACCAGGCCGCCATCTCGCGAACGAGGTCGTTGAAGCGACCGACGTTCGCATCGTCGAGAGCCGCATCGACCTCGTCGAGCAGGAAAAACGGGGAGGGGCGCACCTGGAACACGGAAACCAGCAGCGCGATCGCGGTCAGCGTCTTCTCTCCGCCGGAAAGAAGATTGACGTTCTGTAGGCGCTTTCCGGGGGGCATCGCCATGATTTCGATTCCGGCCTCGAGAACATCTTCCGTTTCGGTCAGCGAAAGGCTCGCGCGGCCGCCCTGGAACAGTCGCGGAAAATTCTCCGAGAAGCGCTTGCTGACCTCCTCGAAGGTCTCCTTGAAGCGACGTCGGCTGGTGCGGTTGATTCGCTGAATGGCGTCCCGAAGCGACGCGAGCGTGCGCTCCAGGTCATCCTTCTGCTCCGTGAGAAATCGCGAGCGCTCGCTCAGCTCCTCTTGTTCTTCGATCGCGCCCAGGTTCACTTCGCCGAGGCTCTGAATCGCCCGACGCACATCTTCGAGCCGATCGCGCCGCTGTTCGAGCGGCAGCACCGCGAGGCGCGCGTTGTCGCGAGCATCCCGCGCGGCGTTCGGCGCTGGGCCTTCCTCTTCGCCGTCGCCGATCGCCTCGGACTCGGGTTCGGGTTCCGATTCGGATTCGGATTCGGATTCGGATTCGAGCGGCGCCGTAACCTGCGGCTCGTCCTCGACCGCAGGTGGCGTCCAGCTCGCGATCTCCACGTCCCATTTGTCTCGGATCGAGTCATCGAGATGCGCGAGCCGGAGATCCAGCTCTCGACTGCGCAGCTCTGCCTCGCTGAATTGGTCGCGGCAGTTCGAAATTTCGCTTCGAAACTCGCGCGCGCTCTCGTCGAGCCTCGACACCTCCTCGGCGATCCGCTCGTAGCCTTCGCGCCTGGCGTCGTTTCCCGCGCGAGCGGCTTCTTCTTCGCGCAGCCGGGTCTCGAGACGTCCCTGGGAACTCGCGATCTTCTCGGCGAGTTCTTCCCGCCTCGCCTCGGCACTCGAGATCTCCCGGTTTCGCCGCTCGATCCACTCGCTGGTTTCCTCGACCGCGGCGACGGCGCGTTCGCAGGTCGATCGCAGCCGCTCGCACTTTTCCGTCCGACCGGCGTGCTCGACTCTGCGCTCAGTTGCGATCGTCTCCAATCGGTTGAGTTCGCGCGCACGAGAACCCGCTCGCAGCCCGAGCGCGTCGAGTTCTCGCTGGCATGTCACTCGGTTGTTGCGGATCTCGCCGAGCAGTCGCTCGAGCCGCGCTCTCTCCTCGGTCAGCGTCTCGATTTCCGCGAGGATCTCGGATCGCTCAGCGGCTCGCCCCTCATGCGCTTCGCCGAGAGCCTTGACGCGCTCGCGGGTGCGTTCGAGATCCTTCTCGTGATTCGCGACGGCAAGCGCCGCCGTGTGGTGTCGGTTGCGCAGGTTGTCGAGTTCGTCGGCCGCGCGCGCGAGCAGCGCCTCGGCTTCGCGATTGCTCCCCTCGGCTTCCACCACTTGTCGATCGAGATCAGCCACCTCGAGCGTCAATTCCCGCACTTCGCCCACCCGCGCGAGCAGGCCCCCGACCGGCCCCTCTGCGCCCGCACCACCGCACACCGTGCCGTCGGGCGTCAGCACGTCGCCATCGAGTGTCACGAACGTCGCCGGAATGCGACCGCTGCCATAGACGGACAACACCTCTCGAAGATCCCCAACCAGGTTGACGCCACCGAGCAGCGTGCGGGCGAGGCCCTCGAATCCCGGGCGCGTGCGGACCCTCTCGAGAAGTGGCTGACCGAGGGGTACGAATCCCGTCACTGCGGGTTCGCAGCTCGACAACGAGACGAGCACGCCGCGGCCCGCCTGGGCGGCGCGCAGCTGCTCCAGTGCCGCGACGGCAGCCAGGGGCCGGTCCACCACGATCGCCTCGGCGCGCCCCGCGAGTACAGCCTCGACCGCGAGTTCGACCTCCCGGTCGACCTCCAGCAGGTCTCGCACGAGTCCGCGAAGCTCGAGACCGTCGCGCTCCGGGCCTTCCCTAGAGAGCAGATGGCGCGCACCCGCGCCGACGTCGTCACGCCGCTCCACGACTTCGCGCAGCGAGCCGAGCCGCGCCCTTCGCGTCTCCCGCCGCTCGCGCACTTGCCGGAACTTTTCGGACGCCGCCCGGGCTCGAGCCACCGCGTCTTCGTGGGCTTCGAGTGCGCGCCGCATCAGAACCATCAGCCGATCGCGCTCCCCGAGCAGGTTGCGAAGCCCATCCTCGAGCGAGCGCTGCTCGCTGTCCGCGCGCGAAGATTCAGACTGCCCGACTTCTATCACGTCGTCCGAAGCGCGAATTCGACCGGCGATTTCCGCCCGTCGATCGGTCACGCTGGCCAGGCGATCCTCGGACCGTGCAATGCCCGTGAGTGCCTCGACGAGCGCGCCGTTTGCGACCTCCCGCTCGCGCTCGATTTCCGCGAGCTGCTCGCGGGCCGCGCCGACCGCCGCTTCGCTGCCCGCGAGCAGTTCGGCCTCCGAGGCGGCCGCGCTTTCGATCGAACGCAGTTCGTCCGCAACGCTTTCGGCTTCGACTTGCTGCAGCCGCAATTGCTCGTTCAGGCGCTCGAGTTCGCCGCGCCGGGCGGCAACGGTCTCGGCGAGCGACTCGCGCTCCCGGCGGCCAAATTCGATCTGCCCTTCGTGGTGCTTGATGTCCGTGCGCAGCGCCAGCAGGCTCTCGTTGCCGTGGGCCAGGATTCGCTCCGACTCCGCAAGCTCGAGGCGCTTGGCGTGGACGGACAATTCGCGCTGTGCGAGCTGGGTGTCGAGGTCCGCGAGTTCTTCGCTCAACGCCGCAACCCGCGCCTTCGCAGCTGCGTTCTCGTCCACGAGCGCGCGCCGCTCGCTGGCCGCGAT
This sequence comes from uncultured Spirochaetales bacterium, assembly GCA_964494795.1. Taxonomy (GTDB): domain Bacteria; phylum Myxococcota_A; class UBA9160; order UBA9160; family SMWR01; genus JACZVU01. The sequence continues at coordinate 43,014 of CAZBSV010000004.1, read as the reverse complement.
CGACAGCTCCAACACCCGCAGCGTTTCGCGCAGCCGCTTGTAGCGGGCAGCCTTCTTCGCTTGGCGGTCGATCGAATTGATCTGCCTGCGAATTTCCGCGAGCACGTCGGTGATCCGCAGGAGGTTCTGCTCCGTCGCGCCGATCTTGGACTCGGCCTCGCGACGACGAGCCTTGTACTTGCCGATGCCGGCCGCTTCTTCGATCAGGATCCGGCGCTCTTCGGCTTTCGCGGAGATGATCTCCGCAATCCGCCCCTGCTCGACGATCGTGTAGCCCTTGGTGCCGATCCCGGTATCGCGAAAGAAGTCGAGCACGTCGCGCATCCGGCACGGCGTGCGGTTGAGGAGATACTCCGACTCGCCGGTCCGGTAGAGGCGCCGGGTGATCTGGATCTCCCGGTACGACGAAAACGCGGGCGGTCCGTCGCCGCCGGCGTTGTCGAAGGTGAGCACCACTTCGGCCATGCCCACCGGACTGCGCCCCTCGGAGCCCTGGAAGATCACGTCCTCCATGCCCTTACCGCGCAGGCGGCGCGGCGACTGTTCGCCCATCACCCAGCGCATGGCATCGACGACATTGGATTTGCCGCAGCCGTTGGGGCCCACCACGGCGGTGACGCCGGGCTTGAAGACCAGGGCGGTCTTGTCCACGAACGACTTGAAGCCGTGCAGCTCCAGCGACTTGAGCTTCACTCGATCCTCGCTGCACCTATCCGCACGCGCGCGCCGGGCGGCTCGCCCATGCGGTAACGCTCTCTACGACGCCGAGTGGAGGACCTGGGGGACCTCAGATTGGTACCACCCCTGATGGACTCATTGCAACCGCTTTGGCGCGCAAATTGGAGTTGATTTCAGTCGAAAACGCGGCTCGAAATCGCGAGCAGCGCCCCGATCTCAGCGCGCGGCAATCGCTCGAGACTCTTCGGCCCGGTATTGCAGCCGATAGAGCCGGTGGTAGACGCCCCCGAGCGCCAGCAGCTCCTCGTGGGAGCCGAACTCGACTATCCGGCCCTTGTGGAGCACGTAGATCCGATCCACGTCCTGAATGGTCGAGAGCCGATGGGCAATCGCGATCGCGGTTCTTCCCTGCATCAGATTGTGGATCCCGCGTTGGATGAGCGATTCGGTCTCGGTATCGATCGAACTCGTTGCTTCGTCGAGCAGCAGAACATCGGAACCGTGGGCCACGGCCCGCGCAAACGAGAGCAGTTGGCGCTGGCCCGCGGAGAGATCCGCGCCGCGCTCGCGAAGTTCGGTCTGGTAACCGCCAGGCAGCCTCTCGATGAAGCGATGCGCTTCGACGGACCTCGCCGCGCGTTCGACATCGGCTTCGCTCAGGCCCTCGCGGCCGAGGCTGATGTTCTCCGCGATGCTGCCGCTGAACAGGAAGACGTCCTGCAACACCGTGGCCACTCGCCGGCGCAGCTCGGACTGCGGGATGCAGCGCAGATCCTGGCCGTCGAGCAGGATGCGACCTCGTTGCGGGTCGTAGAGGCGCGTCAGCAACTTGATCAGCGTGGTCTTGCCGGACCCGGTCGCACCGACGAAGGCGACTTTTTCGCCCGGCTCCAGCTGGAACGAAACGTCCTCGAGTACCCAGTTCTCGTCGTTGTAGGCGAACCAGACGGCTTCGAACGCGACCGCCCCGCGCCGGCCCGGTCGGATCCGCGCGCCCGCGACTGCCGCAACGCTCCCGACGGCGTCGACCACCGCGGGCTGGGTGTCGAGCAGTTGAAAAATTCGCTCGGCGCTCGCCATCGAACTCTGCATCACCGAGTATTTCGCCGACAAGTCGCGCAGCGGCGTGAAGAAGCGCCGCATGTAGTCGATGAAGATGTAGAACGTTCCGACCGCGGCGAGCTTGAACCCGTAGCCCAGGATCACAGCCACCGTGAGATTCTGCGCGACTTCGACGACGGAAAACAGGCGCCCCTCCCAGCGGTTCGAACTCTGCCAGGCGTTGCGGTTGAGCGCGTTCATCTGCGAGAATTCGGCGGCGTTGCGCTGCTCGCGCGTAAACAGCTGCACCACCTTCATGCCGCTGATCGTCTCCTGGAGCTGCGCGTTGATGCGCGCGATCCGAAGCCGGGTCTCCCGATACGCGTCGCGAACCTTCAAGCGAAAGACGATCGCCGCAATCGCGAGTAGCGGCACGACGCCGAACGTCGCCAGCGAGAGTTTCCAGCTGATTGCGAAAAGCACGGCCGCGAAACCGATCATCTTCAGCACGTCGGTGATCAACGCCACGAGCCCGGCCGAGAACATCTCGGCGAGATTCTCGACGTCGTTGGTGGCACGCGTGACGAGACGCCCGACTGGATAGCGGTCGAAAAAACCCAGATGCAGCCGCTGGATGTGATCGAAGATCTCGACCCGGAGGTCGCGCATCGCAAGCTGGCCCACCAAGGCCGACAGGTACATGTAGATGAACTGAAGGATCGCGAGCGCCAGCGAGACCAGCGCGTACAAGAACACGAGCCAGCCGAGCGGCGAAAAGAGCGACGGTGGATCGAGGATCTGGGTCGCCCACTGCGAAACGCGGCTGGCCGAATCGACGACGACGATCGATGAGGACGTCGGATCCGCTGTAGCCGCGCCGCTGAAGACCGCGTCGAGTCCCTGCTTGATGATCCACGCAGGCGCGAGCTCGAGCACGAACAGCGGCGCGAAGAGCAACAGATCGAGCGCGAAGATCGCCTTGTAGGGGCGCAGGTAGGGCCACAGGCGCAGCAGCAGCAGCGAGTCGTAGGCCTTGCCGAGGCTCTGCTCGTCGTGCACGGCATCTGCGCTCACGCGACTGCCCCCATTCCGTCGAGTTCTTCCTCGAGCGTCTGTTGGCGCGCGGTTCGCGCGTAGAAGCCACCCGCGAGCAGTAGTTCGCGGTGGCTGCCGCGCTCTTCGATGCGCCCGCCCTCGAGCACGATGATCTGATCGCAATCGCGCACGCTGCTGATCCGGTGTGAGATGCAGATCACGGTTCGCCCCGCGAAGACTTCTCCCAGGCTGTGCTGGATCGCCTGTTCAGTCGCGGCGTCGACACTCGAGAGCGTGTCGTCCAGGATCAGGATGCTCGGATCGAGCGCGAGAGCGCGAGCGAGCGCGGTGCGCTGGCGCTGCCCGCCCGAAAGCATCACACCGCGCTCCCCAACCACGGTCGCAAGTCCATGGGGGAATTCGACGAGGTCATGGGCGAGTTGCGCGCGCTCCACGGCCTGGGCGACGCGCCTTGGATCCGCCTCGGGCAGTCCGTAGGCGATGTTCTCCGCGAGAGACATCGAGAACAAGAACGAGTCCTGCGGAACCATCGCAATGTTGGAGCGCAGCGTCGCGAGCTTCAGCCGGTTCACGTCGATTCCATCGATGAACAAGCAGCCGTCGTCGAGCTCGAGCAGGCGCGGAATCAGCGATGCGAGCGTGCTCTTCCCCGAGCCGACCGGGCCCACGATTCCGAGTGACGTGCCCGCCGGAACCGTGAGCGAGATCTCGCTCAGCGCGGGCTCGCGGCCCGACGACGCGTACTGGAAGTGAAGGTCGCGGAATTCGATTTCGCCGCGCAGCTTATCGACCGCGACGGCGTCGGGGCGGTCGGCAATCGTGGGCTCGGTCGTCAATACCTCGTCGATGCGCTGCATCGCGGCGGCTCCGCGCTGGATCAGCGAGAACGCCCAACCCATGATGAACGTCGGAAACGTCAACTGGTAGATCAGCATCGCGAAGGTGAAGAATTCCTCGGTGTCCATCCGGCCCGCGAGTATCTTCGTGCCGCCGACCCAGAGCACGATCAACATCGCGAGGCTCGGCAGCAGCCCGGTGATCGCGGGCATCGCGCCGCTCACGCGGACCAGCTTCAGCTGTGTGCGAAACAAATTCTCGTTGGACGTCGCAAAGCGAGCCCGGGTGATGTCCTCCATCGCATGGGTCTTCACGACGGAGATTCCGGAGATCGTCTCCTGGAGTTGATTCGATAGCTCGCCGAGGCTCTCCTGGACCTCGATGTTCCAGCGGTGCAATCCGCGCCCAAAACTGCGCGCGAGCAGGATGAACAGCGGGTAGGGGACGAGAACCAGCAGCGCGAGCTGCCAGTCTTTCGAGAACATCATCGCGAGCGCACCCGCGTAGAGCAGCGGGCTCTGCACGGCCGAAAGCAAGCCCGGGCCGAGGAGCATCCGCACCGAGTTGAGGTCGTTCACACAGCGGCTCATCAGATCGCCCGTCCGCCAGGCCAGGAAGAACGATTGTGGCAGGCGTTGGAGGTGCGCGAACAGATCGTTGCGCACCTCATATTCGATCTGGCGCGCGGCGTTGAAAACGAGAGTGCGCGAGTAGTAGCGGAACACCCCGCTCAGAACGCCGACCGCCGCGAGCCAGATCGCCAGGCGGACGATGCCCGCGTCGGGCTCGCCGTTCTGGATGGCTCCGACGGTTCGGCCCGTGAGTTCGGGCACGATCAAGAAGGTCGCGACGTAGGCGAGCGTGAACGCCGACCAGATCAGGTAGTAGGAGCGGCTTCTCGCGACGTATCCAGACAGCCGTGCGACCGCCGCGCGCACCGAACCGCGACCCGCGCGCTGGGCGGCGATCTGTTGCTCGGCGCTCATCGGCGGTACCAGTCCGCCAGGCGCTGGCGGTCGACCCCGAGTCGCCAGGCTCCGACCACCAGCGCGTTTCGAAACAGCGTTTTGGCGACTCCTCGCACGCGATATCGGCGCGCCGACGTGACCACGGGCAGTTCGAGCATCGCCAAACGCCCGCAGCGGCGGATCGCCTTTACCAGATCGAGGTCTTCCAGGATGGGCACCCGGGGAACTCCGCCGATCGCCTCGAGGGCGCTACGCCTTGCGAAGAGCGCCTGGTCGCCGTACGGCAAGCCGAAGATTGCGACCCGCAACCGAACTCCCCACTCGACGACGCGAAGCGCCCAAGTCGTTTCGTCGAACTGCAGCCGGAACGCGCCGCCAGTCGTCCGATCGTCTGCGAGGGCGATTTCGACGGCCCGATGGAAGCCGGGCGGCAGCCGGGTATCCGCGTGGAGCAGGACGATTGCCTCTCCGTGGGCCGCGAGGAGCCCTGCATTGAGCTGTTCGGCTCGGCCCGCGGGACTTCCCACCACTCTCGCGCCAGCGGCCAACGCGAGCTCCCGGGTCCCGTCCCCGCTACCGCCGTCGACCACGACGATCTCGACGCCCGGCGCGCGTGCACTTTCGATGGTGCCGACGATCCGATCCGCTTCGTTCAACGCCGGGATCACCACCGAGAGTCTCACCGGCCGACGATAGCAACTTCCGTTTGACAGGACTCGGGCGACTCGCCTATCCATCGGGCGTGAAAAGCAAGACTCCGAAGCGCTCGAAAGCCGCAAAGTCGACCGCCCCCACCTACGCGAGCGCCGGGGTCGACCTCGACCACGACGAGGGGTTCATCGCCGAAATCGCGGAAATCACGCGGCCCACGATGCGGCCGGAGATCCTGTCTTCCATCGGCGGTTTCGCGGGCCTGTTCAAGGCGCCGGATCGATACAAGGATCCGGTCTTCGTCGCAGGCGCCGATGGCGTCGGCACCAAACTCAAACTCGCCGCCGAATTGGGTCGCTACGATGCAGTCGGAATCGACTGCGTGGCGATGGTGGTCAACGATCTCGTCGTGCAAGGCGCGGAGCCGATCGTCTTCCTCGACTACATCGCGATGAAACAGCTCGACCGGGATATCGCCAAGGCCGCATTGCGAGGCATGGCCGAAGGCTGCAGGCGGGCGGGTTGCGCGTTGCTCGGTGGCGAAACCGCGACCATGCCGGGTGTCTATTCCGACGGTGAGATCGAACTCGTCGGATTCGGCGTGGGCGTCGTGGAACGCGAGCAGCTCGTCGATGGTTCTGGCATCAGCCATGGCGACGTTCTGCTCGGGCTCGGCTCCAGTGGCGTCCACAGCAACGGTTTCTCGCTGGTTCGAAAAATCGTCGAAGAGGGGATCAAGAACGGTCAGCTGGAGATGCGCGCCGAGAATCCCGAACTCAATACCTCGCTCGCGGCTGCGTTGATGACGCCGACTCGGATCTACGTCAAACCGATTTTGAATCTGGTTCGCGATTTCAACGTCAAGGGGATCGCCCACATCACCGGCGGGGGATTCGAAGGCAACCTCCCGCGTGTTCTTCCCAAGGGCGTGCAGGCGCAGATCGATCCGAAGTCGTGGCCACGACCGCCGATTTTCGATCTGCTGCAACGGATCGGCGGCGTCAGCGACGAAGAAATGCTTCGCGTCTTCAACTGCGGGATCGGAATGATCGCAGTCGTCCTCCCCGAGCAGGCCGACGAAATCGTCGACCGGCTTGCTGGACTTGGCGAGCGCGCCTATCGGATCGGCACCGTCGAGGCGAGGGGGCACGACCAGCCCGCTCTCGTCTTCGACCCGCGAGTCGCTTCCGGAGATTGATGCGCGGACTGCCGCCGATCGAAAGCACCTTTCGCGTCCGACGCTGGGACGCGGTCGTCCTCGGAAGTGCACTGCCAGGCCTGGTCGCTGCGATCCGCCTCGGCATGCGGGGTCTGCGCGTGCTGGTGCTCGAAGAAGATGCCGCGGCGGTCGCCTTCCCGGGGAATCGCGAACCCTTCATGATGACGGGCAGCGGGAGCGATGGAGTGCTCGGATCGTGCCTCAAGGCACTGGGGATCCCGCTGATCGATCGCAGACGCATCCAACCCGTTTTCCCCAGCTACCAGGTGGCGCTTCCAAAAGCGCGGGTGGACGTCGGCGATGCCGAGTGGACGATCGAAGAACTCGAGGCCTGGAACCTTTCGCCGGAACCGACCGCGCGAAGCCTCGTCTCGTCACTTCGCGAGGGCGCGGAAGAACAACAGCGCGCGCTGCTGAACGCAGAATTCTACTCCGGCAGTCGACGCTTGCCGCGCCTGTCGAAAAAGGCGTCGACGGCGCCAAGAGGGGCCGACTCGAACGCGCATGCCGGAGATCGCTTTGCGGATCCGATCGCGGGAGCACTCGCCGAAGCGGGCCCGCTGGCGGCCTTCTGCGACGCCCAACTGCGCGCGCTATCGGATTTTGCAGAAGCTACGCCAACCGCGCCCGTTCGAACCCGTTTGCTCGGGGGCGCGCTCGGCGGCGCCGCCGAGATCGCCGGCGACCCGATCTGGCTTCGGGATCTGTTCGATCAGCGCATCCGATCCCTCTACGGAGAGTTTCGCCAGCTTCGGGGCGGGTTCCGGCTCGTGTCTGCCGGCAACCAACCCGCGGTCGAACTCGAGCGGGCAACCGAGGTCTGCGCGGGCCGAGCGCTGCTGATCAACGCGCCGCTGCCCGCATTGCGGGAGGCCATCGGCGACGGCCCGACCCCCGATCTGCTGACGGGGCCGGCTGCGAGTCACCGAAGGCTCAAGCTGCATCTTCGAGGCCCGCGCCGGGCACTGCCGGAGGGTATGGCGGCGCGGGTGATCCGGGTGGGGAACCTCTGCGAGAAGATCTCGGGTACCAATCTGATACGGCTGCGGGTTTTCGAGAGCCCGAGCGACGGCGACCCGGTCGACATCGTGGCCTCCGCGGTCGTCCCCGTCGATGCGCGAGAAGATGCGGTCTTGGATGAAATCGAGTCGGGCGTGACGAGCTTGCTCCCACTTGGGCGCGAAGGCTGGCTGCGCGTCGCAAGCCAGCGACCACTTTGGGACCAAGACGAGCTCCTCGCCGACCCCCCGCGCGCGAGCGCGTGGCCCGCTGCGCGAAACCTGAGGCCGATTTCGCGCATGCCCGCCTACGTGCTGGACCGCTGGAAGCTCGGCGCGCTGGGATTCGAGGGAGATCTGTTGCTCGGTTGGCGCGCGGGGGATGCCATCGCATCGGATCTCGCGTAGGCGCTTCCAGTCGCCCTGCCGCAAGGCTTGGCCCTGCCGCCAGGCCTGCAGCCTAATCTCCGATGGGATGACCCGTTAGAATGACCCGCATGGCGGCTGCGCTCAGCACGGACGTGCAGCGAACTCCGCGCGGCGCGACCGCGACCGCTGGACTCTCGCCGCTCCAGGCACTCCTTTGCGGCTGCGCGTTCGCAGCCATCTCTCTCGCGATCGTGCAACCGGCGCTACACGGTGCGTTCATCAATGACGACTACCCGCTGATCGTCAACAACCCCTACCTGAATCCGCTGAACGCGCAGAACTTCGTCGCAATCCTCGACCCATTCGGTGGCGCGGCGATCCACGGGGTGAACTACGCGCCCGTAATGCTGCTGCTCAACGCGCTCGAGAAGGCGCTGTTCGGGAACGACACTTTTGGATACCACGTCGTCAACGCGCTGATCCACGCGCTCAATTGCGTGTTGCTCGTCGTGCTCCTGCTCTCGAGCGGCGTTCCTCAGCTCGGCGCGTTATTCGGCGGCCTATTCTTCGCCGTGCATCCCGCCAACGTTGAAGCCGTCGCCTGGATCTCGCAGCTCAAGACCGATGTGGCGCTCGCATTTACGCTCGGCGCCGTGATCGCGCAGCGACGACGCCCGGCGTTCGCTCTCGGACTGTTCGCGCTCGGACTGTTGACGAAGGCGTCCGCGATCAGCGCGCTGCCGATGGCGGCGGCCCTGAGTTGGTCGCGACGCGACACGCCGAAGCAGTGGCGCTGGCTCGGCGCCTGGGCGGTCGTCGCGGCTCTTTATGCGATTCCGGAGCTCCAAGTGCAGGTCCCGATCGGCGACTCGCCATACGCGGACGCGTGGATTCAGGCGCGCTCGATCAGCTCGATCGGAGCGCGCTATCTCGTGATGGCCGCGACTTCCTTTGGCGTATCCGCGTTTCAAGAGCCCGAGCCCGTGCGTTCGCTGTTGGATCCCTGGTGGATTGGCGGATTGCTGGCAGGACTGATTCTCGCCTGGAGAACCCTCGCAGCGCTGCTCGGGCGAAAAGCCGAAGCCGCCTACTGGGTGGCAGCAGCGGCCTCCTTCGCGCCAATCTGCCAGATCTCGCCCTTCATGCATCCGATCGCAGATCGCTACCTCTACTTCATCTTGCCCGGATTGATCGGAGGAAGCCTGCTGGCGGCGACTGAATTCCGCAGCCGCTGGATCGCCTCTGCTCCCGCAGCAGCGGCCATGCGAAGGGCAACGACCGCGACGCGCGCGGCGATCTTCGCCAGTCTCGTAGCCGCGATGCTCTTTGCAGCGCGAAGCCACGCGCGGGCCTGGCTCTGGAACGAAGAGATCGTCTTGTTGAGGGAGTCGGCCCGCAATTACCCGAATGGCGCCAATGCCTCCTACTACCGCGCACTCCTCGCAGCGAAACGCAGCGATGTACACACCGCGGTAATGGAGTTGCGCGCGGCCGCGGACCACGGCCTCTCTCACATGGCCCGTTTCTCGAGCGATCCGCGCTTCGCGTCGATCGCGCGCGAGCCCGCCTTCCACGAGCTGATCGACGAAATCGCGGGGCGCTGGATCGAATTCGCGCGCCAGCAAGGGCTCGAAAGCCAGACATGGTTGCGGTCCGTCGGACAAGCCCACCAAGTCCGCGGCGAGTATCCAGAAGCGATCGAGTCGTTCGAACGCGCGCTGCGTTTGGGCGGACCGCTCTACAGGGAGGTCATCGTCGACCTCGAGTTGGCTCGCGCAGAATGGCGAGCTGCGCGCAAATCCGAGCAGCCGTGAGCAAACTGCATCCGGGGGAAGCTTCTGCGCTTCACGCGCGTCGCGAGCCGGTTTGGCCCCAGCTCTGGTTGTTCCTCGGATCGGGCTACGTATTCAAGGCCTGCGACGCGCGGACGACTGCGTCAGCGACGCGCGGAGGCTTGCGTCAGGGATGCGCGGACGCTTGCGTCAGGGATGCGCGGACGCTTGCGATCCGTCGCGCTCCCGAACGACCTGCGAGGAATCCGTCCACGCGATCGGACCCCGCGCGCCGATCGGGATGAAGCTCGCCCAGTAGAATGGGTGCGCGTGGCGCTCGCTGCGAAGCATCGCAAGCTGTACGTTCCGCAGCGCCTCTGAACGCCCTTCGCCTGCGAGCAGGCGCTGGTAATACGCGGTCATCAATTCGCTGGCAGCTCGGGGTTCTGCCGTCCATAGAGTTGCGAGTTGCGACTGGGCTCCGGCAATCACCAACGAACGCCGGAGTGCGTAGGCGGCGCGATCGATTGCGACGCCTTCCGAGTCGAGCCCGCGCGCCGAAATCGCAAACAGCTGCGTCCCCGAGAGATCGAGATCCGCGATTTGCAGCGCTGTCAGCAAACCGCTTGGCTCGTCCGCTGATCGGCGGTTTGCACCCGCGAGCGCGACACCCGCGCGAAGCAACGGGTTTTCGCTGGCCGGAAGCCACACCGGAGAGTCGATGCCGAGCAGCCAACTCCATCGCAGCGTCGACTCCCGGTCAGCCTCCGGAAGATAGAAGGCATCCGACGCAAGATGCAGCACGCGCGGCGCGTGAACGCTTCGGATCGCCGCGTCCGTTGCCTGCGCGCCGATGATCGGCGTCACCCCCAGCAAATTTGCGATCTCCGACGCGCCGGTTTCGGACTCCGCGAGCGGCGCAAACCGCGGCAGTTCGAGCTGCGAGGAACGCCGCGGGGAGGGCTCGCCGATGGGCGCGCTCGCCTGGAGTCCGACTGCGTCGTAGTCAGGCGCCGCGATCACGACCGGCGAAACCTGCGACGCGACAGCAGAGTCCACGAGCAACAGATCCCGACCGGCGGTCAGATAGCTGAGCGCGTAACGCTCGATCCAGAAGCGGCCAGCCGGATCGATCAACGCGCCGAATGGCACGAGGCTCGTCGCGCCATCGGGAGCTAGAAACAGTGTCTTGACTCCCTCGAGTTCGGTGTCCAGCGGAGCGACGAGGCGATCGTAGAGGTCGCGCGATCGCGCGCGCACTTCTTGGCTGGACCGGTCCTGATCGAGCAGCGATTTTCGAAACGCCCGGACACTCGCGTCGATCGCCGCGGATTTCCCGAGCGGGACCCACTGCGGATCGCCCGCCGCGCGCAGGACGAAAGCGCCCAGCTGCAGTTTTCCGTCAGCGCGATCCGATCGAATTCGAGTCGGATCGAAATCCCGATACGCGGCGAATTCGACCAGCGCCGCATCCGCGGGGATTCGCGGCTGGAGGTCCTCGATCCGAATCCGAGCCATCGACAAGCGCAGCGCAGCGCCCGCACCCGCGGCCGCTTTCTCGAGCGCATCTAGTTCTGCGCGCAACGGCTCGGCGCGCGCGCGACTGGAATCCGGGCGAGGCGCCCCGAATCCCCGGTCGACCAAACGCCCGAGTTCGCGACGGCGTTCGACCAGTCTGTCGAAGATCGAGCGCTCGTCTTCGCCCAGGCGTCCACGGATGGCGGCGGTTCCGCCTGCTTCCAGGTCGAGAGCTCGACCCTTGCGGCGCAACAGTGTCGTCAGCGCGAGTCGCGTCACCGAAGGCGCGTCGGGTCGCTCGCGTTGAAAGGACAGGATCAGGTCCGTGCTATCCGAAAGCCCCTGCATGAATGCGCGCACCTGAGCTTCTCGCCGGGCTGGGAGCAGCAACTCGATCTGCCGCTCTTCGGCCTCCGCGGATCGACTCAAATAGATTTCGGCCTGCGCGAAATCGCGCTGCGCCCAGTACATCAACGCCAAATTGCGAAGCGACTGTGAGACGCTCGGATGTTCGGGCCCAAATTGCGCCTCTCGAATCGCGAGTGCCCTCTCGTAGAGGCTGCCGGCCCGCTCGAAGTTTCCGCGTACGCGGAAGGTCGAAGCCAGGTTGTCGACGTAGTCGGCGACCGCGGAATTTTCGGAACCGAGCGCCTTCTCGCGAACCAACAGTGCCTGCTCGTAGTGTGACTGCGCGCTCGCAAAATCGCCGAGCGCCCACTCGGTCTTGGCGAGATCACCACGGGCCCTCGCGACTTCGAGATGCTCGGAGCCGAGCGCCTTCTCGCGGATCGCGAGCACGCGCTCGCAGAGCGCAAGAGAGCGCTCGAAATCGCCGTGCGCCCGGTAGAGAGAGGCGAGATTTTCAAGGGAAGAGGAAACGACGAGATGATCTTCTCCGAGAGCCTTCGATCGGATCGCAAGCGCGCGCTCGAAGAGCGACTCCGCTCGCGTATCATCGCCCATCGCGAGCTGGAGCGAGGCGAGGTTGCTCAGCGCAGCGGCGACATCGAGGTGTTCGGGGCCAGACGCGCTTTCCGCGATCGCGAGCACCTGCTCGAGAAGCGGCTTCGAGCGCTCATAATCGCTCGAAGCAAAATACAGCGACACGAGACTGTTGAGCGCCACAGCCATCTCGAGATGGCTCGCGCCGCGAGTCGCCTCGATGAACGCGAGCGCGCGTTCGAAGAAGGGCTCCGCCCGTTCGTAGTCGCCACGTTGCAGCTGGATGTCAGCCAGATTGCGGAGCGTACCGAGCAGCTGATCGCGATCCGGATCCGGGGTCGTGTCCCAGACAGCGAGCGCGCGCTGATATAGCGACTCCGCTCGCTCGACATCTCCGCTGCTGCGATGGAACGCCGCCAGGTTGCTGAGCGCGACGGCAACCGTGACGTGATCGGGACCGTGAGCGCGCTCCGAGATCGAAAGTGCTCGCTCGAGATACTCCGCGGCTCGCGCGTTCTCGCCTTTCGCCCAGTGCAGCATCCCGAGATTGCTGGCCGTGACCGCGACGGCGGGATCCTCCGGTCCGAGATTTTCCGTCTTGATTGCGAGCAGCCGCTCGAACAAAATTGTGGCGCCCGCATAGTCGCCCGCCGCCTGGTAGAGCATGGCGAGGTTGTGGATCGCGTTGGCTAGGTCGGGATGCTCGGGGCCGACGGCCCTCTCGCGAATCGAAAGCGCGCGCTCGGCGAGCGGGATCGCCTCGCCGTATCGGCCCGCGAAGTAGAGGCGTTGGGCGTCGGCGTCGAGCGACTCGAGTTCCGTCGGCTCGGACGACTCTTGAGCGGGGGCGTGCGCGGCGAACAGCCCGAGGCCCGCCAGAACGACGGCCAAGGCGCGCGCAGACTTCCCACCGGGCACTTTTCGAGCGATCGAGACCACAAGGTCGAAGCTAGACGAATTGCCCGCTAGCTTCGAGCCCGTCGTCGCGAGATCGCGCCGAGCAAGGCGGCGCCCGCGACGAGCGCCATCCAGGCCTCGGGCTCGGGCAGCAGCCTGAGTTCGAAATTGCCCTTGATCGAGTCGTCGTGATGTGAGACGCGGATCACGACGGTTTGACCCGGGGTGAGCCGACCGAAGCCGTCAAACCCCTTCTTGAACGCGGCGTCCAGGTAGTTGGGTGCCGCGGTTCCCGAGCAGGTGGTGGGTGCGTTGCCGAGCAACCAGTCGTCGTTCGACTCGATCTCGTTGTTCTTCAAACCGGGGCAGCCTTCGTGTATCGACAGCACGGTGTCGATCCCGAACGAGCGCTCGGTCGTGCAGGTACTGAACACGAGGTCTTGGTCGGCAACGTGGGTGTAGCTGTACCAAACGTCACCGCTCCGGCAGGATGCGTTCAACGTCTCGCAGCCGTCGTTATTGGACCCCATGAGGGTGCCGAAGATCCTGCCCGGGTAGATGGGAAGCGCGTCGTCACAGCGGTTGGCCCCGGGCGAGCACTGATACCCGCACGAGGTCTTGACCTTGGACGTGCAGATTGCGTCCCAAGTGTCGGTGCAGCAGCTGGGATCCTCGAAACACACCTGCGCGGTACAGGAGTTGCACGTCGAGTCGAGCGCTTCTCCGACTTCGCAGGGGCTATGGCTGCAGGCGGCCGCGCAGATCCAGTCCTGACACACCGTCAGAACCTGATCGATACAGTTCTGATCCCACCCCGTCTGACAGCAAAACGAGTCGATGTCGCAAATCGCAGTCACGCAGGGATCGCAGCTCGAATTCAGGCCGGAGCCTTCCTCGCAATAGTCGTGACTGCAGGCTTGCTGCGCTTCGGCGTCCGCGGGCCAGCTCAGCCAGCAGAAGGCAGCTGCGACGAGCAGCCAGATGGCTCGGGCCGGCAGAATCTGGGCTGTCGAGCCCGGACGCTTCAACGGCGTGTTCGTGTCTTGCACATCCAACTCAGCGTCCATGGGAACCCCGCATGCAGGCCCCACCGAGGCTCGTCGTCCGAACCCCCGGTGGGCCCGCGGACAGCAAAAGCGAAGCACTAGCGCAACACAGCGTCAGCGACTAAATGCAGGCCCTGCTAATTCGACGGGTTCCGATGCACTCGTCGCCGTCGTTATCATCGCCCGTGAACGTCGCTTGGAACACGACAAACCCGGAGTTGCACTGCGGAATCGACATCGAGAGCTTGGCGCCCTTGCCGCCCTTGCCAACGCCGAGCCGGATCGGGCCCGTGGACTTGGACGAAATCACGGTTGCACCGTCAAATACCTCGATCGTGAGGTTCGTGTCGATGACCGTGCCCTCCACGGCCGTGCCCTTCGCGATTTGGGCCTTGGCGGTGACGTCCTTGTTGCCGCCCACCGTGGCGGTGGGCGAACCAGCGCGCAGCGCGTTGACTTCGATCACGAAGTCGCACACCGGCGGCGCCGGGTCGCCAGCAACGGCCGGGGACGCGGTCAAACCGGCAACGAAGAGGATGCCCGCGAAACAGATGAAAGTGCGCTGTAACTTCATTACCGATCTCCTTTTCCTTTGCTCAAAAACTCGAATCTCAGATTCCAGATCTGCGGTTTGCCCACCGGCAGCATTGCCGCGAAAACCCAACTCCCGTCAAAAGACCACAGCGCCCGCCCAAGACCACGGCGCCTGTCAAAGACCACAGCGCGGGCGCCACTGTCAACGGCGTTTCTCGCCCTGGCGCTGCTGCTCCGGGGTGCTCATGAGCAATACCGATGCCAAGCCAAAGGAAGTTCTGGCGATATCGCAAGTGTCTGATTCTAAGATAGTTTTTCACTTTGCGGCAACTCGGCAGAAAGCCGCAGTGGGGAAATTTTTTCCCAAAAAGGGTAAACAAACCTGGTTTGATTTAGCGCCCAGCCGGGCTCGTTTCCGGCCGCGCGATCGGTTCGCCGGATGCGTCTTCGGTCGGCTCGCTCGATCCGTCTGCGGGGAGATTTCGCGCGAGCGCGAGCGCAAAAGCCTGCAGCTTTCGATCGCCCTCGGCCTCCCCGATCGCTCCCGCTCCGATCTGGGTACCGATCCGGATCGCGCGCGCGCGCTGGTCCCTGCGCCAAGGAGACTGGTCGGTCGCGAAGACCGCGCGCAGGGCCTCGATCGCCACCGAATTGGTTCCCTCGTACCAGTGATAGGTGAGGATGCGGTTGCGCCCGGAATGCGCGACGACCCGCTCTACGCGCGCGCCCAACGGGTCGACGCTCAGCGGGTTCCGGTCCTCGACCTCCCAGCCCCGCCCCGGAAACGCATTCTTGGGAGTGAGCAGGCTCCGATCGCGGTGTCGACGGTCGTCGTAGCCGACAAACAGCTCGACCGCCTCCCCATCGCGCAAGTAGGGCCGGTTCGCATACTGGGCGAACCGCACGGACCAGAGAAAATCGCGATCCAACGCGATCGCCTCACCGAGCAGCCAGCCATCCATGTCGAGGGGCAACTGGACGGTCGGCCCCGCAAGACCCGGAGAGCCCTCGAATCCGCCGGCTTGTGACGTCCAGCGCGGCAGCCAGATCGACACCCCCGCCAGCGCAAAGAGCAGCGCCGCAAGCGCAATCGAGTGAGGTGCCATTCTCGAACTCGCGAGCCCGAGCGCGTGGGCGGTCGATTGGCGATGCGCGCTCACCCGCGCTGGCGTGGTACTCGCGGCGGATGGATCGCTAAACAACCGGCCGAGCAGCCGATCAACGAGCACGACCGTGGTGAAGGCTCCGAAAAACGCGAGCCATCCCTGCACGGTATGGGTTGCGGAGAGATCCGACGTGGGATCCGGGATGATGAGACACACCCGCAGCAGGTTGAACCCGTAGGCGATCGGCGGAGCCAGCGCGACCAGCAACCAACCGCGATACCGATTCGCGGGCGACCACTGCACGTATAGGAACGTCGCGAGCGTGAGAATCTCGATCGCCCGCAGGCCGGTGCAGCTGTCGATGATCTGCGCGACCACGTTGGTGCCGTAGATCACGTTCCCTTCTTGATAGACGGGGAAATCGACGAAGCCAAGCAGCGCCGCGGCCTGGTCGGCGGTCCAGAGCCGGAGCGGATAGAAGATCTGGTTGGTGACGACGGCCGGAATCGGATAGGCGAACGCGAGGATCACACACGGTATCGACCAAGCCGCTGCGAAACCGGTCCCGAACCAGACCCATGCCGCTCCGATCGAGACGAGCACGAATGACCAGAGAATCAGGTCCGGCGCTCCGACAGAGTGCCCCCAGACGAAGAGCGCCGCACCCAGCGCCAGCGGAAGCAGAGCCCGCAACGGCGAACCGGTCCCGTCCATTTCCCGGCGAAGCAAGCGTCGATTGCGCCAGGCGAGCGCGGCAGCGAGGAAGAAATACATCTGCGGGATGGCGTCGACCGACGAGAACAACCAATCCCGGAAGCGAGCATCACCGTGAGGATCGGGGTTCCAGATAGCGAGCGAGCGGTACGCGAGCAGGCCTGCGAGAACGCTTGCGATCGCGAGATTTCGATGCGCCTGGAGTGTCATCAGAGGAACCGAAAACCCACAGTGCCCAAGCTGCCTACGATGCCCACGATGCCCGGATCCATCGGTGCACTCGGCGATGGTTATCGCCAGGCACCTCGTCACCACTCAGCGCGGAGTCTCGCGTTTGATTTCGCGGCCAGTATACAAAACACAGGGGCCCGATCTTCGCCGGGTTCGACGCTCGCCCGGAGCGAGGGCACGCCCGATCTCGCGATCTGCGCGAGCCGCGTGAAGTCGCGCGGACGACGCGCGGACGACGCGCGGCGGGAATCACGCAGGCGATTCGGTTTCACACGAAACGACGAGTCCGAGAAACGCCCAGCGGCTGAAAAACCGCGCCACGCAGCCCGTGTCCGCCGCCCCATCGGCGAGTCTCTCGGCAACATCACCGAGCGACTCCCGGTCTCGCAGCGATCGCACGGCCTGGGCCTCCGCGTCCTCGATCGACTCGACGACGACTTCGTACTCCCGTCGGTAGATCAACACGTTATCGTGTCGATCGACGAGGTCAACGTCGATCTCGGATCGCTCGCGTCGACACGTCTCGCGCAATTCGCGCAGCGGCCATGGAGCGCACACGAGAGCGAGCCCGGGCTGGAACCGCAGCTTCGCTCGCCCCCACTCCTCGAGCGTCCAGCGCGCGCACTCCGAAGCATCGAAGGCAGGCAGGAGTTCCGCGTGAAAGCATCGACTCGCCGCCCACTCCAACTCGGCAAGAGCCGACAGGAATGGCAGATCAGCGCTCGAGCGGTCGGAGGCGAGGAATGCCGGCAGCGTCTCTCCCACGAGATTGAGATTTCGCGGACCCGCGGGCGTTGCGCGCGTGAAGCGATCGGCGAGTGCCGCAAAGGATCCTTCGCCGAGGATCTGCGCCAGCGCAGGGTAGGCTTCGCGAAGTGACTCGCAAATCCGCGCAGGATACCCGTGGACGTGGACCGCCAGACGCGCCGCGGCATCCGTTCCGGGAGGCAGGTGGATCCATGCTTCGAGATTCGATGTTTCTCGGGCCAGGATGCGCGCCGCAAGCGCTCGTTGGAGTTCAGCGAGCGACGGCTGCACGGTCGATGTCTCGCGCCGCAAACACGCTCGCGTGTGCGTCGCGGGCGCGAACGACTTCTTCCAATAGGCGGGGCCACGGGGGAATTTCTTCGTCCCACTCCACCATGGAGGTCACCGGCCCAACCCGCGCCAACGCATAGCGGTAGAGATCCCAGACCTCGTCGCTGACCGCTCGACTGTGCGTGTCGAACAAGTGAGTCCCCATATCGGTGAATCCCGCGAGGTGAATCTGTGCCACCCGGTGCGCGGGAATTGCATCGAGGTACTTCATCGGATCGAATCCGAGATTGACGGCACTCACGTACACGTTGTTCACATCGAGCAGCAGTCCGCAGTCCGCGCGCTCGGCGAGTTCGGAAAGAAACTCCGCCTCGAAGATCGTCGACGCGTTCCAGGACAGATAGCTGGACGGATTCTCGAGCAGGATCCGCCGACCGAGTGCGTCTTGCACGACTTGAACCCGCTCCACCACGTGCGCCAGTGATTCTTCGTTCAGTGGCAGCGGCAACAGATCAAAAAGAGCGTTCCCGTCGAAACTACTCCAACAGAGGTGATCGCTGACGATCGCCGGCTCGATCCGATCGGACAAGTCGCGAAGCGCCGCCAGATACGAGCGATCCAGCGGATCCGCAGATCCGATCGACAGGGCGACTCCGTGCAGCGCAATCGGATGGTCGCGGCGCACGGTCTCGAGAACGGCGAGCGGACGTCCCTTGGTTTCGACGTAGTTTTCGGTGATGGCTTCGAACCAGTCGACCCCCGTCGAGCCCGCGAGGACATCCTCATAGTGTTCGGCGCGCAGGCCGGCGCCGAAGCCCAACATCGGCCACTTCGCCACCGAACCTGCGCGCTCGACACTCAAGGCCTGTGCCTACTTCTTTTCGGGCGTGAGCCTGCCACCCTCGATCTTCAAGCAGGTTTCCTCGTCGATCTCGAGAAATCCCTGGCCCTTGCAGGCGTTTTCGCCTGCGCACGAGTGGCCCTTGCCGCCGCAGGCGCCCGTTGCCTTGCATTTGTTCACACCGTAGCAATGCACCTTTGCGCCTTCCTCAGCCATCGCCATTCCGGCTACCGCTCCGAGCGACAGCAGTCCGGCGACCGCCGATGCCAGCAGCATTCCCTTTCTGTTCAGCCCATTTGCCATCTTCGCTCCTCCTTTATACGCGGGTTGCCGCGTTACACCCTTGTACGCGAATTGCCGCGTTTTACACCCGACCGCGCATCAGTCTGCAAGAATTCCTTCGGCGTCGATCCGGATTTCGACCTCTTCGCCAACCAACAGTCCGCCCGTTTCGAGAACTTCGTTCCAATCCAATCCGTAATCTCTGCGGTTGATCGTCACGTTCGCCGCGAATCCCGCCCTCACGTTGCCCCACGGGTCCTTTCCCTGGCCTCGAAACGCGACGTCGAAGACCACGGCTTTTGTCACACCGTGAATCGTCAGGTTGCCCGCGAGCTTGCCGCGGTTCTCCTGCATGCCGGTGACACCACTGCTGCTCTCGAACGAGAGCGTCGGAAATTTTTCGATGTCGAAGAAATCGGCGGTTCTGAGGTGTTTGTCTCGCTTCGCATTGTTGGTGTTGATGCTCGCCGCCTCGACGGTTGCCCGGATCACCGCCGCCCCGGGTTTCTCAGGGTCGAATTGGATCGTTCCAGAAAACGCATCGAATCGGCCCTGCACGCTCGTGAACAGGTGGCTGACGCTGAACCCCACCGTGGTATGCGATTGATCGACTTTCCAATTCGCAGCATGGCCACTCGCCGCGTATCCGAGGACCAGCGCCAGGACACCCAAAACCGCTGCGCGATTTCTCATGAATTGCACCCTCTCGTGATGTGCCGCCGCGCGCCTCGCGCGCGGTGACGGGATCGATTTGCCCGTTGGAGGGTATCCGATCGCCACGCCCAATACGCCACGGAAAAGGCGCCGGTCGCCACGGAGAAGACACCGGTTACTGCGAATTCAGCCGAGGACTCGAGTCGAGGGCGAGCCTGAAAATGCCCGGGCGCGCGCCAGCCGCAGCTTGGCGGCCGGAAAGCCGGGGTCAGCGAAACGGCGCGATGCCGTCGCCCAGCAGCGGTACGGTCACAGACGCTGTTACGTATTCTCGCCAGGCTACGGCAGCCTCGATGTAGTATTTTTCCAACGCGGGCCGCCCGTCGCTCAGCACGATCGCATCCGAAAGATCCAGTTTCGAGGGATCGAGCAGCATCGGGCGAATATCGCTGACCACCGGCAACCCGGGCTCCACATACGACACCGCCGAAAAATCCTTCCACTCGGTACTCGCCAGAAAGATCAGGTTCCGCCCGGCCTCTTCGCCAGGTGTGGCGAACATCCACGTTTCGAAACCCGCTTCGACGAGCGTCTTGTAGACGCATCTGGATGGCCGCCCGATTCGGCCGGTCGTGTATCCGTAAAAGTTGATCATGATCATTCCGCCTGGTTTGAGCAGCTGGCGGATCCGCCGAAACGACTCGACGGTCAGCACATGAGATGGCGGCGTTTCATTGTGAAAGAGGTCGAGCGCGATCACGTCATAGCGCCGATCCGTCGTATTCAGGAAGTGGCGGGCATCGTCGATGATGACCGGTACTTCGGGGTCGACGGCGAAATATTCACGCGCGACATCCCGGATCCGGTGGTCGAGTTCGACTGCCTCGACGCGAAAATTGAGTCGCTGGAATTGCTTCACCAGTGTGCCTCCGCCCAGGCCGAGAAGCAGCGCTTCACTTCCGCTCGGATAGATGCTCACCGCCAAGGGAAAGTAATAAGCCCAATCCCAGAGCGAATACGCGGGATTCTCGAGATCCATGATCGTCTGGATTGCGTTGTTCACCATCAGCGATCGGCCGAGCATCCAACCGCGCGTCTGGGTGTAGTACTGCTGATCGACGACGCGAATCTGACCCAGGATTCCTTCCGAGTGATACTTCACCGAGAAATGAGTGGATGACTGCCAAGTCTCCGGAATCGAGAACAGCCAGATCGTTGCAAAGGGAATCAAGAGTGCGGAGACGACCAATGGCCGAGACCGGATCTCTCTGAGCAGCGCCACTGCACTGAGCCCGCCGCCGAAGAGCAGAGCCGGGATCCGAATTCCCAATTCCGGCAACAGATAGAATCCGGTCGAGAACGTCGCGATGATGCCCCCGAGAGTCGATATTGCATAGACCGAGCCGGCGCTCTTTCCGGAGGTATCGAGTCGTTCGTTCAACTGCCCGATGATGATCGGCGAAGACATACCCATCAGAACCAGCGGTGGGAACATGAACAGCATCAGCGACAACGTCGTACCCGATTTCACACTCATCTCGAGGGTCGACGCCATGATCCACGGACCGGTGACGGGCATGATCGCGAGCAGCACGCCAGCAGCGGCCAGGATTCCGGAAACCAGATGTGGCGACTTGTATCGGTGCGAAAGCCAACCACCGGTGTAGTAACCGGTCATCAGCGCGGCGAGTGTCACGCCCAGAACGGAAGCCCAGACATACAGGGAACTCCCAAAATACGGCGCAACCTCTTTCGCTCCGATCAACTCACATGCCATGACCGACGCTCCTTCGAGCGCCGCGAGACACAAGAGATAGCCGCGAGAACCAGAAGGGCGATCGGCAAACTTTGTGGACTTCGACATCGCAGATCCTTCAGGCAATCGGGCGGGCCACTGAACTCAGGCAAGCGGGCTTGCCACTGGATTCAGGCAAGCGGGCTTGCCACTGAATTCAGGCAAGCGGGCTTGCCGCTGAATTCAGGCAATCGCGCTGGCCGCGGAAAGGCGAAAACATCGCGGATCCAGCCAGAAAACACACGCGCCGAACTCGAAAATCAATTCCGCAGTCGATCGACCGAAATGACGCCCTTGATCCTGCCGATCTGCTTCATGACCGTGTTGAGCGTCCCCACGTTCGCAACCCAGAGTTCGAAGGTCTGGAGAGACTTCTGGTCGGATGTCGTCGAAACCCGCGCCGCTCCGATATTGATACCCGCAGCAGAGATCGTCTTCGTGACCTGCGCGAGCAGGCCGGGCTGGTCGACGGATCGAACCCGCACTTTGATGCAGTGGGACATCGCGGCATCGGACTCCCAGTCCACATCGATCCGTCGAGCTGGATCCAACTCGTAGACCTTGACGCAGTCCCGCACGTGCACGGTCACGCCCCGACCCCGGGTGACGAAGCCGACGACTTCGTCACCCGGCAGCGGCGCGCAACAGCGCCCGAATCGCACGAGCACGTCCGGTTGGCCGCTGACGCGGATTCCCGACGGCGAAGATTTGGCCTGGCGCCGAAACAGGTCTCGCAACCGGGCCGACTTGCGCTCGGGTTCGGGTTCGGGCGCTGCTTCGCCGCGCAGCCTTCGCACGAGATCGGCGGCACTGACGCGCCCGTAACCCACCGCCCCGAGCAGCACGTCCGTCGAGCCATGGATTTCCTTCTTGGCCAGCTCGGCCAGCTCCTCGCCTTCGAGTAGTCGCAGCAACGACATCCCGTGCTTGCGCAATTCGCGATCCAGGATTTCGCGGCCGAGCTCTCGGCTGCGCTCCCGCTCGGAGGCTCGGATCGAGTGCCGAATTCGCCCGCGGGCGCGCCCCGACACGGCGAATTCCAGCCAATCCTTTCGCGGATACTGGCTCGCGCTCGTGACGACCTCGACCGTATCGCCGTTCATCAGCCGATAACGCAGCGGCACCATCTTTCCATTCACGCGTGCCCCCGCGCAATGCGATCCGACCTCGCTGTGAATCGCGTACGCGAAATCGAGTGGCGTCGCTCCCTTGGGCAGGTTGATGACGTCTCCCTTCGGAGTGAAGACGAATACCTCGTCGGGAAACAGATCGACCTTCACCGCATCGATGAACTCGTGCGGGTCCGCAACGTCTCGCTGCCACTCGAGCAGCTGTCGCAACCAGGCGAACTTGGCGTCATCGGGGTCGCTTCCGTGCCCCTCCTTGTACTTCCAATGGGCGGCGATCCCGAATTCCGCATTCTTATGCATCTCGGTCGTGCGGATCTGCACTTCCATTCGCTCGCCGTACGGTCCGATTACCGTTGTGTGTAGACTCTGATAACCGTTTGGTTTCGGAAGCGCGACGTAGTCCTTGAAGCGGCCTGGCACGGGCCGCCAGATCGAGTGGACGATCCCCAGCGTCGAATAGACGTTCTCCGGAGCGCCGTCCGCGATGATCCGAAACGCAATCACATCATAAATCTCGTCGAAACTGAGGCCCTGGCTCTCCATCTTCGCGTGTATTGACGAGAGTTCCTTCAAGCGACCCGCAATGGTTGCATTGATCCCGGAACTCTGGAGCCGCGACGACAGCACTCCAATCACTTCCTCGGTGTATTGCTCGCGCTGCTGGCGCTGGGATTGAAGCCGCGATTCGAGCTCGGCGGCGGCTTCGGGATGCAGGGCTCGAAACGCGAGATCTTCGAGTTCCTGCTTCATCCAGTGGATTCCGAGCCGGTGGGCGAGCGGCGCGTAGATGTCGAGGGTCTCGTGCGCGACCCGGTTGCGCGCGTCGTCGGACATGAAGCCGAGCGTCCGCATGTTGTGCAGACGATCCGCGAGCTTGATGACGAGGATGCGAATGTCCTTCGACATCGCGACGAGCATCTTCCTGAAATTCTCCGCCTGTCGCTCTCGAGCGGAGGTGAATTCGATTTTCGCGATCTTCGTGAGGCCATCGACCACGAAGGCCACTTCCTCGCCGAACAGACGCTCGATCTCTTCGATCGTCGTGAGCGTGTCTTCGACCGCGTCGTGGAGCAGACCGGCCGCCACGGTGACGTCGTCCATCCTCAATTCGACGAGCACACCCGCGACCTCGAGTGGGTGAACGAGATACGGCTCGCCAGAGAGACGCGCCTGGCCTTCGTGGACCTTGGCGCTAAACACGTAGGCGCGCTGCAGGAGCGCGAGATCGCACGCGGAGTTGTACTCCAGGATGCGGTCGGCGATGTCGTTGAATCGAAGCATTCGCCGCTAGATTCCCCTTCAAGATCAGGTGCTTGCGAAAACCTACCCAAATTCGCGGCAGGCGTCCATCAGGCGCCCGAAACGCGCGCCCCGCGCAATCTCTCCTCGGCCAGCGCGGGCGCGAACCTTTCCCGCAAATCGCCCGGCGCGCACGCGCGCTCGGCCCGGACGATTTCGAGCACTTGCTCGACGCAGGCGTCGAAAGCGTCGTTGGTCACCGCG
Organism: uncultured Spirochaetales bacterium; assembly: GCA_964494795.1. Taxonomy (GTDB): domain Bacteria; phylum Myxococcota_A; class UBA9160; order UBA9160; family SMWR01; genus JACZVU01. The sequence goes on along the minus strand of CAZBSV010000004.1, from coordinate 19,194 downwards.
TAGTCGAAATCGCGCATCGATTCGAGCTCGCGCGCCGCGACCGACAGCCGCCGCAAAATCTCGGCGTCGGAGTCGGTACCGCGCCCGCGCAGGCGTCGCTCGAGTTCCCGCATCGAGGGGGGCAGCAGGAAGATCATTCGAGCGTCCGGGCGCGCGCGGCGGACCTGGCGGGCGCCCTGGACCTCGATTTCGAGCAGCAGGTCTCGGCCATCCGCGAGTCCCGCTTCGACCGCCGCCCAGCTCGTCCCATACAGGTTCGCGTTGTACTCCGCCCACTCGAGAAACGCGCCTTCTGCCGCCATGCGTCGGAACTCCGCCTCGTTGACGAAGAAGTAGTCGCGGCCGTACTCCTCGCCCGCGCGCTGTTTGCGGGTGGTGTGCGAAACCGAGAAAGAGATGCCATCGTCGAGCTCCACCACACGTCGGCAGACGCTGGTCTTGCCGGTACCCGATGGCGCCGCAACCACGAACGGGATCCCCTGCGCGGCCGAGGCCGAACTCACTCCTCGCTCCCGAGAGGCCCCTCTTGGTCGAATCGAGCCGCAACCGTGTCGGGGTTGATGGCCGAGAGAATCACGTGGTCACTATCCATGACGATGATCGAACGGGTGCGGCGCCCCTGCGTGGCGTCCACGAGCTTGTTCCGACTCGAAGCCTCCTCCCGCAGTCGTTTCATCGGTGCCGATTGCGGCGAGACGATCGACACGACGCGGGCCGCGACGACGAAATTTCCATATCCGATATTGAGCAGGACGCGACTACTCAATGTTCTGTACCTGCTCGCGGATGCGCTCGAGCTCGGTCTTGAGTTCCACCACATCATGGGCGATCGGCGCGTCGCTGCCCTTCGATCCGACGGTATTCGCTTCGCGGCCGAACTCCTGCAGCAGAAATTCCAGGCGCCGGCCGACCGGAGCATCGATTCCCGCCGACCGGACGATCTCGCGAAATTGCTCGATGTGACTGCGCAGGCGCACGAGTTCCTCCGTGATATCGAGCCGATCAGCCGCGATCACGATCTCCTGATGGAGGCGCGCGTCGTCGAGCAGTCCGGTTTCCAGACGCAGCTGTTCGGTCCGCTTGCGCAAGCGCTCGATTACGCTGTCGCGCACGCATTGAGAGCGTCGTTCGATCGAGTTCGCGATCGCCTCGATGGATTCGAGCCGTGACAGCAAGTCCCGCTCGATGGCCTGGCCCTCGGCAGCCCGCATCGCGACGAGCGCATCGAGCGCGCGATCGACCCCACCGAGCAGCGCGTCGAGGAGTTCGTCGAGCGCGAGCTCCGGCTGCACGAGGCGCGCCACCCCCGGAAGCCCGATCAGGATGTCCACCGTCAACGAACCTTCGACGCCCTGGATGCGGCCGAGTTCGCGCGCGGCGCGACCATAGGTTTCGGCGACCCCGCGATCGATTTCCAGCCGAGGCGAAGCGGAGCTGTCGTCCGAAAGCGTGACGCTCATGTCGAGTTTGCCGCGGTGGATCCGCTGCTGGATCCGCGCCCTCAGGTCCGCTTCGCAGTTCGATAGGATCGGCGGCACGCGAACGCGCGCATCCAGGTGGCGGTGATTCACCGAGCGCGCCTCGATCTCGAACCCGAGGGATTCGAGCCGCAGGGAGGCGCGCCCAAATCCAGTCATGCTCAAGATCACGAATTCTCCCTTGCCACATCGATCGCCGCTGCCGGACACGCCAAGAACACGCCCCAGAGAGCCGCGCTCCCGGGCGCGGGCCGGACCCGCTGGACGGGGATCCTTACCCGAAACGCCCGATCGCCGATCGGCTTGCGCGAAAATAGCCGCAAAGGCGACCTGGCACTCGATGGTACCCGATTCCCAAAATGGCGAACTTCGACACCGCTTCGAATCAGGCCGCGCGCCAGCATTCGCTCAAGCCAGGCTCGCCTCGAGCCAATCGAGCAGCGCCGCTTCCTGCTCGATTTCGAGTCGCACCGATAGCGCGCGCACATCTGCGCGGCCGATCCAGTCGGGGTTGATCCGGAGGGCGTCCGTTTCGGTCACGATCCACAGGGGGGCGTTGCGGTAGAGGTATTGCATGTCCCGCGGCCCGTAGCGCCGGTGGTCCCGGAAATTTCGCTCGGTAACGACGCGAGCGCCGAGCTGCTCGACGCTATGGCGCAGAGCCGTCGGTCGGGCGCGCCCCGAGATCAGACCGACGGCTGCCCCATCGAGCATCGCGGGCGATTCGGATGCACCGCCCCGCAACGGACGCAGTGCGATCGGCTTGCGCCTCGCGGAAAAACGACGGATTCCGGCGCCCGCTCGATCGAGTCGCTTCGCGCAGCCTTCCTCGAGCGGTCCGTCGATCACGACGACGGCGTCGGCGCGGCGTAGCCCTTTCACGGGCTCGCGTAGCGGCCCGCGAGGCAGCAAACGCGCGTTTCCGAATCCGAACTGGCCGTCGAGGGCGACGACATCCACGTCGCGCAGCAACGAGTGCTCTTGGAACCCGTCATCGAGCACGAGGATGTCCGCACCGAAAGCGGACGCCGCACGAAGCCCGACGCGGAACCGGTTGCCGCCGACGAGCACCGGAACCCCCGGAGCGCGCGCGGCGAGAATCATCGCCGCCGCCCCAACGATTTCTGCGCGACTCTTGAGATGGCTGCCGTCGGAAACGACGAGCGCCGCGTCGCGCAGTCGACGGGGTCGATCCTTGGCGCACCCCGCGAGCGCAACTCGATGGCCGCGGCGATGCAGCGCGCTCGCGATCCAGGCGGCAGTCAGGGACTCTCCGGCTTCAGCCGCGGCGAGCTTGCCGACGCTCACCACGCGGATCGGAAGGCGCCGACCGCGCAGCACCCCACGCTCGTAGAGAAAACTGCGCAGCAGCGTCCCCGCACCGAACGCCCACGCTGCCGGAGCCAGTGCGCGCAGCGCCAGGGTCCGCGCGAGCGGCCCATCGCTCTGCTCCAACCACATCGCCCGACCCCTCAACGGACCGCGCGATTCGCAGTCGGCGCCTCGGCGATCGCGACGCGTCGATCCGATCCCATGGCTGCGAACCCGTCGTTCAGGGCCGCCTACTGCTTGTTGTACTGGGCGACGATCAGATCGGTGATGTCGAGCGCTTCGCGGGAATAGACCACACCGGCCGCACCCCGCTGCAGAATCAAGGTGTATCCCTGGTCGCGGCCCGTGTCGTTGATGATCTTGCGCAGCTTGGCGATCAGCGGCTCCTGGATCCGGAACTTGTCGACCTTGAGCTGTCCCTCGATCTCCTTGACCTTGTTCTCGATCTGGTTTCGGACTTCCGCCATGTCGAGCTGTTTCTGGAACAAGGATTCGTCGGAGAGCACGAATTTCTTCGCCTTGAGGTCCTCGTCGAGCGCCTGGTAGCGCTCGTAGAGCGGCGCGATCTGCGCCTCGGCCTCGCGCTGCTTGCGGGCCATCTCCTCCCTCGCCGCCTTCCCATCCTCGGTCGAGCTGATGGCCTGATCGAGATCGACCACGCCGATCTTGATCGGTTCGTCCTGCGCGGCTGTCCCGACGACGAGCAGCGCAAGCGCCCCGAGTGCGACGATGGCGTTGTGAACTTTCATGCTTTGCTCCTCTCTATGTGCGTGTCGAATGAAGATGAGGTGTCAGAGGCCTCGGCCACCAACGGAGAATTCGAATACCGGTGAGTCATCCTCGGAAGTGGGGTCCAGCGGGAAGCCCAGAACGACCGCCAATGGGCCAAACGGAGAAAACCACAATACACCGGCTCCCGTTCCCCAGCGCCACTCCGAGATATCCGCCATGCTATCCCCCTCCGAAAACGCGTTTCCCGTGTCCAGGAAGAGGATCCCTTCGAGCCCGATGGTATCCGAAATCGGGAACCGATACTCGACGCTCGAACTGATGAATTTGTTCCCGCCGATCACGTCGGTCTCCGAGAGATCCGCGAAATCATCGATGTCCTTGGCGTCGATGTCGTTACAGCGGCCATTCCCATTGCCCCCGTACGTGCGGTCGCCGCTCGGCGCGCAGGCGCCGCCGCCTATACCGGGCGCGTAACCGACCGGTGCGAACACCGGACCAAAGCCGGGCCCGAGGTCGAATTTTCGCAATACCGGGCGCCTGGGTCCGACCGAGCGCCCTTTGTAGCCCCGCAGCTGGAATTGACCGAGGCCCCCGAGAAAATACCGCTCGCTCAGCGGGAGGGTGCTGTCGGTGTCGATCTGGTCGAGAGAGCGCACTTGATCATTTCCCAAAATCTCAGTGTATCCCGTCGGAATCTGCCAATCGAAGTCGGAGAGATCGTTGAGCGACAGCGCGTAGCCCACGCTGGTCCGCAGCGAGAACGCCGAGCGATCCAGCAGCCAGGAAGGAGCGGGGATGAAATAGATGCCGCGCCCCTCGGTGCGGATATAGCGGGTAAAGCCACCCAGGCCCGCAAACTCCAGCCCGCCATTCAACTCAAAGCCGTCCGTGGGTGACAGCCGGTCGTTGCGATAGTCGGCGACGACGTTGAGCCCGCCGGCGCTCGTGAGTTCGGATCCACCGAGGATTTCGCGAAAAATGATCGCCGCCGCGTTGACGTTCGAGTTCTGATCGATCTCTCGGCTCCGGATGCTATAGCGCGCAAACACGCTGGCGCGATGGTCCGCGGTCAGTGGGTGGCCAAAGATGATCTCGGAACCGGTCTGGTCCTGCTCGAAGTCCTCGTAGCGGATCGAGGTTCGAAAGAGCGTGCTGCTCAGACTGAATTCCGAACCCAGGAAGTACGGATCCGAAAACTGCGCATAGATGCGCTGGCTGCTGAAACTCAGGTCGGCGGTGAGGTTCATCGCGTACCCGCGGCCGAAGAGATTCGATTCGGAGAGGGATCCCGTGAGCACGAAATTGTCCTGCGACGAAAATCCCGCGCCGAAACTGAACGAACCCGTCGGGCGCTCGACGACCTGGACCTCGAGGTCGATCTGCTGCGGGTCTTCGGTCGACTCCGGGCGCAATTCGACTTCTTCGAAGAAGTTGAGGCGTTCGAGCCGCGCGCGCGCAACCTCGATCGCCCGCGACGAATAGAGTTGTCCCTCGACCAGGGGGACTTCTCGCCGGACCACGGGGTCGACCGTGCGGGAATTTCCCGCAATTCCGATTTCGCGAATGAAATACAGCGGGCCCTTCCCGACCTGGAAAACGACGTCGACGGACAGCTCGCCTTCCGAGAGATTCGTCAGCGGAGTCACGTCTGCGAGAAAGAAACCACGGTCCGTGTAATGCCGCTGCAGTGATTCGACGTCTTTCGTCAGAAACGTGCGATTGAAGATCTCGCCCTGCTTGAGGCCGAGATTCTCACGCAGCGCTTCGAGATCGACGGTGTTGTCGCCCTCCACGTCGATGCTCCCGACCCGGAATTGATCGCCTTCGTCGATCTCCACCGTCACGATCAGCCCGGTCTCGACCGGAAGGGCTTCGGGATAGCCGACCTGGGCCTGGATGTAACCGCTCTCGTGATATTGCTGCTCGACGAGGCGGAGATCCTGGACGAATAGCGGCTCCGAGTAGGTGCCGGACCGATCGAGCCAGGAGGTCGCGGGCGACCAGAATCTCCAGATTTTGGTCTTGAAACCTTTCTTGAGCTGGCTGTCCGTGAATACGCTGTTGCCCTTGAACCGGATTTTACGCAGTTTGAGCTTCTCGTTTTCTGCGACGATGAAATCGACGCTGACCGAAGCTTCGCCGAGTTCCGCGATTTCGTAGCTCACCTCCGCGAGGTAGTAGCCCTGAGAGCGATAGAGGCCTTCGATCCGCGCGCGGTTCTCATAGAGCAACGGGTAGTCGAGCGACGAGCCCGTGGTCAACGTCAAGATGTCTCGAATCTCATCGCTCTCGACGTTCTCGTTGCCTGAAATCGAAATCTGACGAACGACCGGATACTCCTCGACTTCGAAGATCACGATCAGGCCCGCCGGACCGGCTTCGCGCAAGATCCGAACGTCGCGGAAGAAACCCAGCGCGTGTACCGCCGTGAGGTCCTTGGCGACCTGGTTGGGGCTGTACTGGCTGCCCGCCTGCGTGTTGATCCGGGCCTTGATGGCCTCTGCCTCGATTCGGCGATTACCCCGCACGCGTACTTCCGCCACCCGGGCGCCCGCGGCCTGCTGCGCGGCGACGGGCGTCAGGATCCGCTGAGCCATCACGAGCTTGAATCGAACGACGATACCGCCGGGCCCGCGCTCGGTCTCGAACTCGGCGTTGGCGACCTCGGGCAGGGCCCGCAGCACGTCCAGGTCGTCGCGAATCAGCTTGGGGTCGTACGCGGCGCCAGCCCGGGTCTGAAGCAGCGGAGCAAAATCTTCGAGCGATTCCGGCGGCCCGACGATTTGAACCTCCGCCACCTGGGCGGGCGCGGCGCCGACGATCTGATCCAGAACCTGATCAGCCAATTCGTTGACGCGCTCCAGCAGTTCGTCGTCGCCCTGCGCGGTGAGCACGAAGGTGTGCGATGGCAGGCCGATCGCAGTGGGCGTCACGCGAACGTCGAGGCTGAAGTGGCCGGCGAGTTCCGTGAGGCTCCCGCTCACGATCGTGTCGGCGCCGGATTCCGTCCCAATGCCGCGCAGGGCGGCATCCGACACGTCGCCTCCCGCAGCGCTCGACGGCGATATGTCGATCACGCTTACCTCACCGCGCGCTTCGAGCCGCGACCGGATCAGGTTCGAGATCGACTCTCCGAGGTATTCGATGGGCTTCGCGCTGTGGACCCGAAACGGCAGTACCGCAACCGCATGCTCGCGCTCGGCCGCTGCGCCAGTCGCGGATGCGATGCCCGCCGCCCACAGCGCGAGCGCCAGCGCGAAACAAAATTGAGACCGCTCCGCGCAACGTGCAGCGCGCAACCCACACCTCCGCCGTCGCGGGGAACCTCGGAACCGGGAGCGGATCACCTTTGGGGAGGGCGGTGCGGTCCGGACCCACAGCCGTTCAGACCGCTTCGAGTCTAGTCGTCCGCTGCGCAGGTGACAAGTCTGCGCAACCTCCATTTCTCTTTCTCTGTCAGTTAGTTATGCCGACGGCGGCGCGTCGGAAAAGTCGCTCGGATGCTCGATGAAACCGTCGGCGAGCACGAGCGTCCGGCCCAGCCGCTTGGCGATCTGGGGGCTGTGGGTCACCACGACCAATCCGCTCTGGTGGCTGCGGTTGAGTTCCAGCAGCAGGTCCAACACCTGCTCGCCGGCTTTGGGGTCGAGATTGCCGGTCGGTTCGTCGGCGAGCAGCAGCGCGGGCTCCCGCACCACCGCGCGTGCTACCGCCACCCGTTGGCGCTCACCGCCGGAGAGCTTTCCGACCGGATGTTCGATGCGGTGCGAAAGTCCCACCTCCCCGAGCAACGCGACGGCGCGCTCCCGGAGTGGCTCGAGGTCTTCGTTCGCGATCAGACCCGGCATCATCACATTCTCGACCGCGTTGAACTCGGGCAGGAGATGGTGGAACTGGAAGATGAAACCGAGACAGTCGCCGCGAAAGCGCGCGAGCCCGTCGCTCGAGTTGGCAAAGACGTCCTTTCCGCGAAACTCCACCGTTCCCGACGTCGGATGGTCGAGCGTCCCAAGAATATGTAGAAGAGTCGACTTTCCCACGCCGGAACTTCCCGAGATTGCGACACATTCGCCGGGTTGAATCTCGATGTCGATTCCGCGCAGCACCTCGATCGTGCCCTCTCCGGTCCGGAACGATTTGCACAGGCCGCGGACGCGAACGAGGGGATCACTCATAACGAAGCGCCTCGACGGGATCGAGGCGCGCGCCCTGGCGGCTGGGCAAGAGAGTCGCTCCCAACGCGAGAACCATCGCGATTCCGACGGCGATCACGATCTGGCCGAAGTCGAGCTGCGCGGGCAGCGTATCGAATTGGTAGACGCTCGCCGGAAGCGTGTCGATGCCGATCAGCGCCTCGATCTGGCGCTGGACCCACGCGATCTGCTGTGTCACCGAAACTCCCGCGATCACACCGAGAACGATGCCAACCAAGCCGATCAACGTCCCCTCGATCGCGAAGATCCGCTCGATCATTTCATCCCGGGCGCCCATCGTCTTGAGGATCGAGATGTCACCGGACTTTTCCATGATCATCATCACCAACGTCGAGACGATCGCGAACGCCGCAACCACCATGATCATCGTGAGCAGCACGAACATCATGACCCTCTCCGTCTTGAGCGCCTGGAAGAAGGCCGGAAAGAAATCGTTCCAATCGCGCGTGAAATACGGAAACTCAAGCGCGTCTCGAACATCTGCCGCGACGCTGCGCGAGCGATAGAAATCGGTGGTCCTGGCCTCGATCCCGTCGATCACGTCACCCGAGCGCTTGAAATCCTGCGCGGCCGCAAGATTGACGAATGTGAACACCTCGTCGAACTGGAAGAACGTGGACTCGAAGATTCCAGCGACGCGAAAACGCTCGAGCCGCGGAGCCGGACCCAGCGGCGTCTGGGGTCCGCCAAAGGGCGAGATCATCAACAGGGAATCTCCGACACCGGCGCCGATCGAGGTCGCGAGCTGGTTTCCGAGCATGATCGCGGGATCCTCGCCCTCCGCAGTGGCTTCGGGCTCGAGATCCGCAAGCGATCCCGCCAGCAGATCCTCGCGCAGATCCGTGACGTCACCGACGCGCGCGGGGTCGACGCCGCGAATCTTCACCGCCATGATCCGGCCGCCCGGCGCGCGAACCATCCCCTCGGCGTCGAGGTACGGCGAGGCTGCAACCACGCCCGGAACGGCCGTGACGCGCTCGAGTACCGCCTCGTAGTCGCTGAAGGCTCCCAGACTGTGATGGACGGTGAAGTGCGCGCGGTTTCCAATGATTTCGTCGCGCCAGGTGCGCTCGAATCCGTTCATGACCGAAAGCACCGTGATGATCAACCACACGCCGGTCGCGATACCGACCACACAGATTCCCGTGATGATCGAGATGAACGTCTGTCGACGCTTTGCCATCAAATATCGAATCGCGATGAACCACTCCGAAGTTCCGCGGGAATCGAGCAGGCCCGCTGCGGCGAGCGGCAGCAATCCAAGCAGGATCGCGGCGAGATAGAGCTGGAGAACGCCAGCGCCGGCGGCGGCAACCCCGAAACTCGGCTCCGAGAGCGCGAGCGCGATTGCGATCCCGGGAACCTGCGCGCCGCATAGCACACGAAGCAAGCGCTCGAATTCGCTTGGAGCGGGACGCGCCGTCTCGCGACGGCGTCGGCGCCGCAGCGCGAAAAGGCCTGCGACCAGCGCGGTCATCGCGAACGGAGCGACCGCATAGGCGATGCTGTCGCTCCCGCCGACCGCGAGCGAGTATCCCGTTCCGAGCAAGACGATGTTGCCAACCGCGAGTGCGTGCGGCGGAAGCTTGGCGATCAGCGTTCGGACCAACGACATCGCGAGCGCGACGACTCCGATCGACTTGAAGCTCGCGATCGACCAGCTACGCGACCACTCGGTCCAGGGCTGGGCGCCGAGTTCCGGCTGGAACCGATAGAGATAGGCGACGCCGACGAGGCCCGCCCACAGCACGCCGAATCCGATCCGGTGTCGCCAGCTGCTGGAAACCCGCGCAAATTGTTCCAACGCGATCACCGCCGATCCGACGAAGAGCAGCGTGAGCGCGCTGATCCCGAGGAAGATCGCGACGATGAAGGTGAGGGCGAGAGTCCCTCCGACGGCGGTCAACGCGCCCCAGATCGCGCCTGCGAGACCCTCCACTATGCGGTCTCCGAGCGCAGGTGGGGAAACAGGATCACTTCCCGGATACTCGGCGCGTCCGCGAGGATCATCACGAGGCGATCTATGCCGATTCCGAGTCCACCCGTCGGAGGCATCGCGTGCTCGAGGGTGCGAAGAAAATCCTCGTCGATCGGATGAGCCTCTTCATCCCCGTCCGCCTGTCCGCGCGCCTGCTCCTCCATCCGCGCCCGCTGATCATCGGGGTCGTTGAGCTCGCTGAACGCGTTGCCGATCTCCATCGCCGCGATGAACGGCTCGAATCGCTCCACCAATCGGGGATCTTCGGACGAGCGTTTCGCGAGCGGCGACAGGTCGACGGGATGGTCGGTGATGAATGTCGGCTGAATCAGCGTCGGTTCGACGTGATCGCTGAACAGGTCGTCGACCAGCGTCGCCCAGGTCGGTGAATCGCCGGACCCCAACTTCTTGTTGCGGATCGCGCTCCGAAGCGATTCCGCGTCTGCGAATGCGAGCACATCGATTCCGGTCGCATCGGCAATCGCCCGACACAGCGGAATGCGCGGCCAGGGTCCGGCGAGATCGATCTTCTCACCCGCGTACTCGATCTGCAGACTCCCGCGAACCGCCATCGCGATTTCGCCAACCATCGACTCGACGAGCTCCATGATGTCGCGATAGTCCGCGTAGGCTTGATAACACTCCATCATCGTGAATTCTGGATTGTGTTTGCGCGACACTCCCTCGTTTCGGAAGTCGTGGCCGATCTCGTAGACCCGATCGAGGCCTCCGACGACCAATCGCTTCAGGTAGAGCTCGTCCGAAATCCGCAAATAGAGTTTCTGGTCGTAGGTGTTGTGGCGGGTGACGAACGGTCGAGCCGCGGCTCCACCATACAGCGGTTGCAGCGCGGGCGTCTCGACCTCCAGAAATCCCCGCGCATCCAGAAATTTTCGCATCGCGCTCACGCTTCGGCTTCGGATGATCGCGACCCGGCGCGCGTCTTCGTTGACGAGCAGATCGAGATAACGCTGCCGGTAGCGGACATCGACGTCGCTCAAACCGTGCCATTTCTCGGGGAGACCGCGCAGGCTCTTCGATAGCAGCGTGGCGCCGCTCGCATCCAGCGTCAGCTCGTCGGTCAGGGTCCGCCAGAGCGTTCCTTCGAATCTCACGAAATCCCCGACATCGAGTTCGCGGATGAAGCTGAAGAGCGCGGCGTCGAGCTGGTTCTTCTTCGCACTCACCTGGATCGACTCGCCGGATTCGACGATCCGCAGGAAGATCAGCTTGCCGAAGGAGCGCGACGCCATGATGCGGCCGACCACGGCCAGCGACTGCGGGTTCGCCTGCAGGCCCGCGGCGTCCAGGGATTCGAATCGCGCTCGCAGCTCGCCGATCGGCAGCCACGCGCCGACTCTGGCGGGATAGGGGTCTACGCCCCGACTCCGCAGCGCGTCGAGGCGCGCCCGTCGGGCTTCGCGTTCCTGCTCGCTCACGATCCCTCCAGCTCCGCGCCGGCTCGCTTGAGCAGGAAGGCGCGAATGAAGCGGTCGATGTCACCATCGAGTACGGAGCCCACGTTACCGACTTCGAGATCGGTCCGGTGATCCTTGATCCGCTGCTGGGGATGGAGGGTGTAGGAACGAATCTGGCTGCCGAAGTCGATCTGCCGCTGCTCACCGCGCGCCAACGCGAGCTCGGCTTCTCGCTCCTGGCGGGCGCGCTCGTAAAGGCGTGCCCGGAGGAGCTTCATCGCGGTAGATCGATTCTTGTGCTGAGAGCGCTCGTTCTGGCATTGAACCACGATCCCCGTCGGAATGTGGGTCATCCGAACCGCTGAGTCCGTCTTGTTGACATGCTGACCGCCGGCACCGCTCGCCCGATACGTGTCGACGCGAATGTCTTTTTCGTCGAGGTCCACCTGGATCTCGTCATCGATCTCGGGCATGACCGTCAAGCTCGCGAACGCGGTGTGCCGGCGCGCCTGGGAGTCGAACGGAGAGATTCGCACCAGTCGGTGAACGCCCTCTTCCGCCTTCAGATAGCCGTACGCGAACTCGCCCTTGACGGTGAAGGTGGCACTGCGCACGCCGGCCTCTTCACCCGGCTGCTGGTCGAGCATCTCGGACTGAAACCCCTGCCGCTCCGCCCAGCGCAGGTACATCCGCATCAGCATTTCCGCCCAATCGCAGGCGTCGGTGCCGCCTGCACCGGAATTGATCGAAACGATCGCGTTGGCAGCATCGTTCTCGCCACCGAGCATCTGACGGAATTCGGCGTCCTCGAGTTCTCGACTGGAAGCTTCGATCTTCTCCCAAGCCTCCGCGAGCGTCAGCGTGTCGTCGGCTTCAGCAGCCAGCTCGATCAGCACTTCGGCGTCCTCGAGGCTCGCCTCGAGCGCGTCGAAGAATCCGACTTCTCGCTCGAGGGTTCGCTTCTCGCGCAGGATCTTCTCGGCGGCTTCCCGATCTTCCCAGAGGTCCGGCCGGGCGGTTTCGGTCTCCAGCGCTTCGAGGCGCTGACGCAGCGCCGCAAGGTCAAAGACGCCTCCGGAGCTCGCCGAATTGGCCGCGCAATTTGCGCAACCGATCCTTGAGCTCGCTGGGGTCCAGATGCAGCGGTGCGGTTTCGACGTTCATGCCTTCTCTTCTTCTTTCGCCTTTCGCGCGACGCCCAGCCACGCAAGCGCCGCCACTCCCGCCCAGCACCCGTACGCGAAGATGTCTCCGTGTCGGGCGTAGAATGTCCCTCCCCGCGGCGACGCGCGCAACGGCAGATCGTCCACCAGAAGGTCTCGCTCGAAGATCCGCGTCCGGGATCGAACGCGACCTCGAGAGTCGATGATCGCCGACACTCCCGTGTTGGCGGCTCGCGCCGTCCAGACTCCGCTTTCCGCCGAGCGCACGGCGGTCATTGCCAGCAACTGATAGGGGGCGCCCGTCCGCCCATACCACGCGTCGTTCGTGATGGCGAGGAGCAAGCCCGCGCCCTCTCGTGCGAAACGCCTCGTGATATCGGGGAAGAGCAGTTCATAGCAGATAGGGACTCCCGCGGTCACGGCGGCTTGCCCAGCAGGGCGCCTCGCGATCGATACCGAGCGCGGCCCCGCACCCGGCGTGACGTGTTCGGTCGCCATGCCGCGCGCGATCGCACCGAAGAATCCCCCGAGCCATTCGCCCAGGGGCACGAACTCACCAAAGGGAACCAGCTGCGATTTGTCGTAACGGGCCCCGAAAACGCCGTCGGGCTGGATGACGAACGCGCTGTCGAAAAACGCGACCCTCTGGCGCCCGGGTTCGACCTCCGCCGCGACGCTGCCGACCACATACGCGGCGCCGGTCTCGCGCGCGAGTTGCGCCAAGCGGGCGCGCAGCTCGGCATCCGAGTTCAGCGCTCCTGGCACAGCGGTCTCCGGGAAAACGACGACCTCCGCACCCGCATCCGTGGCTCTGCGGGACAGCTCTTCATAGATCGCGAGGGTGCGCTCGGCCCACTCCGGATTCCATTTCACGCCCTGTTCGATGTTTCCCTGCAGGACCGCGACCCGGACCGTCTCGCTGGCGTGATCGGGTCGTATCGAGAGCAGCAACCCGAGCGCGATGATCGCCGCGGCCGCCGCGAGTCCGGCGAGCGAAGCATGCGACAATTTTCGAGTCGTCCGTAGATCCCGGGAAATAGCTGCGAGCGTCGCACCCGCGAGCACGACCGCGAACGACATGCCGTGGACGCCCAAATAGGCGGCCAGCGCGAGCAGCGCGGGGTTTTCGTGCTGCGAATAACCGATGGCCGCCCACGGAAAGCCGAGTGGACCCGCGCCGCGCATGTAATCCACCAGCGTCCAGACCAGCGCAGCCGCGAAGGGCGAAGCCAGGCCACGGCGCTCGAGCAGCGACCACGCCAGCGCGAACATCGCCGTAAACAAGCCCGCGTGGGCACCGAGCCCGAAGATTCCGAGCAGCCCGTAAAGCGGCGCCGCGTGACCGTATTCGACGGAGACTACGTAGATCCAGTGCAGAATCGCGCCTTGCGCGAGCGTCCCTGCGACGAAGCCGTGGCGGACCGCGGCGCGCGGAGACAGACCGCTCAAGCCGGCGAGCAACAAGGCGGGGCTGATCCAACCGCAGAGCAGACCGAGGTCGACGACGCTGCCCGCGATCGGATGCGGAAACGAGAAGAAGGTCGCGACCCCGTACGCTGCCAGCAGCGCGATCCTAGCGCGACGCGTCAAGCGCGGATCACACGCCAAAGTCGCCGCTCCTCCACCCGCATGCGCTTGGCCTCCTCGGGCTCTTCGTGGTCCCACCCGAACAGATGAAGGATCCCATGAATCAAGAGTCTCGCCACCTCGGCGTCGAGGCCGCGGCGAGCGGCGCGCGCCTGGCGGGCCGCGGTCTCGATTCCGATGACCACGTCGCCGAGCAGTCTGCCGCCGTATTCGCCGTGCTCGCCCTCAAGCAGGGAAAACGACAATACGTCGGTCGCAGAACGCTTGCCGCGGTGCTCGGAATTCAGCGCCGCGATTTCAGCATCCAAGACGAGCGCGATGGAGAGTTCCGACTTCGAGCAGTCCAGTGCGCGAAGCGCGCGGATCGCGCGCGAGCGGAGCAGGCGCGCATCGACTCGCGGCAGGAGTCGCGATCGCGGCGGCACCGAGAGTCTAACCGTCACTCCTCTCGAGAGCCCGTCGACTCGAGCGCCGCCCGCGGTGGCGGCGGTTCGTCTACCTTGCGCGTATTCGAGGTGCCCGCTTCGTTGCGCTCGTAGGCGACGATGATCGACTGTACGAGTGGATGACGGACGACGTCCTTCTCGCTGAAGTAGAGGAACTCGATGCCCTCCACACCTTCGAGAACGCTCCGCGCGTCGACCAGCCCGCTGCGCTTGTCGGGCGGGAGATCGATCTGCGTCACGTCACCCGTGATGACCGCCTTCGAATCGAATCCGAGGCGCGTGAGAAGCATTTTCATCTGCTCGCGCGTCGTGTTCTGCGCTTCGTCGAGGATCACGAACGAATCGTTGAGCGTGCGGCCGCGCATGAAGGCGAGCGGGGCCACTTCGATCACGCCGCGCTCCATCAAGCGGCTGGATTTTTCGAACGGCATCATCTCGTTGAGCGCGTCGTAGAGAGGGCGCAGGTATGGATTGACTTTTTCGGCCATCGAGCCCGGCAGAAAGCCCAGTTTTTCACCGGCTTCGACGGCTGGGCGGGTCAGCACGACGCGCGACACTTCGTGGCGATTGAGCGCTGCGATCGCCATCGCCATCGCGAGATAGGTCTTGCCCGTGCCCGCAGGTCCGATGGCGAACACGACGTCGCGGTTGCTCATCGCGTCGATGTAACGGCGCTGATTGACGTTCTTGGCTTTGATCCGACGCCGACCGCCAACCGACGAAAGAACGTCCTCGTAGACCTCCCCGAGGTTCACTTCGGGCTCTTCGGTCACCATGCGAACCGCCTGGCGAACGTCGCGGGCGCGCACTTCCCCGCCGGATCGAACGATTCCGTAGAGTTCTTCGAGAACCTTCCGCGCGAGTTCGACCTTGTCGGCATCTCCGACCAGGCGGACCTCGTTGCCACGCGCCCGGGCATCGACCCCGAGATCACGTTCGATCAGGCGAAGGGTTCGGTCTCCCTCTCCGTAGAGCGCAGCCGCACTCTGATTGTCATCGAAGATCAATGTCTGGCGTGCAGTGGGGTCTGTCTTGGGCAGGGGATTCCCTCAGCGGTCCGGCGCGAGCAACCAGGCTCCGTCCTCGCGAATCACATAATAGTAGGGTCGGCCCATCTCGGATGCCAATTCCCTTTGCGAAAGAAAGCCGTCCTTCGCGAGCTCTGCAAGGTCCTCCGGCCAGCGACCGTGGTCGAACCAATAGGTTTCCAGAGCGTGGCGGACCCGACGCTTTTCATCGGAGCTCCTCGCGAGCTCGAGTTCGGTCGGCCACTCGATCGAGAACGGATCTGGATTCACCCGGACACTCCCACCCAACTGGCTGGAACCTGCGAACTGGCTGGAACCTGCGAACTGAATGGAACCTGCGACGACCGCGAGAAGCACGAGCGAAGCGATCGCGGCGAGCAATTCGAGTCGCAACGCATGACGCGTGTGCGGTGCGATCACCTCCACTGGCGGCGTCTCACTTTGCAATTCGACCGCTTCGATGATCTCGAAGCGGTGTAGCTGAGCGAGCGAGCGTACCGAATCGAAAGTACCGAGAAGCGAGAGGTCGATGATGCGACGCACCGAAAGACGCCCATCGATCAACTCGAAGACCCGCTCGGCGCCCGCCCGCTGCCCGGGCGTCTCGTCGCCAGAGCGCTCGCCGTACTGCTCGAAGGAGAGTACGCGACGGAAGACCATGTCCTCGGAGGGAACGAGATCGGCGAAGCTCTGCCATTCGTCGACCATGCGGAGGCCGTCCATCAAGATCTGCTCCGCACCCAGAAGCGAATCAGCACTTCGATCGTGCTCCACCTCGCCCGCCGTGAAGTCGAACGACCCCGCCTGCCAGCGCAGAACCGAGAAGATCGTCTCGCGCGAAAGGAGTTCTTCGATCTTCAAGAGCTCCTCTTCGCTGAGCCAACCTCGCGCAGTGACGACATCCTTGAGTGTCCGAGCGGATGCGTTGCACTCCATTCGCAATTGTTCGATGCGATCGCGCGTCAGCAGCCCGCAGCGCATGAGCATCTCCGCCGTCGCCGCGTGTGCCCACGATCCTGCGGGCGCAGCCGACACCACGGCACCCCGGTCGAAGAGAATCTGGATCTGCTCGCGATCTCGATTGAATTCCAGAATGCCAGTCTTGCGCTGTTGGCCGATCAACTGGAAGACGTCCGCGATACCGAAGTCCTTGAGATCGCCGCGAAGAGAGGCCGCCATCCCTAGCTCCGATTCCGCGCAGCGAGCGCGAATACGACCGAGACGCCGTAGCACAGCGATGCAAATCCGGAGATCAAACCGAACAGCATCGGAGCCGCCATGCCGGCCACCAACGGATCCGGCGTGACACCGTGGCGCCAGACAAGCGCGATGGTCGCGAGGGTCGCCGAAAAGGCTCCGATCAAACTGGTCAAATGGCAGCGCGCCAGCGCGCCGGCGACCCCTGGAACAAGAATCGATGCGATCACTCGAAGACGCGCGAGCCGCCGGTCGCGAAAGCGCAGCGCGTGGAGGCGCGCCACTCGCATCGTGCGGTCCGTCGTTTCCGGCTGATTGAACAGACGCTGGCAGCTCTCGCAATCCGGCGCGCCGCCGAGATCCGGCTCACAGCGAGGGCACATCCTGCGACCGCAGCGCTCGCAGGCATGAGACGCGGTCCACCGAGCAGCGCCGACGAGCGACAGAATCGCGATCAAAGCCAATGCCGCTGCTGCGAGTTCCTGGCTCCGGCCCAGTACGCCCGGCGCAATCGCCGAGCGAAACTCGGCCGCGAGTGCGGCGCCTGAGCGAGCCGAAAGCACGCGCTCCCAAAGCGCACTGCGCGACAGTTCGAGATCGGCCGTGAAGCCCGCGATTTCGCTTCCCTGCAAGAGCGTGAGTTCGGCGACCGCCTCGCCATCGAGCTGTTGTGCGGCGGCCAGCGTCGGACTGTGGTCATCCAGCTTGAACGCCCGCCCCTGAGCCTGCGACAGATTGAACAGCACGGTCGCAGACGGCTTCAGTTCAGACGACCTTCGATAGAGATTGATGGCCGCGTCCAGCTCGCCAAGCCGCAGCTTCACGTTGGCGGCGTTGTTGATCGCGGCGTGATTCGACGCGTCCATTCCGAGCAATGCTCGATAGCGCGCGTCGGCTTGCGCCAGATCGCCAGATCGACTGGAAGAGATGGCCAGCGCCATCGCGGCGAGAGGATCGCTTTCGGAAGCCGCCGCCAGACGGCTCATGTCGGAGGGGAGCGCGAATCCGTCGCTCGCAGCAACCACCGCTTCAAACGAGCCATCGGCATACGCGTTGAACAGCGTGCCCGCGAATCGAGCCATCGGGAACATGCCCAGCCAGATCGCGATCGCGGCGACGCAAAGCACCATGCGCTGCCGCGCCACTCCGTGGATCAATCCGATCGACAAGAGCGCCAGTGCGAGGCCGTACAGCCCCTGCTGGAGCGCGAGCGGCAGCAGCAGCGCGGCCGCGAGCAGCGCGGCGCGCGCGAAATTCGGCAGATTCGAATGGACGAGGTCACCGAGATCATGCGCCACGGGAAAATACGCGAAGCCCGCGTAGACGATGAGCGTAAGCAAACCACCAATGATCAACGCGAGCGATGCGACATAAGCGAGCGTACGTGCAAACCAGATCGACGCCTCGAAGTGGTGCGGGATCGCGCGCAGCGAACCGAACGCAGCCCGCGTCGCGGCGATCGGTGAATCGCCCTCCAGCCAGATCTCGCGCGCCAGCGCCAGTCGGGCAGACGGCAGATCCGGAGAGAGCGCGACCGCCGCACGCGCGTACTCGAGACCCAGGCCCTTCAGCTCGGGGCCGATCAAGGCGCGCGCAGCCGGGTCCAGGTTCCACATGCCGCGTTCGATTGCCGCGCGGCGGGTGCGCCGGATGCGCGCGGCCGCGTCTTCGGCGTCCGCCACCCAGGCGCTGCGAACCGCCGCAGGGGTTGCGTCCGGCTCACTCGCGGAACCCGCCCGCGCCAACTGCTCCGGGTCCACTGCCTGCTCCGGGTCCGCTGCCGCGCTCGCCAGCTCGCTGTCGATGACCGGGCCCGCTGCCGCGCCCGGACCCTCGGCGGCATCCACGGGGCTCTCGGCGACCGCCTCGTCGGCAGGCCGCGCGGCTTCGAGCGGGGCGTTCGCGAGCGCTGAAAGGGCCAGGAAGGCGCTTCCGATCGCCGCCAGGGCTGCCATCCGATTCCGGCTTTCCGCCACCCCACCCCCCCGAAACCCACCGATCCGCCGTGTATATCGGCGAATCCGCAACCCCCCTGAAGGCTCGCCGGAGCGGGGCATCCGGTCGACACCTCGGCTGGCGGCCTCTATGCTCCGGGCCCGTCGCCATCCAAGAGAGAGATTTCGTGGCCAATCACAAGTCGGCAAAAAAGCGAGCCCGTCAGACACTCAAGCGCACCGAGCGAAATCGCCGAATCCGCAGCCGCGTCAAGACCGCGGTCAAGAGTGCGCGGACCGCGCTCGCCGCGGGCGACGCAAGCGAGACCGCTTCCGCGATCAAGCTCGCCGAGGGCATCTTGCGGCGCGCGGCCTCGAAGGGAACGATCCCGAAGAAGCGCGCAAGCCGTCATGTTTCGCGTCTCGCCAAGAGTCAGAATCGACTCGCTTCCAGCTGATCCTGCAGAGTCCGAATCCTCGCACTCGCGCGAATCCCGAGTACTTCGCGAATCCCGAGTGCTTCGCGAATCCGCAGTGCTTCGCGAATCCGCAGTGGCGCGCGAATCCGTGTCGGCTGCGCGGCTAGCGGGGGAAGCTTCGCTTCCCTGGCGGCGCATCTCGAACCCGGAACGGGTTCGAGCGGCTAGCGGGGGAAGCTTCGCTTCCCTGGCGGCGCATCTCGAACCC
>CAZBSV010000003.1:0-3468 GCA_964494795.1 uncultured Spirochaetales bacterium | reverse complement strand
CTTGCCCGGACTTAAGACCTGTCAGCCAGCGTCCACGCCGACCGCGACGCCGACGTCCACACCGACCGCGACGCCGACATTCACGCCGACCACGCCGCCGACGCCGACGTTCACGCCGACTGCGAAGCCGACGCCGACGTTCACGCCGACTGCGAAGCCGACCGCTACGTTCACGCCGACTGTGACGCCGACGTTCACGCCGACCGCGACACCAACGGCGACGCCGACTCCGATCCCGGACTGCCTGTGCGTTCCGACGAAGGTCACGCCGGGCGGCACTCTCGCGGCCCTGGGGGGCGTGGGGACTGGCGGTAAGACCTCGACGATCGACAGGTCGGTAAGCGTCCAGCTCGAAGCCCAAGAAACCAGCCCCGGCAGCTGTCCGTTTGGGGCCAGCTCGGCGTCGACCACGGTGACCCTGGCGATCCTGGACGACGATGGAGGAGTGGTGTTCTTCGGAAACAAGGAGGGCTTCGTCTGTACGTCCGGATCTATCTCGCAGGCGAAGTTCGGCGTGCGATTCCGAGGCCCCGAGAACTGCGAGGGCTCAGCGGTTCCGGTCGGTCAAACCTCCATAGGCGACCTCTTTGTCACCGCCTGGACGATCGAAGGATCACTGGACGTCGATCGGAGCATCCTGTGCCGTAATTAGCGTCGAGAGACCGACGCAGACGCGATGGGAATCTGGGGCGGCGGGCGAGTTCCGCCGCCCCGTTTTTTCTGGAAAAACACCGGAGCGAACCTGGCGCATGCGCGCGGGCTGTTGAAGCGAGCAGGCCTGCCGCGTGGCTCGGAAACCGCCGCGTCCGATCCGGAGCGAACTTCAGAGCTTCTCTGGGAGGATCGCCGTCAGCGGCTCCGGCTTGGCCGCACGTATTGGTCGTAGATCCTGAGCAGGTCGAGCGCCGCGCGCAGATAGTCGCGCGGGCGGATCTTCGAGCCGCGAACGTCCCTCCACTCGAGCAGCGGATACTCGTAGACGACGTCCCGGGCCTCGGAGCCCGGCTTGGCGCTGAGTCTTGCGATCAGGCGCGCGATGATCTCGGCGTCGAAGATCCAGCGCGTTCGGAATGGCTCGCTGAACAGCTCTTGCGCGGCGTCCGCCCGGAAGAGCTTCGCGCCGCACTGCGTGTCGTAGACGCGCAGCCCGAGCACCGTCGAGATCGCGGTCGCCGCGACGCGCCCCGCGTAGTGGCGCAACGCGCTTCGGTCGATGCGCCGGCCCAGTAATTGGACCCTGGCGCCCATGATCATCTGGAGCTTGGGGTTGGAGTCCAGTAGGCCGCTGAAGTCGCTGATGACGCCAAGAGGCGTGGCGAGATCGGCGTCCCAGAAGCCGACGTAGTCGGGCTTCGACTCCAGGGCTCGATTGACCCCTCGACGAACCGCCTCCGCCTTGCCGGAATTCTCCTCCAACGCGACCACGCGGGCGCGCTCCGATAATCGGACCGCCAGGCCATCGAGGATTCGCCTCGTATCGTCTGCGCTCCCGTCGTCGACGAAGCAGAACGAAATCTCCGGATTCTCGGCTGCAAATCGCTCGAATGCGGCCTGATCGAGCCGTTTGGCCTCATTGAAGCAGGGGACGACGATCGCTGCGGTCGACATCGGCGGCTCCTCAGACCCTCGAATCGGGCGCCCGGCCGCAGCGAGTCGTGCCGCCGGTCGCGCGGCGAATGGGTCGACCTCCCATTTGCCGGGGCCCTCGATTTCGCCGGGGCGCGCGATTTCTCGCCCTCGCGTGCCTATCGAGCATCGGCCGAAGCGCGCTCTGCGTCCGATTCGGGCGGGGGCGGCCCCGCGTCCGGCGCGCCCGCGGGCGCGCCCTCTGCGCTCGCCGGCGGCGCCGGCGGCGCCGGCTCTGCGAGTCGGATTCCGTCGATTCCGAACTGGAAGAACGGTGGCGATGCGTCCGGATTCTTTCCTGAGACCTCCAAGCGCAGCACGTCGTCGCTGCCGCCGAGCTCCACGTCGCCGAGCTTCAGGGCGCCGGTCGGCAGCACCCCGCGGCCGGCCCACAGGTCGAATGCAAGCAGCGGGATGCCGTTTACGGCTACTGCGACGATCCCGTAGTCGGCCGCCTTCGTCATGAACAGCTCGAGCGCGTAGTGGCCGGGCTCCTGTTCGGGCAGCCGAAATTCGATCCAATCGCCCTCGGTCGTGTTGCTGGCGAACATGTGGGCGTCGCCGGACCACTTTCCCTCCAGGAAATCCGAGGTGGGTTGGAGCCAGAAAGGGAAATCCCGGCTCTGTCCGATCCGCGCGAGATCCTCGGCTTCGATCAGTCCTGTGGGCGCTGGCGCGACGGGCCCTCGCGGCTGGTTTCGCATTTCGCTTTCGCGCAGCACCGCCAGCGCAACGAGGATCCCGACCGCGATCAGGGCGATCCAGAGCACTGCCTCCGTCCAGTCGAGTATGCGCGCGTGCGATCCTGCGCGGCTGGCGTGCACCTGTTCTTCCTCGCTTTTCGTCACAGGCGATCGCCCCCCGATTCCCGGTGCACGCTGAAGACCTTGTTGTCTGCCCGATCGAAGATCAGCTCGTGGTGGCGCTCAAAGTAGCTCGCGTCGGCGTCGAAATCTCGCCGCTCGCTGTCGCCGATCACGACGTAATCCACGCCATAGCGGGCAATCAGCGCCTCCGCGTGCGCGCCGCCGCTCAGCATCTCGCGAACGTCGCGTTCGATCGGCCCGTAGTCCAATCCGTAGCTCGCCAGCCAGCCGCGATAGCCGAGCAGGATCTGCCGGCCGCTCAGGGCCGGAACCCAGTGGTGATGATGGTCCGAACACAGAACGACTGCCGTCGGGTCCGAGATCGCCCGGAAGGCGTCGGCCAGTTCCATTTCGTCTCGCGACCACATGCGGTTGGCGACATCGTCGGTCTGCGTCATTCGCCACAGGTCGAGCGATCCCGAGGCGATGGTGAACAGGAACAGCAGCGTGGCCAAACATCGCGAGATCAGGGCCGGTTTCGACCACAGATGCGAGAGGTAGCGCGCGACGGGAACGCAGAGCAGCAGATGGCCCCAGGTGAGGAGCTTCGTGTTGTCCCAGACGTTCGGCTGGAAGCGCAACAAGAAACACAGCGCGAATAGCGCGAATCCGCCGAGCACTAGTGGATCTCGGAAGTAGCGGAAGCGAATCAACGACACGCCGGCGATCGGCAGGAACACTCCCCAGTTCAGCCAGAGGAAGAGCCATAGCGAGACGTCGCGATTTTCCGACGGATGGGTCAACCAGCCCGGATACCACGAGATGAACCCGGCGGCTCCGCTGCCCGCGTACAGCAGCGCGAACAGGATGCAGGACGGCACTCCCGCGAAAGCCGCAAACATGAGCCACCGCGAAAAGTTCCTGCGGTCGTAGAGCAGGAGCATCGCAGACAGCACGACGAGCGCGAGAAAGCTGTGCATGTGGGTGATCACGAGAAGCGCCGAGAGCCCCCCCAGCGCAGCGAGCCTCGCGGGCG
>CAZBSV010000002.1:0-2048 GCA_964494795.1 uncultured Spirochaetales bacterium | reverse complement strand
GCGAAGTTCGCGATGGCTCATCCGCTGAACGCATTTGGCTGGGGTCGCGTCCGAGCCATCGATGGCTGGTCCCCCATCTACTTATTGGCAGAGGAAGCTGGCAAGGTACTCGGCGCGGCGATGATTCTGGTCAGGAAGCTTCCGCTGATTCCCTTGAGCATCATGTATGCGCCCCGCGGGTTCGTTTTCGATCTCGCTGATTCGGAAACGTTCGATGCCCTGATCGATAAGGTTCGCGCCAAGGCGCGGGAGAAGCGAGCGATCTTTCTTCGCATCGACCCACACGTCATCGAAGCGAGCATAGGAGGCGTCGCTGATCCATTCATCGATAGAGGGTTCAGGCATCTCCCGTATCGATTCACCTACTGGAATGCCCCGAGGGACGTCTATCGCGTCGATTTGCGAAAAGCCGAAACGGAGGACGCTCTTTTTCAACAGATCGACCCCAAGGCGCGAACTGGCGTTCGTAAAGCGATCAAGGAAGGCGTGAGTATTCGACCCGCCGAAAGCCTGGAGGAAATGCGCCGCTTCTATTGGGTGTATCGCGAATTCGCGACCGGAAAAGGCTTCCTGTTCAGGAGCCTCCGCTATCAGGAGAGCCTGTGGAACGAGTTCGTCTCGCGAGGGCAAGGGGTCGTGCTTCTGGCGATTTACCAGGGCGAGATCATCGGTGGGCAGATCTCCCTGATGTTTGGGGAGCTGTGCGTCGAGATGCACCGGGGCATCCTTCAGAGGCATCAGAGCCTGCGCGCGAACGAAGCGCTCGTTTGGGAAGGCATGCGGTGGGCCAAGGGAAATGGCTGCCGCTGGTACTGCCAACGCGGCGTCGGCGCGGGCCCGCTGCAGAAGTTCAAGGAGAAGTTTCGACCCGAAGTGGTATCCTTCGTCGGCTATTACGATCTCTGCTTCATTCCATCGATTTACAGGGTCATCGCGTTTGTCGAATTCAAGGTGTTGCCGTCCGCTGTGAGGATCGCGATGCGCGTGCGAAGCGCTGCGACGAAGCTCGTTCGACCCAAGCGTGGAGTAGCCTGAATGACTGTTCAGAATGCGGGAATCGATACGCCGTGGTTTCGCGTGCGCCGCCTGGTGCGCCTGTTCAGCGTGAGCGTCCGATCCGCCCGTGGGCTCAGCGGAAAATGGGCGATGGTTCGCTGCTTGATCGGCTGGTTGAGGATGCGCGTCGGGTGGCCAGCCGCTCCCCGGGACGTGACGGTACGGCTGGGTGACATTTCGGTCGCGCTCGACGCCTCGCGCGGAGAAATTGCTTCGTACTGGGAGATCTGGCACGAGCACGGCTACGACGACGTGCCGGAGTTTCGACCAGGCGAAGATGCGTGCGTGGTGGACGTGGTGGCGAATATCGGATTCTTCGCGCTGCGGCAGGCGCGCCGTGCGAGGAAGGGCCGCGTGATCGCGTTCGAGCCCTCGCCTAGCGCGTTCGCGCGGCTCGTTCGCAATGTATCGATGAACGGCCTTTCGAACGTTGAGACCGTTCACGCAGCGGTCGGCTCGGAGCAGGGAATTGTGCGCTTTTTGGAAACCACATCATCGATCAACAGCCGAGTGGTCAACGACGCGCAGCCGGATGCGATCGATGTAGACTGTGTAACACTCGATGAGTCGCTCGATCGAATGCGCGTCGATCGGATCGATCTGCTCAAGATCGATACCGAGGGCTACGAGCGCGCCGTGTTGGCGGGCGCGCTGCGAACCCTGCCTCGCGTGCAGCGAATCATCCTAGAGCTACATGGCGACATCGCTTCGGAGAAGCAGGCGGTCGATTCTCTGCTCGAGCCGTTTGGTTTTCGCGACGTCGCGACAAGCCGGTCGCTGTTCTATTACGATCGCCCGAGCTCACTCGAGTGGTCGCATCGGGCTCGAACGAGCTGATCGGCTCGGCGACGGGGATCATCGAGGGAATCGGTACGAGGCTCCGAGTGCCAGCGCGAATAGTTACCGCGAGCGCTTCGCGCAGGCGGAGCGGTAGACGCGCTCGTAGGCGTCGGCCATCGCGTCGATCGTGAACTCGCGCTCGGCGCGCTCGC
>CAZBSV010000001.1:0-6231 GCA_964494795.1 uncultured Spirochaetales bacterium | reverse complement strand
GCAACTTCCTGTTTTCAGCGGGCCGATCAGCGGAAGCGATCGAGTATTTCCGCCGCGTCACGGATCTCACGCCCGATAACGCGTCGGGCCATCTGAGTCTTGGAACCGCCTATTACATGCTCGGCGATTTCGAGAATGCTTCAATCGCCTGGCGACGCTCTGTGGAGTTGTTTCCCTCGCAAATCGCCTACGCGAACATCGGAGCGAGTTATTTCTTTCTGGGCCGATTTCGCGAAGCCATCGAGATGTATCAGCGGGCCATCGAGCTCGCTCCGGACGACTACGAGACCTGGGGCGCGCTAGGAGACGCTTTCCGATTTACAGGCGGACAAGACGAGCCCGCTGCGACTGCCTACAAGCAGGCGATCGAGCTGGCGGAGGGCGTACTGAGCGTGAATCCCTTCGATCCAGACGCAACCGTGCTGTTGGCGCACTACTACGCCAACGTCGACGAGCCGGAGCGCGCCCGAGAGCTCGTTGCCAAAGCGCTAGAACTGGCTCCGCAGAGCATGTACGTACGCTACGACGCGGCCGTCACGAACGTCAGCCTCGGTGATGCAGACAAAGCGCTCGCCGCGATCGAACGGGCGGTCGAGCTCGGTTATCCAGTGGAACTCCTCTCCGTGGATGCCGGACTCGCACCCCTGATGGAGACCGACCGATTTCGGGCGCTGCTCGCAAAGCGCGAAGACTGACCCAGCGCCGGATGGCACGCGTAACGACCAGGAGGGAGCAGATGAAAAACATGACATTGGGTGGTGGAGCGAGGCGGTGGTTGATCGTCGCGCAGGCTCTGGCAGCGGCCATGCCAGTCGCCCCGTTCGTAATGGGGTGCTCTCAAAGTGGTATGGACACGACCCACCGGATTGACATCCGATACATCGAAAACTGCCCGGACCGGGTAAATACACCTCTGGATCAGGAAGTTCAGCGCGGTGATCACGTCGAGTGGCAAAGTGTCGAAATCGTCGGTGGGGAGAAAAAGGATGTCGTTAGAAAGTATTGGATTTACTTTGATCCGTTCGTCGGGAAGACTCTCGGTTCCGATCACAATGGCATGGCCCGATCGAAACCGATCGACCCCGGAGCGGCACAAGAGGCCGATTACAAGTATACGGTGGTAAGCCCAGACGATGAAACGGGGAATCCGACCTGTCCCGCGCTGGATCCGCGATTACGAGTGGGTCGCACCTAGCTCGTGAGTAAGGTGGAGGCGTTGATGAATCTTAGCGCCTAAGGCCACGTCGAGCTGATCGTTCAGCTGCTCGCGAGAGGCGCTCGCGCGCGCCAACGCCGGTGCGCCGGTCGCCCGCAGAGTCGTCGTGCGTGGGCGATCGCATCCCGGGATCGAAGCCGGCCTCCGCGTCTGAGCGGAATCGCGCGTGGCTGCGTGGTAGGCTTGCCTACCGCTTGCCTACCGGGACGGGCCGCGCATGCATTCGAGTCGCCGCGAAGAACTGGTGCGGAAGACCAATCGCTTCTATCTGCGCTACAGCTCCGAGGTCGATAACCTGCGCCGGTTGGTCGAGGTCAACCTCACCCAGCTGTGCCTCGCCTACGCGCTCAACCACCAGCTGCCGAGCGAATCGCTCGAGGTGGCCAGTCGCGTCAAGCCGCTCACGAGTTTTCTCGAAAAGCTCGAGCGGCTCGGCTGGCCCGAATACTACTACCCGACCGACGTGATCCGCGACCTGATCGGCGCGCGCGTCGTCTGCTGGTTCGTCGACGACTGCTTCGGCATCCAGAAGATGCTGGAACATTCACACGGCTTTCGCGTCAATCGCGGCGAGACGGAGGACTTCATCCGCAAGCCGAAGCCCTCGGGCTACCGGTCGATCCACCTGATGGCCGATTTCAGCTACGACAGTGTCACCGGAGACGATGACAACCACGAACTCACCCCGCGCACGATGGTGTGCGAGATCCAGATCCGCACCCGCCTGCAGGACGCGTTCGGCCAACTCACCCACGATTTCCCCTACAAGTTCCGGAACCTGAAGACCGGCGCCGAATACCAGGAGATGGTCGCGAAGATGGCCGAGTCGCTCGCCGAACAGGACCGCGCAGCTTCTCAGATCCGCGAGCTCGTGCGCGAGATCTACCGGCACGAAAAGCGCGAAGGCTCGCGCGCGGACGGCCTTGCCGAACCGGGCCTGTCCCCGCGGCTTCTGGGGTCGGATCCGCGCAGCTAGCGGACACGCTTCTCCGACGAGATCCTCGAGGCGCGAGCGGCGCTGCGCGCGCTCGCGCGCGGATCGAAACGCCGAAACGCGGGTCTCGTGATTGGCCGTTGACCGCTGATTGGCCGTTGACCGCTGATTGGTCGTTGACCGCTGTCAGGAGACGATCAGGTAGACCTTGCGAACCGTTTCCACCACTTCACTGGTGCCCTTCCAGCCGCGCGGGAACACCCAGCTGTCGCCGGCCCGCAGCTCCGTGACCTTGCCGGAATCCGAGGTCAGCAGCCAGTGGCCCTTGAGCAGATGGCAAAATTCCGTGACGTCGAGGTCGAGCTGGAGTTTGCCGGGCCCGCATTCCCAGGTGCCTGCGGCCAGATCGCCTTCCTCGAAGAATCCCGCATTGGTCTGCTTCGGAAGCTTGCCGATCGGCGTGCCGAAGGAATCGACGGCTCCGAGGTTGCTCAATTTGAGGCACTGCTTCTGAACCGAAATTTCCGGCATGCTGGGTCTCCTCTCAAGTTTTTTTAGATTCAAATCCCACAAGCAGGGACACTCGCCGCGCGTCAGCGGCGAAAACGAAGCGCCCAGCTTTCCCGATCTCATCGGTATCCGCAAGGCTGCGGAGGGATTGTCCGAAATCCTCTCGTCGGGCGCGCCTGCTGACGCGGTTGCAGGCGAGGAACGAAAATGCGATCGCGCGTTACCAGAAGTTGTAGATCAACGACAGCGACACGAGGTGCGCGTCGTAGTCCGGCGGGCTCTCCCCCGACGCGACCACCGCAGCGTTGCCGCTGAAGTTCAGGCAGGCGGGGCACACCCGATCGGTCGCCCAATCGGAGGAGTTGTACATCTCGAACAGGTAGCCGACCCGCATCGAAACGTTCCGAGAGATCTGCAGGTTCCCGTAAACGCTGACGTCGTGAAGCGCGGTTTCCTCGTCGGGGAAGGGCGGCGTCACGCGCCCCGCGACGGTTCTCGTGTCGATCCTGCCGACCGACTTGGCGAAGAGGTAGTCGAGGCCGACCGTCAGCCGGTCCGGAATCGCGTCGAAATCGAAGCCAGCGCCGACCGTGTGGGTAAAGTCCTTGTCCCGGCTCGACCAGAAATTGGCCGGGTCGAAGGAGGCGTCCAGGCCTCCGAACGCCACGGATTCCATCTCGCTTCTGGAATTGTCGAAGTTGTAGAACGCGTGGAGGTTCAGCGCGCTCGTGGCCGCATACGAGGCGTCGGCTCCCGTGCTGATCAACCGGTACTCGGTCAAGCCGAAAGTGGATTTGTAGTAGTCATCGTCGATGTACTGGAAATGGCTGCTGAGGGTCAGGCTCTCCAGCGGAGTGACCGAGATCCAGCTGTGGGCGTCGTTTCTGCGTCGGTTTGCCATGTAGTACTTGCGCAGCTGTGGTTGATTCTCGAACACCAATCCGGTTCCAGGAGAGATCGGGCAGCCGGGATTCGCGACGGCGCCCGGCGGCTCGCCGGCGATCAGCGGTTTCACGCAGTCGTAGGAGCCGCGGTCGCGATAGGATCGCTCGAAGCGAACGCCCAGATTCACGTACTGGCTCGGTCGGCTCACGAGCTTGCCTCCGACGGTGTGTTCGTTGTTCTCGTCCACTTCTTGGAGATTCCGATTCATCTGCTCCCACTCGTACAGGAGCGTGAGCTTGGTGCGCTTGTAGACGTCGTAGCTCACGTCTGCATCGACTTTGTGCTGTTCGAAGCTGTATGGGCGGTTTCGCCGGGCGTTGACGGGGTCCTGGTTTTCCGAGTCCGCGCGGATCCGGAAGTAGGTGTCCACCGGAGTCTCGTTTTCGCGGTCGTTCCAGCGGTAGCCGAGGTTGATGCCCAGTTTCGGCAGCGGATTCGATACGAAGCGGAACGTCAACAGTCGGGTTTCGAGCTCGCCGTCGAGATCCGGCCGCGGGAGCCCGAGGGCGGGATCGACCAAGAGCAGCGGGTTGTTCGTGTAGGGAAGAAAGTCATCGCGCTGGGTCGCCCAGCCGAAGGCCGCGTTCAACATGACGCGGCTGTTGAATGGGAGGTTGAGCGCGCCCGAGCTGCTGATCTGGTGGAACCAGTTGTCGGGCATGCTCGCCTTTTGCGCCACGCCTAGCGGGTAGCCGACATTCGGGTTGAGCGGGCCTGCGAGGTATGGGTTTTCCCAGGTCAGGCCGTTCATCCCGTTGTCGAAGCCCGAGCCGTAGTACTCGAGCTGCAGCTGGAAGTCATCGAGCGTGTAGCGGATGTGCGAATCGATCTGGTGGAAGGTGTAGTCGAGCGGCTCGGGCACGTTCATCGCGCGCGGATTGCCGCCGTTGAGCCCCATCACCGCGGACGTGAGCTTCTCGCCGTTCTTCGTCTGGTGGGTGTAGCTCGCGTCGAAGTCGAAGTGGCTGGGCAAGATCAGCGAGATCTCGCCGCCCGCGATTCTGCGTTTGTGGTCGATGTTGCTGCCGCGGAAGAATCTCGGGTCTATCTGCGTCGGGTTGTTGACCCCGACCCAATCGATCGGCAGGGTCAGCGAGCCGGCGCCGGCGTTGAGGAAGAATGTCTGGGCCGAGTCGGTCTGGTACTTGGGCATTTCGTCGTAGAGCATGGAGATCCCGAACAGTCCAGGAATCTTGTATTCGCCGTCGATGTAGCGCGAGTCGAGGCCCAGATTGAGACCCCGGAGTCGGTAGTAGTAGGCGCTTTCGGCGTCGAAAACGCTCCTCTGGCGCAGGTCGAAGTTACCGAGCACCGACCAGCCATCGTCCACCAGGCCCGTGTAGTCACCGAATTCGAACTCGTCGGAGCTGTTGAAGAATGTGCCGACTTCGAACGTGCTCATGTAGGTCGTGAGCTCGCGGTATTTCGGGTCGTCGTCGTCGGCCCCGCTCGATGAAGCGAGCAGGCCAGCCGCGCACGCCATCAGCGCTGCTGTTGTGAACGGGCGCATCACTGGAATCTCGATTCTTCGTCTCATCGTCTCGCCTGCGGGCTCTCCATTCGAGGCCTCATCCAAAGCTCACCGCGTGAAGCGCGCACCGCCGGGATGATTCGAGCCGTGAACTTCGACGTGACAGTTCAGGCATCCCATTGCGCCCACCCGCCGGTCGATCACGGGCGCGCCGCCCGGCACCGGGTTCGAATAGTTGGGTCCGCTGTAAGCGGTGCTCGGGTGTTGGCTCGCGACGTGGCACGACTGGCACAGCTGCGGTACTCGCGCTCTCAACAGCGCCGGGTGGTTGGAGCCGTGCGGAGTGTGGCAGGTCGTGCAGTCCTCGGACGCAGGCGCGTGCTCCCACAAGAACGGCCCGCGCTTTTCAGCGTGGCAGGTGAAGCACGTCTCGTTGACTGTCGGCCTCTGGAGGCTCGTCGGGCCCATCGAACCGTGGGGATTGTGACAGTCGGAGCACGCCATCAAGCCATCCCGCAACGGGTGTGACGAAGCCTTGTTGATCTCGGCCCGCTTGTCGGCGTGGCACTGGAAGCAAACTGCGGTCTGATCCGGGCGATTGATGGGGGTGTCGGGTCGGCGGTTCTTGATCATCACCTGGTCTTCGAGAGCGTGGATCGAGTGGCAGCTCGCGCAGGCGACGTTCGAGGCCGCGTGTATGCTGGCTTGCCAGTTGATGCGATCCCCGCCTTGATGGCAGCCGAGGCAGACCTCGTTCTGCGGGCCGGGAGCCGAATTGGGGCCGAACACCACAGAAACCGGCGTCGATTCGTCCTCCATGTGCGCCGCGCTCGGACCGTGGCAGGTCTGGCATTCGTGCTGTCGGGCGAGAGGTGTGCGTTCGTCCGCCTTCACCGCGTGCTGCGTCGCCAGAATCGGGAGGATCGGCTCTTTCGCGCTCTCGTCGTGACAGGCGAGGCAGTCGTCCTCGAAGCCTTCGTCGGCGAATTCGCCCACCTCCTCTTCGGTTGCCGTGCTCGTCGGCGCGAACCCGATCGCGATCCCAAGCACCAACAGGGCAGCAACCACCGACAGGGCAGCAACCACCGACAGGGCAGCAATCACCGATGGGGCAGCAATCACCGATGGGGCAGCAATCACCGATGGGGCAGCAAT